>JANWZM010000191.1 GCA_025054635.1 Thermoflexales bacterium
GCGACGGCGGAGCTTGTCAACCGCTTCAGTTGGACGGCGGACAATCTCTACCCGCCGGATGAGCCGGAGTGCTGGAGCTTGCCGTGCGACAGCGATGAGCAGCCCGAGCTGAACAACAGCGGGACGGCGAAGGTGGCACACGCGGAGTTGGTGCACGTGGGCGACCTGGTGGGCTACACGTTGGTGCTGAGCAACACTGGCGCGGTCGCTGCCCGAGCGACGGTGACGGATGCGCTGGACGGGCGGATGACGTTTGTGACGGCGTCGGTCGCGCCGGACGAGAGCGCAGGCGGCATGCTGGTGTGGCGCGACGTGCTGGTGCCAGCGGGCGAGGCGGTGCGGATCACGGTGACGGTGCGCGCGGGTGCGAACGCGCCAATGCACCAGTCGTATCGAGTTGCGAACGCGATGGTGGTTTCGTATCGCGGTCAGGCGCTGATGCGGCAGGCGGCGGAGGTAGAGGTTGAGCCGTATCGGGCGTTTGTGCCGATGGTGCAGCGTCCAGCGGAGCGCACCGCGCGGGTGTTCGTGCCGGTGGTGTGGCGCGCGGAGCAGGCTCGGTAGCGGCTCACTTTGCTCCTGGGCGAGGGCGGCAGCGTGTGCAGGGCTGCCGCCCTAGAATTTGGTGGTTGTCGTTCCAGCCGCACAAGCATGAGAGGGCGCTTTGAACGAGCAACGAGGCTGCGCCAGGCTCGATAAGTGTCCACTGCGCTTCGGTGAGGTCGGTTGGGTAGCGCTTGCGCTCCGATGTGGCTCTGTTCTCCTACACACCGAACTGTAGGACATGCCCTGAGGGAGTCTGGGGTCGTGCATAGAAATCGTAGGTTGAGCATTTATCAACTAGCCCCATCAGCCGTGCTCTGCTCCGACAAAAACCTCGCGTCCGTTGCGCCAACATAGCCAGCTCCTGCTCTAGCTCAGCGTCGTCTGCCTTGAGCGAATACGCCTGCGACTTCCCACACGCGCTACTCAGCAAAACCTGTTCCAATCGTCGAGTTTCGCGTGTGTCCCTAGCCCACCTGTGCAGAAAGGGCTGCGCGGCGGATGAGCTTTGGAGAGGGGGCGGTATCGAGGTGCTGTGCCTAGTGTCGGCTGAGTTGACCAACCGCAATATCAGCCGGAACCAGCGACAAGCTAGGGTCAATCGGAGGCGGTCGGCAGTCTCACGGGAATAGATCGAGCTGCGGTGGGCGGATGATCTCAGCCGCGCTGCCGTCGCGTGGTGAGAAGCGCAACCCACGCACCAGCACCGCTGGAATCCCTTCAGCTGCTTGACCCATCACTAATGTTGCGGCGCTCGCGACCATGTCGGCAAAGCCAATTTCAGTGTGCTGAAGCCGATTCCCAAATAGATCGGGACGTCCGCGCCAATCCTCGACCCCAGGGATGCCTGCGACGCCGATCGCCACACCGACTGTTCCTAGGCGATGCGGTCTCCCATGGCTGTCGGCAATCACAACCCCAAGCCAAACCCCTAGTCGTTGGTGCAGCCCAGCGCGCAATTGACGCGCTGAGGCATCAGGATCGCGCGGAAGCAGCAGTACGGTTGTCTCCTCACCCGCAACGTTTGAGTGGTCTACGCCTGCGTTCGCTGAGATGAACCCCAAGCGATGGCGCGTGATCAACACGTTCGGCACTGCTCGCACCACCGCTTGAGACTCCGACAAGATAACCTCGACGAGCCGAGGATCTTTGCGGGTTTGCGCAGCAATCCGGCGCGCCTCTAGAGAGGGCGTCACCTCGTCAAGATGAACAAATCGTCCCTCTGCCTTGGCGACAATTTTGGAGGTCACGACCAGCACATCGCCTGCCTGTGGCGCAAGCGAGCGCAACGCCCCACCGAGCAACGCGCAGAGGTCATCCCCAGGTTGAATAAGCGGCAGACCATGCAGCGGATGCAGGGTGAGCATACAGGGCGCTTTTACGCGCCAGTGATGCGGATGCCTGCGCCTTTGACCTTGTGCCGCTTGTTGATGCCCAGCAGGATCGGCGTTAGCCCCTCGACGACAACCGCGTTGTCGAGCGGGCCGGCATCCCAGGCGCGCATCCCGGCGTCAGCGACAAGCTGCATGCCAACCTGCCGCGCTGCATCGTCATCGGCGCACACCAGCACGTCGCAGTCAATGACAGCGTCTAGTTTCTTGAGGTGCGTCGCAGAGATGTTCTGGAAAGCGGCGACAACTTTGGCTTCCGGAACGGTCTGTTGTGCCTCTTTTGCCGCCGAGCCGCCAGGAGGAACATACACGCGCAGAAAGTCATTCGGATTGAGCGGCACGGTGACATCAACGAGCACTTTGCCTGCGAGCACATCACGCAGCCCAGCTAGGGTTTCGCGGTGCGCAGCGTAGGGCACAGTGAGCACAGCGACTTCGGCTTGCTGCGCTGCCGTGCGGTTGTCCGCTCCTGCGATCCGCGATTCGCCCAACGCCAAGTTCAGCTCCTCTGCTATGCGCTGCGCCTTCTCAGGATCGCGCGAACCAATCACGACTTCGTGACCAGCATGTGCCCAGCGCAGCGCCAGCCCTGATCCTTCCTTGCCTGTGCCACCAATGACGGCGATCTTCATCGAATCTGCTCCGGGTGAGGGTGAGCTTTGGAACAAGCCAAGCCGCGTGATTCTACTCAACCCCTGTTTGCTGCGATCGCGCAACCCTCATCTGTTCTTGCGCTGCAGGGGGAGGTAAAGCTGCGTCTGCCACTCGCGGTCAACCTTCAGCGCGATGCTCGACGTGATTGGCATCGGCAGGGTCAACGTCAGCGCGTTGTTCGTCGCCACAGCAGCCGTCGTTGTCATCGGCTGACCGAGCCAGGCGTTCCACCAGGTGACCCGATAGATGCCGTTGGCGACATCGGGCAGAGTCACCGTCCCAGAGATAGGGGGGATGCTCACGTTGTTGATCGCGTTCCACCAGGTGAACTGCCGGTGGCGAATCCACAGATGAGCACGCCCAGCGACACGATCCATCTGCCCGAGCGGGATCAGGTTGAGGTCAGAGGTCTGCGCCCGCGCGTCAGCGTAGCGCCCGTTGTTCAGCGGCACGCCGTCCATGAAGTCGCGGAACGCTTTAAAGTGGAAGTACAAGTTGTACTGGATGATGTTGCTTTGGTCCCAGTACAGCTCATACAGCCCGCCGGGGTTGATCTGCGCCCAGACGAAGTTGTGCAGCCAAACGCCCTGGGTGTCGTTCACTTGGGCGTGTTGGCTGTCGCCGCGATAGCCCGTGTCGTCGCCAACAGCAACCTCGCCGCGAGTGACCGGCTTGCGCGGCCCGATCAAGCTGCGTCCGCCGATCTGCTGGCTCAGCGCTGCGGTCAGATGTGCGGTGTCGGACAAGATCGACGTCGGGTCGAACATGCCGTTCAGATACGCTTTGCGCCCATCGGGAGCGATCAACTCCACGTCGTCGATCCACGCCGTACCGCCTGTGCCGAAGCCGTTTTGGAAGGCGATGATCAAGTGGTGTAGGTCATCATCGGTAATGACCAGCCGCGCGGAGATCGGCGCGGAGGTCACGCCGTCCGCGAGATAGCGGCTGTCGAACTGTCTCCAGCCGTATGTGCCCGCGGGCGCGCTGCAAACGAAGTTTTGCCCGCTCGGGGCAGGCGGGACAACGTTGGAGCGGCTGTTCGGCTGACCATTGTCCAGAATCCACAGCAGCCTCGGTCCAGCGAGCGTGTTTGGCGCGCCATAGGGACAACTCCCTGTGAAGTCTTGTGCTTTCATCTTGAAGCGGATCACCCACTCGCCCTGACCACGGATGGCTAAGCTGCGCGGGGTATCGCCAGCGTTGTTGAACCACGTTGCACCAGGGATGCGCACTGAGCCACCGCGCCCGTCGTAATCGTGCGCGGGGTCGGTGTCCAATGTCAGCGCTCCGCCGATGGTTCCTGCCCAGCCGGCGTAACGATTGCCGCAGCAGGCATATTCGTGAATGTCGGCGTAGTCCACCCCGTCATACTGCGGGTTTGCCCAAAACTCGATCATCGGGAAGCTGTGCCAGTGCGAGGTGGTAGTGAGCTGACGATGAGGGTTGTGCTGGCGCATGAAGCGCCCGAAGGCGTCTGCCATCGCGTAGTGATTGCCGTTGTAGGGGTCGCCCTCGTTGATCAGCTCCCAGGAGTGCACGCCGCGCGAGTAGCCCCAGCGCGCAATCAGGTAGCGCCAGTAGTACTCATGGAAGCGCCGTACCGCTGTGTTCGGCGCAGCATAAAAGCGGTTGTTGTCCAGCTCATAGTAGCTGCCGACAGGATTGCCGTTTGCGTCAAGGTGATTCGCAATCCAGTCGTTCTTCTCCAGCACGACGGGGCGGACGGTGATGCCGTGCTCCGCCGCACGGTCGAGGAAGTAATCCCATTGCCATGAGGCGTAGGGGTCGAAATACAGGTGATACGCAAAGCGCCCCTTGCGCAGCACCTCCGGTCCAGAAGGGACGCCGTCAACTACCTCGCGCAGCGAGACCTCGTCAATGTAGGCGTCACCACCAGTGGTGTTATCCAGGATCAGGTAGAAGTTGTCTAGGTAGTATGTGTTGGCGTCTGTGGTGAAGGTGCTGCTCACGACTGTCCAGCCCGTGGTGCTAGTCACGTGCGGCAGCAGCACAGTCGAGTTGCTGCTCGTCCGTTCTGGGTCGCTGCAGTCCTCACCGAGCCAGCCACCGCGCCGAACGGTGAAGCCGTAGGGGTAGCCACTGCGCCGCGGCCCAGTCACGCCGATCAGGCGCAGGCGCACCTGCAGACGGTAGGTGGTATTGGGGCGGACAGCGACGCCAGTGTCGAAGCCGTTGAACATGCACGGGTTGCGTCGGTTGTCTACGCCCGGGTCGGGGTAATCCCACAACCGCAGCGACACCAAGTTGCCGCTGTAGGCATGAGTGTAGGTCAAGCTGGTTGGGTTGAAATAGCCGCCCTCGCCAGGCAAGTGGTGCGAGTACCAGGGATTCCACGGCGCCATGTATATGCTCGACCCGCTCATCCATGTGCGGATGAAGTTCACCCGCCCGCTGGCAAGCCGCGCTATTGCCTCGTCGGCATCATAGGTATAGCGCCAACCGCGGAAGCCCTCGCCATGCCCGACGCCAATAAAGGGGGTACCGTCGGAATACTCGAAGTACCCCGGGTCGGCTTGGGCGATGCGGATGAAGCCGTGGTTGTGCGGCAACGTCGAGGGCACAACGGTGAACGTGCCGAAGCTGCTCTGAGCGCTGCCTGAGGCGTCCCGCGCGCGCACGACATACCGCCATTCCCCCAGTTGCTGCGGCGCAAAGCGGACTGTCCACTTCGGCGCGCCAATGGGATATAGCCACTCCTCGCCGTTTGGCGGGCAGGTCGCCACAAACGTGCCCCCTGACACGCAGCGCCGCTCATAGGGCTGATACAGAAAGCCCGGTTGGGTGAGCACGGTTGAGCTGCTCAGATGGGTAAACACAGCCTCGACGGTGATGCCGACGCCCGCTGGCACACCGGGCGGCGGTGTGGGGTCGTAGGGGAAATACGGGTTGGTCGCAACGCTACCGTTGATGTCAAAGGTCAGCTCGAACTTCTCGTACTGACCAACTGTGGACGTGTTTGCTTGCAGATTGACGATGCTCAGCCCGCCTTGAGCCATAGCCGGCGGCGTCGCGACAAGCGCCGTTAGACAAAGCGCACTGGCAATGGCGAGTCGGGCTGCCTGCCCCATGGGGCGATACGTGCACATGAGTTCAAACCCTCCTTGCTGTCGTGCGGAACGATTTCGCTTCGCTCTCACCTTGCCTTCCCCCTCGAGAGATGACGACAGAGCAGATCGGCACGGAACGCTTGCTGTGGATTCTAGAGTCTAGCACCGACTCCTGCGTTGGCGCGCGCGACGCGCACAGAGAGTGCAACGCATGCGCCCTTAAGGCACAGAAGGGGTGACCATAGGGATGCATGGAGAGGCGTGTCACTCTGCCTCCGCCTGTATGCTCCTCTTCTTCCTACGGCACGAGGCAGGGCGAAATACCCCGGTCTCACCGTGGGTTCACGGCTGCTCCTAGAGATGGAGGGCACTAGCGAGCGAGTCAGCGCCTAAGACAGGCTTGCCTCTGACAAGTGACGAATCCTACGATTCATCCGATCTATCCGAATCTATAAACCAGTGCTTATGCCTGGATAAGCAGTTCGCTGCGATCTCAAAGCGTCCTGCCTCGCTACACTCTCACGCAGCCTTAATCTTTAACCTGAGACCAGTCACGAGGAGGACCAGATGAGTGTCATCCCTGCCCCCGAAGCTGCGGCGCAGCCGCAATATAAGAACGGCAACGCTCACCCCAACGGGGCAGAGCACCGAACCGAAGCGCTCCTAGAGTTGCTCTTGGCGCGCGTCGAGACGATGGACCAACGCCTGCAGCGCTACGAGGCGCTCGTCGCCCAAGCCCCTGCCTTCGTCGGCATGGCGACCGACACGGTGGACGGCTGGATGAGCAGCCTAAGCCAGCGCGGGATTGACGTGGACGCGCGCGCCCGCGACTTGCTCGCCCTGCTCGAGCGGCTGAGCGCGCCTGAGACGGTTGCCGCGCTGCGAACGCTGATTGACTTGTTGCCCACCGTTAGCCAGCTCGCTCAGCAAGCGCCAGGCATGGTCGCCATGATGGTGGACACCCTCGACGAGGCGATTGCCCGCATGCGCGAGAACGGCGTGGATATCGAGTACCTTGGTCGGCGCGGGCTGAGCATGACAAAAGCCTTGATTGACTCGCACGTCTTGGATGAGCAGCCCGTCGCTGTAATCAGCAGCGCGGCGCAAGCGCTCGCCGAGAGCGCTCAGAACCCGCAGCGAGCGTCGCTGTTCAGCTTGCTGCGCGCAATGAGTGACCCCCAGGTGCAGCGCGCGTTGGGCTTCTTGCTTGCGTTTGCCCGCGCGTTCGGCGCGCACCTGAGCTAAACCCAATTCGGAGGAAGCCATGAAGAATCACTATCAAGTCTTGATCGCTGGAGGTGGCACTGCCGGCCTAACAGTCGCTGCGCAGCTCGCCTGCCGCCCAAACGCGCCTGAGATCGCCCTCATCGAGCCAAGCCAGAAGCACTATTACCAGCCACTGTGGACGCTGGTCGGTGGCGGCGTTTTCCCTAAAGAAGATTCCGTCCGCGACACGGCAGAGTTCATCCCGTCAGGCGTGACGTGGATCCAGGAGTACGTCGCTAGCTTCGACCCCGACGCCAATCGCGTGGTGCTGCGCAATGGCGAGGCGATCACTTATGACTATCTTGTCGTTGCCCTCGGCATTCAGATTGATTGGCACAAGATCAAGGGGCTGAAGGAAGCGCTTGCTGCGCGCAACGGCGTGTGCAGCAACTACGCTTACGAGACGGTTGACCGCACCTGGGAGAACATCCGCTCGCTCAAGCGCGGGGTTGCCGTGTTCACTCAGCCCTCGACGCCGATCAAGTGCGGCGGCGCGCCCCAGAAGATCGCTTACCTCGCCGACGACCACTTCCGCCGCGCCGGCGTGCGCGAGAACATCACCATCAAGTTCATGTCAGGCATGGGGAAGATCTTCTCGGTCGAGAAGTACGCCAAGTCGCTGACCGCCGTGTGCCAGCGCAAGGGGATTGAGACCTACTTCCGCCACGAACTGGTCGAGGTCAACCACGAGCGCAGGGAAGCCACATTCGAGAAGCTGGACACGGGCGAGCGCGTCGTCGTCCACTACGACATGCTGCACGCCACGCCGCCAATGAGCGCACCTGATGTGATCAAGCAAAGCCCACTGGCAGCCTCGAGCGGCTGGGTCGAGGTGGACAAAGCCACCTTGCAGCATGTGCGCTACCCCAACGTCTTCGCCCTCGGCGATTGCAGCAGCCTGCCCACCTCAAAGACAGGTGCCGCGATCCGCAAGCAGGCGCCCGTGCTGGTGGAGAACTTGCTCTCGGCGATGGCAGGGCAGCCGCTCACTGAGAGCTACGACGGATACACCTCCTGCCCATTGGTCACAGGCTACGGCAGCTTGATCCTGGCGGAGTTCGACTACAGCCTGACACCGAAGGAGTCGTTCCCATTCGATCAATCTAAGGAGCGCTACAGCATGTATGCGCTCAAGGCGTATGGGCTGCCGTCCATGTACTGGAACGGGATGCTGCGCGGGCGCATCTAAAGGGGTGAGTGAAGCTGAACACGCTCGGGGTGAGATGTGGTGATTCAGCCCTCACCCCCGTCCCCTCTCCCTGTAGGAGAGGGGTGCAGGGGTGAGGGCACTCCGCAGAAGGCTCGCCTCGATGAACCCGCGCTCTGCGCCAAAGGAGTGTTGTAAACATGCTCTTCCGACAGTTCTTGAACGAATCGGTTTCTGCAGCGTCTTACCTTGTCGGCTGCATCTCGAAAGGCGAGGCGGCTGTGGTTGACCCCAGCCTGCCCCCAGACGTGTATCTGATGGCAGCAGCGGATAAAGGGCTGCGCATCACCGCGATTGTTGAGACACACTTCCATGCCGACTACATCTCAACTGGGCGCGCGTTGGCTGCACAGTGCGGCGCGGTGATCTACGCCCCAAGCCGCGACGACATCGAGACTGACCTCACCGGCGCCTCGGTGCATTACCCGCACTTGCGCGTGCGCGACGGAGACGAGATCTGCATCGGCAACGTCATCCTGCGCGCCCTGCACACCCCGGGGCACACGCCAGAGCACACGGCATACCTGGTGATTGACACGCCGCGCTCGAACGAGCCATGGGCGGTGCTCACCGGCGACTCATTGTTCATCAACGATGTCGCTCGCACCGACCTGGTCAGTCTGCCGCTGACGGGGCCTAGAGTGCTGTTCGAGAGCATGCAGAAGTTGATGGCGCTGCCTGACTACTGCGAGGTCTACCCTGCCCACTACGGCGGATCTGCCTGCGGCGGCAAGCAGATGAGCGGCAAGCCGATGAGCACGATTGGCTTCGAGCGGCGCTTCAACTGGCTGCTTCAGGCGAAGACCGCCGAGGAGTTTGCTGCGCTGATGCAGGGCGTCGTGCGCGAGGTGGTTGAGTCAGTCGTCATCAACCGCAACACCAACCGCGGTGTGCTGCCGCTGCCAGAAGGCTACTACAGCCAGAGCGCTGCACATGCTGCCCCAGCCGCGGAGGTCAAGCCGCTGTCGCTGAGCGAGGTGCAAGCACTGGTCAACGCCGGCGCAGTGATGATTGACCTGCGCCCGCAGCTTGCCTTCGCCGCAGGGCACCCCGAGGGCGCGCTCAACATCACCTTCAACCAGAGCAACCTGGTCAAGCGCACCAAGATGCTGGTCGAGCCAAGCGAGCGCGTGGTGCTCGCCGCGGAAGTGCCAGCGGTTGCCCAGCGCGCAGCAGAGATGCTGGCAGAAGCTGGCTTGAGCGTGGCGGGCTACCTCAACGAGCCAGTCAGCGCCTGGATGGCGAGCGGGCTGCCGATGAGCCGCATCGAAGTCGGCGATTTAAGCGTGCTCAACCAGCACGCCGAGGCTGCTGACGCTGTCATCTTGGATGTGCGCGATCCGTTCGAGTGGGAGAAGGGCGTGATCCCGAACGGCAGAACTGACGTGCGCCTGATCTCGCTCGGTGAGCTGCGCCAGCGCTGGATGGAGCTGCCGCGCGACCGCGCGATTGTGGTGGCGTGTGAGAGCGGCACGCGCGCCAGCGCCGCGATCAGCTTCCTCAAGCGCAAGGGCTACACCCAGTTGATCAACATCGCGCCAGAGGGCATGAGCGACTACGCCAAGCGCTACAAGACAGTCGCGCCGCAGAAGCTCATCGCCGCCTGAGCCAAAGTTCGTTTGCCTCGCCTTGCTCCTTCCTGCCAGGGCGCGGGTTCGACCCGCGCCCTTTTTGCTGACACACTCCTGGCGCTTGCCAGCCAGTGTGGGATCGGCTATAACCCTGCATACAACACTCATGGCGTTGCCGCCTCTGATGCAAGCGGAGTTGTTCCTGCGCGTGCTGGTCGGCGCGGCGTTGTGCGGGCTGATCGGTCTGGAGCGCGAGCGGCGCGGGCAAGTCGCCGGCTTGCGCACGCATATGCTGGTCGGCATGGGCGCGGCGCTGTTCACTGCCCTGTCCATCCATGCATTCGCGCAGGGTGACCCTGCGCGGGTTGCAGCGCAGGTAGTCACCGGCATTGGCTTCCTCGGCGCAGGGGCGATCCTGCAGCGCAGCGACCGGCGCGCGCACGGGTTGACCACCGCTGCGGGCATCTGGTTCAGCGCCGCGATCGGCATGGCTGCAGGCAGCGCGCTATATGTGGTCGCGGCGCTGTCTGCGTTGCTCGGCGTAGTCGTGCTCGCCGTGCTTGCCCCCATCGGCGAGCGCATCCGCCCAAAGAACAGGGAAGACGCACCGCCTGCGTAGCTCAAGCGAACCTTCTCCAAAGGAGCACATCCGTATGGCTTACTCGATCCCGAAGATTCCAACACCTAAACCCGCCAAACCCAACACGGCTTACCTTATCGCCAACGGCGACCTTCGTCTGTCCGCGAACCAAGTGTGCTGGCCCGCCCAGCACGAGATGGAGCAGCGCGTGATTGCTGCCTTCGCCAACGAGGGCATCAAGGTGATCCGCGCCCACGAGTACGACCCAGAGCTGAAACACGGCTTCATCTGGAATCAGCGCATGGGCGTGGACGTGTTTCAGTCCATCCCGCCCGAGGCGCCGCTGATCGTCGCCGAGGCTGTGTGGCAATACAGCTACCACATCCTGCCTGGGTTGCGCGACCACCGCGGGCCGATCCTCACCGTCGCAAACTGGAGCGGTCAGTGGCCCGGCTTGGTCGGCATGTTGAACCTCAACGGCAGCTTGACCAAGATGGGCGTGAAATACAGCACGATCTGGAGCGAGAACTTTGATGACCCCTTCTTCCTGAAGGGCATCCGCCAGTGGATCCGCACGGGGCGGATCAAGCACGACACCAGCCACGTGCGCGCGCTGGACTTGGACAAGCTGCCTGCAGCAGAGCGCAAGCTGGGCTTGGCGCTCGCGGAACACCTCAAGCGGCGCAAGGCGATCATCGGCGTCTTCGACGAGGGCTGCATGGGCATGTACAACGCTATCATCCCCGATTCGCTGCTGATGCCGACCGGCGTGTACAAGGAGCGTCTCAGCCAGTCCGCGCTGGTGGCCAAGATGCGCACCGTCAGCGACGCCGAAGCGCGCGGTGTGTACGAGTGGCTGCTGAACAAAGGAATGCGGTTCAAACTGGGAACGGATGAAGCGACCGAGTTGACCGAACATCAGGTGTTGGAACAGTGCAAGATGTACATCGCCGCCGTGCGTATGGCCGCCGAATTCGGCTGTGACCTGATCGGCATCCAGTACCAACAGGGTTTGAAGGACATGGCGCCGGCCTCTGACCTGGTGGAAGGCTTGTTGAACAACGTGGATCGCCCGCCCGTGTACGATGAGAAAACCGGCGAAGAGCTATACAAAGGCCGCGCGCTGCCGCATTTTAACGAGGTGGATGAATGCGCCGGCTTGGATGCGCTGGTGACCAATGGGCTGTGGACGCGCCTGAAGTTCGACCCGGAGACGACGCTGCACGACGTGCGGTGGGGGCGTTGGTACAGCGGGCCGGCCAACGACGACATCCGACAAGTCGATGACTTCGTATGGGTGTTTGAGATCTCGGGCGCTGCGCCGCCGGCGCACTTTGTCAACGGCTATGCCGGCGCAGTCAGCGAACGGCAACCGCCGATGTACTTCCCGCTGGGCGGGGGCACGCTCAAGGGCGTTAGCAAGCCGGGCTGGATCGTGTGGAGCCGCGTGTGGGTCGAGCCGAACAAGCTCAACTTTGACACCGGCATTGCAGAAGTGGTGAAGCTGCCCGACGCCGAAACAGAGGAGCGCCTGAAGCTGACTACCGAACAGTGGCCGATCATGAGCACGATTACCCCCGGCATCACCCGCGACCAGATGATGGCCCGCCACAAGGCCAATCACATCAACGTCGTGTATGCGCCGAACAAGGCAGCGGCCAAGAAAGCGATGTTCGCTAAAGCTGCGGCGATGAAGACGTTGGGGCTGAATGTGTCGTTCTGCGGCGAGTTTTGATCTAGAGAGACATTCAAAATCCCGGCCTGTTTAGAGCCGGGATTTTTTATCTGAGTTACACTTGGCAACTTGAGGCCCGATGCCGGCATTCTCTATGCCGGCATAGAGGGGTGCCGGCCCAGAGATCGAGCCTCGACTACAAGATAAGCATGAAAACACCATAGAGGGTTGTCACGGTGGCAAGCAGAGAACTGACCTACGCGCAGGCGCTGCGTGAAGCGTTGACCGAAGAAATGACGCGCGATCCACACATCATCTTGATGGGCGAAGACATTGCCCATTATGGCGGCGTGTTCCGGGTGACGGAAGGGTTGCTGGCCAAGTTTGGGCCTGAGCGGGTGAGAGATACGCCGATCAGTGAGTCGGCCTTCGTCAGCATGGGCGTTGGAATGGCTATGACTGGCAAACGGCCGGTAGTTGAACTGATGTTCATGGACTTTGCCCTGGTGTGCGCCGACTCGATCTTCAACCAAGCAGCTAAGATGCGCTCGATGAGCGGTGGCAAAGTGAAAGTGCCACTGGTTATTCGCGCCCAACAAGGCGGTGGGCGCGGCAACGGCGCGCAACACTCGCAGAGCTTCGAGACCCTGTTCACGCACATCCCCGGTATCAGAGTGGTGATCCCAGCCACGCCCTACGACGCAAAAGGGCTGCTTAAATCGGCCCTGCGCCAAAACAACCCGGTCATGTTCATCGAGCACAAGCTGCTGTACCCAACCAAAGGGATGGTGCCGGAAGAGGAGTACACTATCCCGCTCGGCCAAGCTGATGTGAAACGCGTTGGCTCAGACCTGACTATCGTCTCGTACTCACGCCAGGTGCTCTTTGCATTGCAAGCTGCCGAGACGTTGGAGAAAGAACACGGCCTCTCCGCCGAAGTAGTCGACTTGCGTTGCACCGTGCCGATGGATATCGATACAGTGATTGCCTCCCTGAAGAAAACCCACCGCTTGCTGGTGACGCACGAAGGGCACGCTTCATGCGGCGTGGGCGCGGAAGTGGCGATGCGTGTGATGGAACGCGCCTTCGACGAACTGGATGCACCGATTGCCCGTGTGGCCGGCCTGGATGTGCCGATCCCCGTTTCAAGGCCGCTTGAAGAAGAAGCGTTGCCTCAACCTCGTCACATTGTCGAGGCTGCCCTTGAACTGATGAAGGGGCGTGTCAAAGTGCGCTGAGTTCGGAGTGAAGCGTGCTGGGCGCCGGGTGCCGCGCGACGAATGCTGAGGGCAGAACATCGAATGCACGTGCAACCGGCGCAGTCATCAATCATCCATCCAAAATCCAAAATCGGCATGGTTCAGGGGTTCTTTCACGTCTCGTTCACGGTGCGCGATGTGCAGGCCAGTGTACAGTGGTACACAGAAGTGCTGGGTCTGGAGTATGTGCGCGGACAAACCCAGCACAATGAATACACAGCGCGTCTGGTTGGCTTTGCGGGCGCACATCTGAAAGTAGCCCAGTTGCGCGTGCCGGGCCAGCCTCTTGCACCAGGAGCCAATCATCACATTGAGTTGGTCGAATACGTACACCCACACGGGCGAGACGACCTCGATCTGGCCACCAACAACATCGGCGTTGGACACTGGGCATTCATTGTCGATGATATTCACGCCGAATTTGCCCGTATGAAGGCGCTGGGTGTGCGTTTCAAGGCGGAGGCGCCGGTGGCCATCGAGGCTGGTGTGAACAAAGGGGGGTACACCATCTACTTTCTTGACCCCGATGGCATCACGCTGGAACTGATTCAACCTCCTCCACCAGAACAAGCTGCTTTGAATCAGCCCTCATGAGAGGATGTGGTCAGAAGAGCACATCCCGCCACACTTTCCAACTCAGCACGAGGCGTGGCGAGGCCAAGCCCAGACTCAAGTGAACAATTGCGCGCATCAGCTCAGGTCGTTCGGCGCCTTTGCGAATCAAAATGTCTAGTGCGCGTGGGCGCATGACCACGCCGCGCAACCAGCGCATCTCACGGAAGTAGGCAGCATATCGCCGGCGCAGCTCTTGTTCGTAGCGGATTAAGCCGCGCGCCACGTCACCTGACCGCACCAGGGCCTGAGCGATGGCTTCGGCTGCCAACAAGCCGCTCTCCAGAGCCAAATCGATTCCTTCACCGGTCACCGGATTCACCAACCCACACGCCTCCCCCACCAACACAAATCGGTTTTGAACCAGACACGGTGGAGGAAAATCTGTCCGTATTGGGAAGCCGCGCGCCGGCCCATTCGGTTGCGCTCCACTCAGTCGCTCACGCAACGGGGTATAGTCACCGAGAAATTCAGCCAATAAAGAAGAAGCAGAGCGAACGGTCTGATCCGTAGAAGCGCGATACAGGCCCAGGCCGACATTTGCCCCGCAGTCGCCGGTTGGAAACAGCCAGGCATACCCCAGTCTCAATCGTCGGTCGAAGTAAAACCATAGCGTGTCCTGATCGCCGGCGACGTTGCGCCAATAGCCGCGCGCAGCAGGGATGGTGGGCGGGGTTTCACGCAGCAGGCCGGCAGTGCGCAACAGACCGGTATGCGCGCCGACTGCCAGCGCAACAATGCGTGCTGTCAACGCCATCAAGCGATCCCCTTGCCGGGCAAGCACACCGGCTCTGCCATCCGCCTCGAACAATCCTTCAACTTTGCAGCGACCAACAAATCGCACACCCTTGGCGATGGCGAATTCACGCAGAGTGTTGTCCAGTTGTGCTCTGGGCACTACCAGCGCATAAGGCGGCCAGCCGTCCAGGAACTGATCAAACCGGACGCGCGTCGTCAAGCCGGAAGGGGCAATCAGGCCGGCTGCCTCGACTCGGTGCGCCTGGGCAACAACCGTTTCCAACATGCCCAACTGTTCCAAGGCACGCACAGCGCGCGGTGTGAGGGCATCTCCACAGGTTTTGTCACGCGGGAAGTCGGCTTTGTCGATCAAGAGCGTGTCGTGGCCGGCAGCAGCCAATTGCGCGGCCAGAGCGCTGCCGGCAGGACCGGCTCCTACGATCAACACTTCGGCATCGTATCTCATAACGCCGGCACGCTAGGGAAACAGTGTGGGCAGCAGTTCGGGTGTGTATTCGCGCACGATGTCGCTGCTGAGTGCATTCACCTTGGCGATGTCTCGGTAGAGGAATGCGCTGCGACGAGGCGTCCGTTCCTGTGTATGAGGATTGAGCGCATACAGCCCGAACTTCATCCGCCACCCTTGGCCCCACTCAAAGTTGTCGATCAGCGACCAGTGATAGTACCCTTGAATCTTGTAGTTGAATTGAATCGCTGCCCACAGCACACGTAGATGCCGCACGATGAAGGCCGGGCGTTGATCATCGTCCTCATCCGGCAGGCCATTCTCGGTGACGTAGATCGGCAACTTGAAGCGAGCCAGACGACGCAAGCAGTGGAGCAGACCGTCTGGATAGATCTCCCCGTAGTCATAGTCGCTCATCTCGCCGCCGGGTGTATCGATGATGGCGCCAAACAGTGTGCTGCGCTGCCGAGGGTCGAAATAGGCGCGGGTGCGAGAGTAATAGTTCAAGCCGATCCAGTCCAAGGTGCCACGCACCGCGCGTGCGCTCTGTTCTGCGCCGCGCCCCAAGATCAGGCCCCATCGTCCGTGCATCAGTGCGTCGAGAATGCCTTGGTTGAAGGCATTGTCTTGGAGACGGTTGACCAGATGATCCAGGACGTGATTGGGGCGCAGCGGTTGGAACTCGCGCATGTGATGGGCGAGGCCAACGCGCGCCAGCGGCTGCACGTTGTGCAGGGCGCGATACGCAGCGGCGTGAGCCAACAGCATATTGCGGATGACGCGCAACGTCAGATCGAAATTGCCGGGCCGGCCGGGCGGCATGTGGCTGTCGTCGGTCAAATACCCCATCACCGCATAGATGTTCGGCTCATTGATCGTGCACCACACGTCGCACAGATCACCCAACGAGCGGACGACGTGTATCACGAAACGCTCGAACTTGGGCACAACTTGGACATTTTCCCAAGCCCCTTGTTCTTCCAGCCAAATGGGATTGGTGAAATGGTGCAGCGTGACCATCGGCTCAATACCGCGCCGGCGCAAGCCGAGCAGCATCTGTCGATAGCGGTCGATGGCTGCATCGTCGAAATAACCCTCGCGCGGCTCGATGCGGCTCCATTCAACCGATAAGCGATGCGCATTCAAACTCAGTTCAACCATGCGGTCGAAATCGGCTTCGGCGTTGCGCCACCAGTCACAGGCAAGACCGGCGCGATCACCGCCGTGAATGTTGCCGGGGGTCTGCTCCCATACGGCCCATTGATTGTTGGTATTGTTTCCTTCAACTTGATGGGCAGCCGTGGCTGTGCCCCACTTAAAGTCTTTTGGGAAGTGATGAATTGCCTCTGGCATAGCGATTTTGAGGGTGCATCTCACCTGTGCACAGGAAAGTGGGAGAGGGAGAGAAGGATTCGCTCAACCGCTCAGGCCGGTGGCGCGGCGCAAGCGGCGAGCCTGGTTGTACAGCCACCAGCGCAGCGGCGAGAACATCTGGCCCCATGCGCCGATGTAACGCACCACTTGGCCGCCAAATCCGCGCTTGAAGCGATATACACCCCATAGACCGTCGCTGCGCTCCTTAAAGCCGGCCTCTAGCGTCTCTTCATCTTCGTCGGGCACACCCCACATGTCGTAGGTTCGGCAGCCACGCTCACGCGCCCAACGCATGGCTTCCCATTGCAGCAGATAGGTCGGCATCAAATCACGATCTTCGTTGCTGCTGGCGCCATACAGATAGGTAGCACGCTTGCCGAACGCCACCACTACCAGCGCAGCCAGTGGGCGGCCGGTGTGTTCGGCGATGAATAAGCGGGCACAGTTTGCGCCGGCCGGCCCAAAGAGCTGCAAAAAGGCGCGGTAATAGGATTCTGGGTAGATGGTGAACTCATTGCGTTCAGCGGTCAGACGGGATAACGCATAGAAGGTGGCTAGGTCATCGGCGCTTCCTTCGCGCACAGTCACACCTTTGCGACGGGCCAAGCCAATGTTATAGCGCGTTTTTTGCTTCATCGGGGACAAAATGTCCACTTCTTCCTCGACATCCAAGTTGACCCAGATAGTGCGCCGGGGTTGCACGTGTAAGTCTAGTGGGATCAGGCCACAGGCAGCCAACGTGTGCCGATCAGCCGGCGTGTCCAGCAAGTCCGGTTCGACGATCAAGGCAATTGCGCCCCGGCTACGGGCTGTCTTGGCGGCGATGCTGATGATTGACGCGGCAGCTTTTCGGTCATCCCAGTTGGCCACTGGGCCGCGCGGGGCATAGGCCAGCACGCCCAAGCCAAAGGGCAATCGCCGCAACAGCAACACCGCTCCACCGATCAGCTCGGTGTTGGTGTTCAGCACGGTAGAACGCACATAGCGCCAACCGTGTTGTGCTTTCAACTCGCCCCAGGCGTTGGTCTGTAGAAAGTGCCCGTAAGGATGTTGTTCGACGAAGGCATCCCAGCGA
>JANWZM010000222.1 GCA_025054635.1 Thermoflexales bacterium
GGACACCGAGAAGAGCGCCAACGCTTGGGACAAGCGCGCCTATCACATCAAGGCGGACGAACTGCGTCGGCAGATGGCTTGGGTGCTGCCGATGGCTGAAGCCGCAGAGGCGCTCGCCTACGCCCCCAAGCGGTTTTGTCCTGAGGATGCCGAGCGCTTGCTGAGCATGTTGCCCGATCACCTCGAGATGCCGCGACGGGCGCGCTTCAAGGATATTGAACGCTTACGCGGAGCAGCCGCCGCCGCGCAACGAACCCTGCTCAAGCGCCGCTGAAAAACACCGCACCCCCTGCTTTGCAGGGGGTGCAGTGTGCGCCCGGGCGGTTCATCTAGCGGGGGCCCGCCCGAGGGGGAGCCCCCGCGCCGAGTTTCTGACTACTCATCGTGACATCACCTCCGCTATTAGGATAGCGAAGCCTGCACGCCGACAAGCGGCGGATTGATTTACGTGATTATAGTCGAAGTGCACGGAGTGCCCCTTGAGGGGAGTGACTGGACGAATTACGGTGCAGGGTTTGCCATGCTGCCCCTGTACCCTTCTCCCTGGGGGCTCTTCATTACCTCCATCTCAGGCAGCACCCTGGGAGGAGAGCAGGGGGTGCGGATTGGGCGCGCGGCGCGCCCCTACTATGTGATTCCCTTGCGCTTTGCGGGCTTCTTCGCAACGCTATGGGTAAATGGATAGCCCCAAGAGAGGGGACACAGGTGAGGTAAATCAACGCACCAAGCACCATGTAGAGGTAGACACTCCCTCTCGGGGGAGCGTATCAGCAGCAGCGTGCTCAGCAATCACGTAACGCTACAGCGTCCGCGCATACGCGCGCACTTGCCAAAAGCCCACAGCGCGGTGGGCGTACAGCCCCAAGCCCTGCTGCGCCGCGACTACGTCCACCTGCGCCGAGGGATGCACGTACACCATTAACGGGCACGGGACAAAGACGCGCTCGAAGAGGTTGAACAGCGCTACGCCTAGCCGCACCCATCTGTTCTCGCGCGGCCAGACCAGCCCCATCGCACAGCGCGCCTTCTGGCTCGCTGCCCCGACTAGCGCTGGCATGTCGGGGTAGCAGCAGATCGCGCGGTCGAGCAGCACAAGGTCAACTTCGGGAATCTCAGAGGCAACCTCAACGAAGTCGGCGTACCGATAGGTCACCCGCTCAACGAAGCCAAGCCGCTGCGCTTCCGAGCGCGCTGCTTCGAGGTATGCCTGCGAGCCATCCACATCTATTGCAGACGCTGCGCCTGCTTTGAGCAGCTCAAGGTGGGCTGCGCCGACTCCCGCGCCGATGTCCAACACCTGCTTGCCCTGCGGCGAGCAGGCGCGTTGAACAAGCTCCAGCATCACCTTAGTTGCGCGTGAAGGGCCGAACTTACGGTAACGCGCTAAGTCGAGTGCAGCGACGCGGTGGTTGAAAGTGTGTGCATATGCAGAACAGCAAGCCATCGGGTCTCGTCTCGGGTAGCATACTGCCTGTAAAAGGTTGTGTGAGTGCAGATGGGTCGAACACGCGTTGTGGTCGCAATGAGCGGCGGTGTGGACAGCTCGGTCGCGGCTGCGCTCCTGGTGCAGCAAGGCTACGACGTTGTCGGGATCATGCTGCGCCTGTGGGCGGAAGAGGCGCTCGACGGCGACTCCGCTCGCGCCAACCGCTGCTGTACGCCCGAGGCGGTCGCCGACGCGCGACAGATCGCGGAGCTGCTAGGCATCCCGTTCTACGACGTGCATGCGGAGGCTGTCTTCAAGCAGCGCGTGGTTGACACCTGGGTCGAGGCATACGCAAAAGCCAGCACCCCAAACCCCTGCTTCACTTGCAATCGCTCGATCCGCTTTGGCTTCCTCATGCAAAAGGCGCGCGCGCTCGGCGCAGACTTTCTCGCAACTGGTCACTACGCCCGCATTCGCCGTGACGATACAACTACCCCGCCCTGCTACCGACTGCTCAAGGGGGTTGACGAGCGGAAAGACCAAAGCTACGTGCTGCATGTGCTCGGTCAGGCCGACCTCGCTCGGGCGATGTTCCCAGTTGGCGAATACACCAAAGAGCAAGTGCGCCAACTGGCGCGCGCCTTCGGCTTGCCGACGGCTGAACGCCCCGAGAGCCAGGACTTGTGCTTCCTCACCCAGGGTGACTATCGCGGCTTTCTTGTCAGGCAGAAGCCCGAGGTCGCCCGCCCTGGACCGATCCTGAACACCCGCGGCGAGATCGTTGGAGAGCACGACGGGCTGCCGTTCTACACGATTGGGCAGCGCAGGGGGCTGCACATCGCTCCACGCTCGGCACGAGCCGAGCCGCTTTACGTGCTCAGGCTCGATCCAGACCGGAATGCGGTCATTGTCGGCACTGCCGATGAGCTTGGCTTTCGCACCGCCCTTGTCCGCGCCATGCACTACGTCAGCGGCGAAGCGCCCCGAGAGCCGCTGCGCTGCACTGCGAAGATCCGCTACAAGGCGAGGGAAGCCCCAGGCATGCTCTACCCCAATCCAGACGGCAGCGCGCGCTTCGAGTTTGATGAGCCGCAGCGCGACTTGACGCCTGGGCAAGGGCTGGTGTGCTACCTCGGCGACGAGGTCATCGGCGGCGGCGTGATCGCGCGCGAGGCGTGAGGCAGCGCGGCTGCAAGCATGAGAGCGCGTGCGCTACTTGTCAGGCAGCACGGCGACGCCGGGCAGGGTCTTGCCCTCGAGGAACTCCAGCGAGGCGCCACCGCCCGTGCTGATGTGCGTGATGCGGTCAGCAAGCCCTGACTGTTCAATCGCTGCTGCTGAGTCACCGCCGCCGACGATGCTGATCGCGCCTGAGTCTGCTAATGCGCGCGCGATGGCGTTTGTCCCTTCGGCGAATTTGGGGAACTCGAACACGCCCATCGGGCCGTTCCACACCACCATCTTGGCGCCGCGCAGGGCGCCCTCAAACAGCGTCACCGTATGCGGCCCGATGTCCATGATGCGCCACCCTGGCTTGACCTGGCCGACCGTGACCACTTGGGTGTTGGCATCGTTGCTGAAGGCATCGGCGACCACCGCATCCACTGGCAGCATGATCTTGCCGCTGCTGGACAGCAGCAGCTCGCGCGCTTGATCAATCACGTCGTTCTCAACCAGCGAATCGCCTAGCTCGTAGCCCTGAGCCTTGAGGAACGTGTTCGCCATGCCGCCGCCGACCAACAACCGATCCGCGAGGGGGAGCAGGTTGTTGATCACCGGCAGTTTGTCGCTGATCTTCGCGCCACCCAGAATGACGACCAGCGGGCGTTCTGCTTCGGTGAAAACCTTGCTCAGGAAGCGGATCTCCTTCTCCATCAGGAAGCCTGCAGCAGCCGGCAGGAAATGCGCCACTGCTTCGACCGAGGCGTGGGCGCGATGGGCGCTGCCGAAAGCATCGTTCACGTAAACGTCGCCATGCGCAGCAAGCTGGCGAGCGAACTCAGGGTCGTTCTTCTCCTCCTCTTTGTGGAAGCGCACGTTCTCCAGCAACAGGACTTGCCCTGGTTGAAGCGCGCGGGACCTCGCCTCAGCAGCCGCGCCGACGCAGTCTTCAGCGAACAGCACTTCGCGCCCAAGCAGCGCTTGCAAGCGCTCAGCAACAGGGCGTAGGCTCTGCGCAGGGTCAACCCCTTTGGGGCGACCCAGGTGCGACATCAGGACGACCGACGCGCCTTGTTCGAGTGCGTAGGTGATTGTCGGCAAGGCAGCGCGGATGCGTGTGTCGTCAGCGACACGGCCGTCCTTCAAGGGGACGTTGAAGTCAACGCGAATGAGGACGCGCTTGCCCCTCAGCGATGGGAAGTCGCGGATGGTTTGCTTATTGAACACGGCTCTACTCCTGCGGGGAATTGCCAGAGGCGATTTTACCGAGCAGCTCACTACCTTTT
>JANWZM010000250.1 GCA_025054635.1 Thermoflexales bacterium
ATCTCTAGGCAAACTGTGGTAAGTTGCAGCGTGGAGAGGTAGGTGCGGATGCGCTCTAAAGTGGAGCGATTCTTCGAGAAGGCGCTGCACGAACTCAGGTATCACACGAACCCAGCGAATCATCAGCCTTTGGAGATCCGCCAGGTAACCCATCCTGTGCATCGAACGCTGCTGCTTGTGGCAGGAGTTGCCTTTCTGGGACTAGGCGGGCTCGGGGCAGTGACGCCGGTCATGCCCACCTGGCCGTTTGTGCTGGTTGCGCTGTTCTGTTTTGCGCGCAGCTCGGCGCGCGTGCGGGAATGGGTGAGTCACAACAGGGTGATCCTGAGTGTGGTTAGCTTAGTGCGTAGCCGTCCTGAGCGCCCGTTTGTCTGGGCATGGCGCTGCATCCAGTGGGTCACTGGGTGCCAGCCTCAAGGTGAGAGGAGCACGAGTTGGATCTCGAAAATCAAGTTTGGCGATGGGCGCGGCGATACCGCTGGCGACAGAGCGTTGAGCTGATGCCCTTCGGGCTTGTCGTTGGTTTGGCAGCTGGGATCGCCCTAGCATTGCTGTCGCGCCTCGTGCCTTTGCTCAAGGCGAGTGAGCTGGCTGCCGCCGCTGCTGCGCTGGCTACAGCAGGACTGCTTGCAGGTCTGCTTCTGCCCTGGCTGCGCCACAGGCGCACCTCGACACTGGAGTGGGCGCGCATCTTCGACCAGCAATTCTGCACCGCAGACCGACTGTCCACAGCGCTGGAACTGCCTCGCCAGCATTTGACTTCTCTCCCCGAGGCGCGTCTGCTGCAAGAGCTGCAGCGACAAGACGCAGAGCGCGCAGCCGCAGACGCAGCCGCGCGCACGCAGCAAGTTCTCCCCATTCGACTTGCCTGGCGCACCCTGGCAACAGCTTGTGCACTGAGCGCGGCGTTGGGGCTGCTCCTTGTCTCGCCCAACAGCCAAGAGCAGGTGCTGACGCAGCGCGAGCGAGACCGCGCGCTTGCTGCAGCGCAGATGCAGCAGCTCGAGCAAGCACGCCAGATCGTCGAGCGATCTCGCCTAGCCCCAGAGCAGAAGGCGCGCGCGCTTCAAGCGATTGAACAAGCGCAGCAGCAACTTCGCACGGCTCAAAGCCCAGAGGCAACCCTAGCTGCAGTGAATGAGCTGCAGAATCAACTGCGTGCCCTGCACGACGAAACGGCTCAACAGCGCGCTGAGCAACTGCAGCGCGCAGGTCAGTCGCTTGCGGCTGATGATCTCACCCGACCTCTTGCTGAGGCGCTGGCTCGGGGTGACCTGGACACCGCTGCCGACTTACTGAACAATCTAGTCACGCGCAGCCGCGAACTGTCGCCTGACGATCTCGAGCGCGTTGCACAACAGCTAGAGGCGCTTGCGCGCGCGGTCGCGGCGTCAGACCCAGAGCTTGCGCGCACCCTGCGCCAAGCAGCACAGCAGATGCGACGCGGCGATGCCCAGGCAGCTAGGCAAGCGCTCTCAGAAGCTGCACAATCGCTCCAGCAAACGAACCAAGCCCTTCAGCAGCAGCAAGATCTGGAGCGGGCGCTTGCACAAGTGGAGTCAGCCCGTCAGGCAGCAGTCCAGCGCGCAGGCATAGCCAACCGCGCACAGGCAGGAGAGACAACCACCGCCCAGCCTGGGAATGAGCAGGCGAGTCAGCTCATTGGTAGTACGGGACAGTCTGACGCCCCCCCCGCTGCGATTTTGACTGAAGCGCGCGGGGGGAGTCGCTCACCTGACGTGGGAAGCGATGCCTCAATTTGGCAGCCCCAACGGCTTCAGGAAGCGGGCGCGCCTATTCTGCTAGAGGATGCCCAGCCAGCCGAGACTACGCAAGGCGCCCAGCGCAGTGCCCCTCCAGCGTCGGAAGGAAACGCTGCTGTGCCCTACCAGCGCGTGTACCAACGATATGCGCAAGCGGCAGATGAAGCCGTTGGCTCTGGAGCAATCCCGTTGGAACGACGCGAGCTTGTGCGGCGCTACTTCAGCGCGCTTGACCCACAGCATCCAGGTCGCTGAGCTACAGGTGACAGGTGATTTAACGCTGACGTAACTCAGATTTCATTCAGGTTAAGATCGAGTAAACACACCTTGGCAACAAGCGACATACGGTGCCTGGACAAAACCTTTAGTTCAAGAGGAGGGCAAACGTGGAACTCATCAAGGTGTCGGCGACATCCCGTTCTACGGCTGTGGCTGGCGCGATTGCAGGCGTCGTGCGCGAGCATGGGCGTGCAGAAGTGCAGGCGATTGGCGCTGGCGCCGTCAACCAGGCGATCAAGGCGGCAGCAATCGCGCGCGGCTATCTGCTGCTCGACGGTATCAACGTCGTTGTCATCCCGTCGTTTGGCGAGGTGAATATTGATGGCTCAGAGCGCACTGCCCTGAGATTAACGATTGAGCCGCGCTGACCAATTGACCTACATCAGCGCTGCAACCAGCGCCTGAAGCATGTGGGCACGCGGCGCGATGCGGTGATACGCGTCGCGCGTAAGCAAGATGCCTGCGACGCCGCGCGCGCGGTCGAGCCACGGAAAGCAGCCAAACGCGCCCGGGCTGCTGAGCGTGACCGCGTGTGCGTTTTGGTCTGATTCCTCACGCCAGCAGCCCAGACCATATCCTGCGGCAGAGTGCAAGTTAGGCGAGGCGCGCACCCGCGCGCCGAACGTGTGGTCTTCGCCAATCAGTTTCACGGTCGTAGGCTGCAACACTTGCCTTCCCCCGAACGAGCCGTCGTTCAGCAGCATGGTGAGAAAGCCAGCGTAGTCCATCGCTGTTGTGCGCAGTCCACTGCCAATGCGTGGGTTGGTCGGAGCAAACGGACTGCGCGTCATACCCTCGTAGTCGGAGGACACCATGCCGATGGGCTGTGCGATCAGCGTCTCAAATAGCTGTGCCCAGGGCTGTCCTGTCGCAACTTCAGCCATTGCCCCTGCGACTTGAAAGCTGTTCTCGCCGTAGGCAAACGCTGTGCCCGGGCGCGACTCCAGTGGCATCTGCGCGATCTCTGCCGCGCACGCCTGCAGCGAGATGTCGCCGCGACGCAAGCAAGGGGACTCTCGTGTTGGCAGCCCAGAGGTGTGCGCTAGGAGCTGGCGCAGGGTCAGCTTTGCCTTTTCACCGCTGAAGGCTTCAAGGTAATCCCCAACCTGGTCGTCTAGGTGGAGCACTCCCTGCTCCAGAAGCCGAGCGAAGA
>JANWZM010000034.1 GCA_025054635.1 Thermoflexales bacterium
GAGTTGGGCAACGCGAGGGTCTGGCATTTCTTCTGGGCGGTTGACTTCTCCAGCGATGCAGAGCAGATGGCGCTGGCGACCGAAGAGAACAACGTGCACCTCTGGCGCACCCGCGACGGCGCGCACCTGGCTGAGCTGCCCGTCGGTGTGCCTGCGCGCGCGGTGCGCTTTGCGCCTGCAGGCGACTTGCTGGCTGTGGGCGTGCTTGGCGGACAGGTGCAGCTCTGGCAGACTCAGACCAGAACGCTCGTGCGCGAGCTAATTGGCTCAGGCAGGAATTTCTACCTGATCACCTTCTCTCCAGACGGCTCGCAGCTCGCTGCTGTGGACTCAGACGGTGGAATCACCGTCTGGCGCACAACCGACGGCAGCCTGCTTGACCAGTGGCGCGGATTGCCAGGGGGCTTGGTTGTCGACCTGGTCTGGTTGCCCGATAGCGAGCGGTTAGTTTTGCTCACGACAAGCCATCTGCTCCAGCTTCGGCTCGGTCAACCCGCGCCTGTGCGTGCGTTAGTCCGCTTCGTTGCCTGCGAGGATGCAGTGCGGGCGGCTGCCTTCTCCACCGATGGTGACTGGGTCGCTGCTGTGTGCGAGCAAGACGTCTTCTTGAGCTCAGCGACGCAGCTTTACCTGTGGCGTGTCACCGACGGCGCACTGGTGCGAGTGGTGAACCTAGAAGCGGATGCGCCGCTGGTGCGTATTGGCGCGAACAAGCGCGCCCCCGACACGCCCATCAGCGCGGCGCTCTCGGCTGACCTGCAGCAAGTTGTCCTCGGTTTTGCGGGCGAGAACAGATACCTGCTCCCTGAAGGGGCGCGTCATGAAGGCGGCGCTGTGCAGCTGCGCCGCGTGGACGGGCAGGTGCTGCACACCCTGCGCGGACATGCGTCTGGGGTAGCTGCTGTCGCAATCTCGCCTGATAGCCAGCTCCTTGCTTCAGGCGACTCGAACGGGATGGTGATGCTGTGGCGCGCGCGCGACGGCTTCAACACGCGCGTGCTGCGCCTGCGCGGCGGCGTGCGGCACCTCACCTTCTCGCCCGATGGGCGGCTGCTGGCAGCCGCGACAGAATACGAGTCTCGCGTGTGGCGCGTCGCCGATGGCACGCCGCTGCGCACACTCGGCTCAAGCGCTAAGGTCGCATTCACGTCGGACAGCCGAGCCGTGCTGTTGCTGACCCCAGGCAGCCAGCTACGAATCCTGCGCTGGGAGGCACACGGGGACAGTGCAACGCAGCCTGCTGAGGAATTCATATTCGACCCTTTCAGGGAGCAGAACTTTTGGGCTGCTCTTGCGCCGAACGGTCAGCTCATGGCTATTGGCAGCGAGTCGCGGATCGTCTTCTGCGACCTGCGCGACGGCGTTGCTATTGAGCGGCATCCCCTTCGCTATGGTGCAGGCACTGTCTTCTCTGCTGATGGAGCACAGTTGCTCAACATCGATGTCTTCGGTCAGCTTCGGGTACTCGGCATACCCTAACTAGTTGGCGCAGCATAGCGCCCTGCTTTGCCCTCCCCAGAA
>JANWZM010000041.1 GCA_025054635.1 Thermoflexales bacterium
TGCATCGAAGCAGAGGCGTCCAGCATGACCAGGATGCGGTTGCTCAGCGACGCTGGAGCAAGCATGAACGGTCGGGCGAGCGCGAACACCAACACAGCCAACGTCGCAAGCTGGAGCAGCAGCAAGGGGTTCACGCGCAGGTGCTGCCAAGGGGTGCGCGCTTCGCGCTCCAGGGCGACCTGTTGCCACAGCAGCGTGCTGCTTACGACTTGCTCGCGGTGGCGCGGCTTGAGCAGGTAGAGCAGCAGGATTGGAATAGCGAGCGCTGCAAAGACTAGCGCCAGAGGGTTGATCAGGCTCATCAGTTAGGCGGCTCAACACGCATATCCTCAGGCAGCTCTGGCAGCAGCTCAAGCTGGCTGCGCCGCTCACTCAGCTCGCCCTGTGCCCAGATCGAGTCACCGATGACTACCGTGTTTGAGAACGGGAGGGTGTACCAAAGCGGATCGGGGATGACAACAGCGATTGTGCCGACGCTTGCGTCCTGCACGATAACGCGCATCCCTGCGTCGAACGGGCGCAAGTCGAACACCTGCCCCTGCACAGCGACCCAGCGCCCGAGCGCTCGGCGGCTCAGAGTGCGGATGGCAACAGGTGTTGGTGGACGCGGCTCGACTTGGGTGATGTCCTCGGTGCGGCTGACCAGGACACGCCGTGCCGTGCCGCGGTCGTCAACCCCACCACGCGCAGCGACCCACACACCGACAGGTAGCGCTGCGATCCCCGCGCTAAGGACGATCTCTGCCGTCGCCTCACCAGCACGCAAAGTTACCACAGTGTGACCGTCCTCCTGCCAGCGGACGCGCCGAACTTGTCCTGTGACCTTGACGCGCGCACCGCCTGAGGCTCGGGCGAGCTCAGAGAGCGTCAAGGGGGTTGCTGGGGGTGTCTCCACACGCAACGCTGAAGGAGAGCTGACCAGCAAAACAGGTCGGTCTGCGCGCACACGCAGGCTGCCCTCAGCGGTAACCTGGTCGCCAGGCAGGGGTAACCCTGCCTGCGAGAGCACTGTAGAAGCAGACCGCGGCAAGACAACCTGGACAGACCCGCTGCCGTCGAAGAGCCAGAAGGCGAGCTGTCCTTCCTGCGTGATTGGGAAGCCTACAACGGCGCCCTGCACGCGCACGTAGGCGTAGTGCAGGGCGGGGCGCATGGCATCAGCAGCGGAAGTGGGTGCTGGCAGCGCACGAGTGGCAACAATGAGGGCGGCAACGCTGCTCAAAGCCAGAAACAAGGACAGCAGCTTGAGCAGGCGCACAGGCGCAGGCTTAGTCGGCTGGCGGCGGGACGGGTAAATCTTCTGGCGCGACGTTCATCCACTTCTCACCCTCTTCGATGAGAAGCACAGGAATCCCGTCCTTAATAGGGTACTTGCGACCGTACACCGGCTCAATCAACCAGCAATCTTTGTAAAGGATCAATCGCCCTGGATCTTCACCCGGTTGGCGGGTGGACGTGCTAACGCAATACGGGCAGCGCAAAATCTCGAGCAAGTCAGGCGGGATAGGCGGTGTCATCGTAGGCGATCTTATCCGAAGTGCCTAGGGGAACGGTAGGTTCAGGGGGTGTGTGGTACTGCGCGCTGTTGATGCAGTGGGCAAGATGGGATTAGTCGTCGCTCTTGTCCAGGTCCTCCAGATCGAGCGAGCGAAGGAAGTCTTCAAAAGCGCCCAAGTCTTCCTCGTCGTTGACAGCTTCGCTTTGCTCAGGCTCAGGCACAACGCCGGCAACCTCCATGACATCCTCGTCAACGTAAATTGGGCAACCAGCGCGAACTGCCAGTGCCATGGCATCGCTCGGGCGCGCGTCGAGCGTGAATACCTCGTCACCTGGCGAATGACAGACGAGTTGCGCGTAGTAGTAATCCCCGCGCAGGTCAGCGATGACAACGTGGTCGAGCTGGACGCCGAGTGAGCGCAGTAGATTTGCTGCCAGGTCGTGCGTCATCGGGCGATGAGGTTGCTCCCCGTTCAAATGTAAGACGATTGCATCACCCTCGGGACGCCCAACGAAGACTGGTAAACGGCGCTTGCCTCCGCGTTCTTTCAGGATAACTACCATCAGATTGGGTGTCATCAGGCTGAGTCGTACGCTCTCAATCGTTGCTTCAATCATGAGGATGGAATCCAGTGGCTGACCCTGTGCAGGAGATACTATGCACGGGATTATACGGGATGCGCTTGTGGAGATGATATTGGAGTGACTGCATGAATCCATGGCAGGGCATGTCGCATTGTCCTCACCCCCATCCCCTCCCCCTCAGGGCTATCCATTACCCACAACGCTGCAAAGAGCGCGTCCAACCTGTCCAGCGTCCGTGTTTGGAGCGCAAGCGGCAAGAAGCCCGCAAGGCATAGGGGAACGACACAGCAGGGACATGCTGTGCGCCCGATGCGCATCCCCCGCGTCGAGCCTAAGTACTCCCCCTCAAGTTGGTTGTCTCAGGGTCGTGTTGCACTGGCTTGGCGCGCGTTGAAGAACCGTTCGCGTAGTTCAGCAATCCGCGCGCGGTTGGGGATCACAACTTGATAGCCCTCGGGTGTCGTTGCAAACTCAGTGTAGCGCTGGTCAATCACCTCAGACTTAATGCGCTCCGGGTCGATCTCGCGGGCGAGCACTGCCAGCCGCTCCATCTCCTCGAGGGTCATGTTTGTCTTGATCGAGGTGTTCAACTGAAGCAGCAGCTCAGGCGCGGCTGCGATCAGCGACGCCAGCACTTGGGGATTCTTCAAGCGTTCGCGCACGGCGAGGATCACCTGCTGTTGTCGCCGGGCGCGGTCGAAGTCGCCGCCAGCGGAGTGGCGCGTGCGCGCATACTTTAGGGCGGTCTCACCGTTGAGCGTGTGCACGCCTTTGCTGAGCTGGAACAGCTCAGTGCGGTAATCCTCCGTCGGGTAGTTCGGGTCGTAAATGTCCTCAGGCACTTCAATGGTGATCCCGCCGATGCGGTCAATGAACGTCTCGAAGACGGTGAAGTTGATGCGGACGACGTAATGGATTGGGACGCCGAGAAAATGCTCAACGGTCTTCTTAGCGAGGGCAATACCGCCGCCGGGGTAGTCGCGCGTGTCGCCGATGAAGTTCGCTGCGTTGATGCGGTTGTTCTCAAAACCAGGGATCGGCACCCACACATCGCGCGGGATGGACAACATTCCCCCCTCCATCGCCACTGGATCCAGGGTGAAGACGATCATGGTGTCGGTGCGATAGGCTGGTTCTTGGTCGCCTGCGCGCTGATCGATCCCGAGCAGCAGTACATTCACGCGCTCCTTGCCATCCCAGGGCTGGGGCAGAACAATCTGCTCCTCAGGCAGCGGCGTGGCGACGATCACTGGGCGCGGCGCAGCCATGATCTCAGGCAGGATCGTGAGTTGATTGGCAAAGTAGTCGTACGCCCAGCGGTATGCCAGCACGCTTGCCCCGAGCGTCAGAAGGGCGAAGGCAGCTAATCCGCTGATGAACGCCAGCCCAAGGCGCTTTCGCCTACTCACACGCGAGATGCTACCATGCTAGCCGCTCGGCGGATGGTACTCGCCGAAGACGCGCCGCAACACCCTGCCGATTTCGCCGACCGTCGCTCCGCCCTCGA
This sequence comes from Thermoflexales bacterium, assembly GCA_025054635.1. Lineage (GTDB taxonomy): Bacteria > Chloroflexota > Anaerolineae > J036 > Brachytrichaceae > DRWP01. The sequence continues at coordinate 3,590 of JANWZM010000041.1, forward strand.
CACATGCAATCAGGATCGGCATCAGGTTGTCGTCTCCCCGCGCTGCCTGCTCCAGGCGTGCCAACAGGCTGCTGGTGCGCTCGTTGTCGCGGGTTGCCCGCCATGCGGCGAGTCGCTCGCGCTGGCGTGCCTCGATGGCTGGATCAACCTTGAACGTCGGCAGATCGGCTTGCTCGTCCCCCGCCGAGGTGAAGGCGTTGACGCCAACAACAACCTGCTGCCCTGACTCGACCTCGCGCTGGTAGCGGTAGGCGGACTGAGCGATCTGGGACTGCATCCAGCCGCTTTCGATTGCCTGCACCGCGCCACCCAGAGCGTCAATCTGAGCAATTAGCTCACCGGCGCGGCGCTCGATCTCATCGGTCAAATACTCAATCACGTACGACCCACCGAGCGGGTCTACCACATTGGTGACGCCACTTTCGTAAGCGATGATTTGTTGAGTGCGCAGGGCTAGGCGTGCTGATTCAGCCGTTGGCAGTTGTAGCGCCTCGTCCCAGCCGTTGGTGTGGAGGCTTTGCGTTCCGCCGAGCACGGCAGCGAGCGCTTGAATGGCGACGCGGACGACGTTGTTCAGCGGCTGCTGCGCAGTCAGCGTGCTGCCGCCAGTTTGGGCGTGGAAGCGCATCATGCAACTGCGCGGGTCTTTGGCGTTGAACCGCTCGCGCATGATCTTCGCCCACATCCGTCGCGCGGCACGGAACTTGGCGATCTCCTCGAGAAAGTCATTGTGCGCGTTGAAGAAGAACGAGATCTGCCCCGCAAACTCGTCTACGTCAAGCCCAACCTGCAAGGCAGCCTCAACGTAGGCGATTGCGTTTGCCAGGGTGAACGCGACCTCCTGGACGGCTGTGCTGCCCGCCTCGCGGATGTGATAACCGCTGATGCTGATCGTGTTCCATTGGGGCAGATGCTCGCGGCAAAAAGCGAACACATCTGTGACCAGGCGCATCGAGGGGCGCGGCGGGAAGATATACAAGCCTCGCGCAGCGTACTCCTTCAAGATGTCGTTCTGCACCGTGCCGCGCAGCGCGCGCATGACTGCCTTCGGGTCGGCGTCAGGTCCAGCTTGTTCTTTTGCTACGGCGATGTAGAGGGCAAGCAGGACGGCGGCTGGAGCGTTGATCGTCATGCTAGCGCTGATCTCGCGCAGCGGGATGCCATCGAGCAGCTCGCGCATATCGTCTAGGGTGCAAATGCTGACCCCGACTTTGCCGACTTCTCCGCTGGCAAGTGGGTCATCCGCGTCCATGCAGAGTTGGGTGGGCAGGTCGAACGCGATCGAGATGCCCATCTGCCCTTGGGAGAGCAAGTAGCGGTAGCGCTCGTTGCTCTCGCGGGCAGTGGAAAAGCCGGCATACTGGCGCATCGTCCACAGCCGCGAGCGATACATCGTCGGATGAATGCCGCGAGTGAAGGGGTACTCGCCAGGGAACTCGCCCGAATCGCCGTAAACCACGTCGAGCGGGATGCCTGAGGGCGTCTCAAACTTCGGCTTGCGCTCAGGCGCGCGCTTCAGCGCGGGCTGCAGCGTCTCGCGCTCCCAGTCAACGCGGGTGCGAATGTGCTCGGTCACAGAGTCAGATCGTACACGGAAGGGCGTGCTGCCGATACATGTGCAGCGCAGCTTTGTTGAACCTCTGCCCTAAGCGGTTATGACCAATCGATCGCTTTGGGAGAAGAACCCAGGGCTGAGAGCAGTCTCTGCGTAGCGCATAGCCTGAGTCATGCAAATTGGTCCTTGTGGGGCTAGTATCTTCCTAGAAAAGATTGCCAGAAGGGGTGCTGACATGAGGACTCACTACTTGTTAGCCATACTTATTTCGGCAAGCGCATTTGCTGCTGCGCCAGCGCGTGCGCAAGATGCCTCTGTGTTCAAGGGATGCACCGTCGTGCCGCTGCCATCCGTCAACGAGGCATTCGAGCAGCGTGTGGTCGAGCTGACCAACGACCATCGCGCGTCTGTGGGCTTGCCACCCTTGAAGCGCGTCTCGCTACTCGATGAGACTGCCCGCTACCATGCCAACGACATGCGCGCTGAGGATTACTTCGCTCATGAGACGTTGGATCTTGACCGAGTCGAGGGCAACACGTACTACTACAAGGTGCCTTGCGACTACAGTCAACGGATCGGCAAGCATTACAAAGGTTGGGTGACGCTTAGCGAGAACATCGCTCAAGGTCAGGAGACACCCGAGGAAGTCGTCGCGGACTGGTTGAATTCGCCAGGGCACCGGGCAAACATCGAGGGAAAAGACTTTCGCGAGATTGGTGTTGGGTTGAGCGTCGGTGAGACGCAGGGATGCGGGGGCACTTTCACAACCTTGTGGTGGGTGCAGAACTTCGGCGCACGCCGAAACGTGCATCCGCTCGTGATCAATCGCGAGTACGCCCAGACTGACAACCCGCAGGTGGAGATTTACATCTACGGTCGCTGGGCGCAGATGCGTTTGCGGAACGACGACGGCGAGTGGGGACAGTGGCAGCCGTTCTCCAACAGCTTCACTTGGCAACTGAACGCAGTTGCAGGGCTGCGCCAGGTGTGTGCTGAACTGCGCAGCGGTAGCCGCCGCGAGACGACTTGCGACACCATCCTGCTCACGACGGGAGCGCCAGGCTGACCTGGAATCCCAGTTGCCTATCTCACTGCAGGGCAGGGTGAACACTCCCTGCCCTGTTGCTTTGGGGGTTGTTTGCAGGATTGAAATCCCTTGCGAGATGCGCATGGCGCGGGCGCATGCAGCGCACCTCTACGATTGGGCGCACGCCATGCGCCCCTACGACCGAGCAGTATGGTGTGACCCTGCAGACGGGCACGCACAACGTGCCCCTGCCGCCGAGCACGTGCAATGCTGCCCCCTCTTGTGCGTCAGCACCCGGTCGGGAGCAGTCAGCTCGCCGTCACAAAGCGCGGCGTGCGCAACCCAAGCAAGTCGCGCTCAAACCAGGCGACGACCAGCGGCACAGCAACAAAGATCGAAGAGTACGTGCCGCTGACCAAGCCGATCAACATCACTGCGATGAACTGCTTGATGCTTGCTCCGCCGAAGAGCAGCAGCGCAGTCATGACCAGGATTGTCGTCAGCGAGATGACCAAAGAGCGGTGCAGCGTCTCTAACACGCTGCGCGTCACAATCACCTCGAAGCTGTCGCTGCGATAGCGCGTGAGGTTCTCGCGGATGCGGTCGTAGACCACGATGGTGTCTTGGATCGAGAAGCCCAGCACAGTCAAGATCGCGGTCAGGAACAAAGCGTCAATCTCCCAGTCGAATAGCGCGCTGAAGATCGCAGTGATGCCTGCTGCAATCAGAATGTCATGGATTAGCGCGAGGATGGCGCACACGCCGTAGCGGAAGGCGTGCTCCGCCTTGCGAAACGCAAGCCAGATGAACACCAAGATGGCGAAAGCGGCGATGACGATCGCCACAATCGCAGCCTGCGTCACTTGCGCAGCAACCGTCGGGCTGACTGACTGCACTTGGGTGCGCGCCTCGTCGAGCGGCGCGACGCGCGCCAGCGCGTTGCGGATCTCCTGTGCGCGCTCACCCTCGATGAACGTCGTGCGCACTTGCCAGGTGTTTTCAGCAGGGTCACCTAGGCGAGTTACCGCCGGGTTGGCGATGCCGAACTGCTGGAAAGTCTGCCGGATTTGGTCTTCGCTGATCGGCTGAAGGAACCGCAACTCAAAGCGGTTGCCGGGCAGGAAGTCAACCCCTAGCCGCCACGGCGTGCGCGTTGGCAGAGTGAAAGTGTTGTAGATCATCGCTACCACGCCCGGCAGGATCAAAAACAGCGACAGTAGGAAGTAGTAGCGGCGATTCTCGACAATTCGGAAAATGTCAAACACGGATCAGGACTCCTCCTCGCAAGACGGTCTAACGCACGCCCAACACCAGTGACACATCCGGGACGGACTCTGCGCGGTCGTAGAACACAGCGCGCATCAGCGTGCGCGTGACGAACATCGCCGAGAACAAGCTCAGCAGCACGCCCAGCGAAAGCGTAATCGCAAACCCGCGCACCGCGCTCGCACCGAAGGTGCTGCCAAAGACGAACAGGATGAAACACGTAATAAGCACGCTGAGGTTGGAGTCGCGGATCGAGGGCCAAGCGCGCTGGAAGGCTGTTTCAACCGAGGCGCGGATCGTCCGACCACTGCGCAGCTCCTCCTTGAATCGCTCAAATACCAACACGTTGGCGTCCACCGCTGAAGCGACCGAGAGCACGAAGCCAGCGATGCCGGGCAGCGTCAGCACGACAGGCAGCAGGATGAACAGCGCCAGCGACGAGACCGTGAAGAAGATCATCGTGAAGCACGCCAGCAGACCAGGCAGGCGGTAATAGAGCAACAAGAAGAGCATGAGTGCACCCAGCGCGATCGCGCTGGCGACGATTGACTTTTGCACGGAGTCGGCGCCGAGCGTTGCCCCGATGTCGCGCGTGGTCTCGATCTTGAGCGGCACAGGCAGCGAACCGTAGCTCAACACCAACGCCAAGTTGCGCGCGCTCTCGGGGGTGAAGTTGCCGCTGATTTGACCGCCTGTGTCTAGCACAGCGCGGATGAACGGGCAGGACAAGATTGTGCCGTCGAGGACGATGCACAGCGCCTGGTTGAGCTTCCCGCTGGTGAACTGGCGAAAGTCGCTTTGGAACTGGGGGCGGATAGTGAAGTTGACAATGCTGCGCCCGAAGTTGTCAATCGCAGGCTCGGCGCTGGCGAGGATTTCTCCCGTGAAGGCGGTGCGCCAGATCCGCGCTGTGCCAGTCAGCGCATCACGCGCCGGATCAATCGGCTTACCTGCCTGGACGGTGTTGGGGTAGATCAAGCCTCCGTAAACGCGATAGGACGTCGAGATGACGCTGCCGTCTGGCGGCGGGTTGAAGCCGCCATCAACGAACTCGAGCTGACCCGTTTGCTTGATCAGGTCGATGGCTAAGTTGCGGTCGGTGACACCAGGCAGCTCGACAAGGATGCGGTCTTCGCCCTGGAGTTGGATGATTGGCTCAGCCACCCCTAGCCCGCTCACGCGATCCTCGATGATGCGCCGCGCAGTCTCCATCTGGTCAGGGGTCGGTGCAGCGCCACCTGGAAGGTCGCTCGCCAGAAGCACTTGCAGCCCCCCCTTGAGATCCAATCCTTGTTTGATCTGCAGATCACGGCTGCGCGGGTCTTGCCAGAAGACCAAGTTCCTGACAAACTCGGGTTTCGGCAGCGGAGAGACAAGGTAGACGGCGATCACCGTCATGAACGCGATGATGATCAGCCGAATGGTTGTGGACTGTCGCATGGAATAGAAGACTCGCCTCGCGTCGAGTGACGCGCGCGGATTATAAGCGCAGCGAGTCCTAAGCGCTTGTGGCGGAGGCATCTCACCTCGAACTCACGGCGCACTGTGCTCGCATTGTCCTGACCCCGTTTCCTGCACTAAACTACCCCAAACACCATCTACGGCTCACAATCCACGAGGATGACCCATGTCTACATACACACCAGCACCGGAACACCGTTTCACGTTTGGCTTGTGGACAGTCGGCAACGTTGGGCGCGACCCCTTTGGCGCACCCGTGCGCAAC
>JANWZM010000049.1 GCA_025054635.1 Thermoflexales bacterium
CAGCAGCCCTGGGGCATACTTCGTCACGCTTTGCACACACGGCAGGGCTTGTTTGTTCGGCTTCATCACCAACGGCGTCATGCACGAGAACGCACTCGGCGCCATCGTCCGCGAGGAGTGGTTTCGCTCTGCTCAAATCCGCCCAGACATTCAGCTCGAGGCAGACGAATTCGTCCTCATGCCAAACCATCTTCACGGCATCATTCGGATCATCGAGACAGCAGCGCGCAGACCAACTCCCTCCAAGCTGAGCACGGTGATCGCTGGGTTTAAGGCAGCTACAACTCGTCGAATCAATGAGCTGAGAGGCACGCCCAGGGCAGAGGTTTGGCAGCGGAATTACTACGAACACATCATCCGCACCGAATCTGGCGAGAACGAGCTGTGTCGGATTCGCGAGTACATTGCGACGAACCCTGCGCGCTGGGAGCTGGATCGCTATTACTGCGCCTTGTAGAGGCGCGTCGCGTGGCGCAGGCACGCGGGGCGCACGCGGTGCGCCCCTACCACACGCGCATACGTGTCCACGTAGGGGCGTGTTGCACGCGCCCGTGTAGAGGCGCGTTGCGTGTGCCTGTGTCGGGGCGCATGCGGTGCACGTAGGGGCGCGTTGCACGCGCCCGCGTAGAGGCGCGTTGCGCGCGCCTGTGTCGGGGCGCACGCGGTGCACGTAGGGGCGCGTTGCGCGCGCCCGTGTCGGGGCACATGCGGTGCACGTGGGGGCGGGTTGCGCGCGCCCATGTCGGGCGCATGCGGTGTGCGTAGGGGCGCGTTGCACGCGCCCGCGTAGAGGCGCGTTGCGTGTGCCTGTGTCGCACGCAAGGCGCATGCGATGCGACCCTACCAGATGCACGCGCCTGCGCCGTGTGTGACCACGTCCCACCAGTAGAATCGCAAAAATGCGACTCTACAGTCTGCTCCTCGAAGGGTTCAAATCGTTCCGCGACTACACCGAAGTCACCTTCGGCGACTTGACGATCCTGGCGGGGGCGAACAACGCTGGCAAGTCGACCCTGATGCAGCCGCTGCTGCTGATGCGGCAGACGCTGGAGGCAGTGTATGACCCTGGGCCGCTGCTTCTGCAAGGCGCAAACACCGCGCTCTCCTCGGCGGAGGCGATGTTCTGGTCGGCGCGCGGGCAACGCGCGCCATTGGTTCGCTTTGGTGTGTTTGGTGTGACAGGTGGCAGAATGCCTCAGCGGGTAGGCTACGAAGTGGCGCTGGCGCTGGATCCGTCGAGTGCGTTACCCTTGAGCCTAGTTGAGGGCACGTGGCACTTCGACGAAGAGAAGCTATCTGTGCGCCCTAACGCGGCAAACGGTGCAGCGCAGGTTGAGCGCTGCTTCGCTTATCCCCGCTCCAAGACAGCCGAGTTTGAGATAGCACAGCGCCAGATCCGAGGCGCGCTAGAGGGATTGCTCGTACACCACTTCATGCATGTGCCGGCGACGCGCGGGCTTGCTGCACCATTTCAAACGCTGGCGGCAGTTCGCGGCGACGCCTTCGCTGGACGCTTTGTTGACTACGTGCCCGGCATCATCTACAGGTGGCAGACGCTGCAGCCGCAAACGTTGAAGCAGCTCGGCGGTGACCTACGGGAGCTGGAGCTCGCAGGGCGCATCCAGGCTGATCGGGCTGGCTCTCTCCCCAACGCGGTCATGCTGAAGGCTAGCCGCTTGCTCGACACAGACGACGCCGACTTGGTCAGCCTCGCCGATTTGGGGTCTGGACTCGCGCACGCGCTGCCCGTTGTAGTAGCCCTGCTCATCGCTAACAGCGGCTGGCTAGTGTATATCGAAGAGCCAGAGATCCATCTGCACCCGCGCGCGATCCGCGCGCTGCCGGGCTTGATCCTCAGGGCTGTCCGTCGCGGCGCCCAGGTCGTCATCGAGACGCATAGCGAGTTGCTGCTGCTCAGCATCCAGACGCTGGTCGCAGAGCAGCAGTTTGGGGACTACACAGTGCGCTTGCACTGGCTGTCGCGGGACGCTGAGGGCGTCAGCCGCTGCGTTAGTGCCGACCTGGACAAGCAGGGCAGATTCGGTGACCTGCCGATAGACCTCGACGAGGTGAGCTTGCAAACCCTGGAGCGCTACCTGAATGCACCCTCAGCGCGCTAAGACCCACATTGCGATCGTCGTGGACACCTCAGTGGCGCGCGCTGCAGGTGAGAGCAGCGCGCAGTCTCGAGCATGTCGCGACGCGCTCCTCGCTGTTCAGGACAACCAGGACTGCTTGCTGGCGATCAGCCAGGCGCTGCAACAGGAGTGGCTAGCGCGCAGCGACGAGCCGACCCGCCCGCATGCCTCGCGCTTTGCGGCACAGTGGCTCGCCAAGATGGAAAGCAGAGGGCGCGTGGTGGGTGTGACTTTGCCGTCTGAGACTCCGCTCCGCCGGGCGCTTGAGCAGGTCGCCCACTCGGGCGCTCCCCTGGCTGCTCATGCTCAGGGGCTGCTGAAAGACTTACCCGTGATTGAGACAGCCCTGTATGTCGAATAGTCGGGGGATGGCGCGTGCCAGGGCAGGCGGGTGTTTTCGCTCGATAGGCGCGTGCGCAGAGACGCCCAAGTGCTGAAGCCGCACATGCCGCCAGGAGCTGACTTCAGCGCAGTCTGCGACATCCAGTGGGTGAACCCCACCAGTGATATCCAAGTGAAAGACTGGCTTCTTCAGGGCGCGCCGGCGAAGTCAGAACACCGCTTGTGTTGACGAGGCGCATTACCCGCGCAGATGAACTGCGCCTGCCCTCGGCTCACGCTGTGCGCGTCCAAAGCCTAGTCCTCTCGCTCTCAGCCGCTGCGCCAGTACAATCCCCATTGTCAAATGTGAAACGCGCTCAAGCACCCCCGATCTGCCCGCGCCTATGCCCACGATTATTGACAACGCCCAAGTTAAGCTGCTCGATCAGCTCAATCAATTCGTCAACCGCGCCTATCAGTTCAAAACCTGCATCGGCTTCCTCAACATCAAGGGCTGGAGCGCGCTCGGCGAGTTGCTCAAATCGCTGCCTGCAAACCACGCTGACCCGCCCTGCTGCGTGCTGCTCGGGATGATCCAGCCCGAGCGGGGGTTCGACCCCTCGCTGCACAAGGCGGAGCTGGTTGACGGCGTGCACAAGCGCGCAGCGCGAGACGCAGTGCTTGCCGAAGTCCGCGCGCAGGTCACTCGCGGCGTCCCGACAAGGCAGGCACAGGCGGCGCTGCGCTTGCTCGCCCAGCAAATTCGCAGCGGCATCGTCCGCATCAAGGTTTACCTGTGCTACCCGCTCCACGCCAAGCTCTACTTGCTGCGCCGAGATGACCCCATCACCTCCCTGATCGGCTACGTCGGCAGCAGCAACCTAACCTACGCTGGGCTGTACGAGCAGGGTGAGCTGAACGTGGACGTGGTCGAGCAGGACGCTGCGCGCAAACTCGAGGCATGGTTTGACCAGCGCTGGAACGACAGTTGTGCGTTGGACATCTCTGGTGAGCTTGCTGAAGCGATCGAGAAGTCCTGGGCGAGCGAGCAAACAGCGCAGATTGAGCACTTGCCCTATTTGGTTTATCTCAAAGTCGCTTACCACTTGTCGGAGGACGCCCGAGTCGGCGCGCGCGAGTTCAAACTGCCTGCCGACCTGCAAGGGGAGCTGATGAACTACCAGATTGCAGCCGTCCAAACTGCGGCGCGGCTCGTGCAGCGCCATGGCGGCGTGCTGCTCGGCGATGTGGTGGGCTTGGGCAAAACGCTGATGGCGACGGCGCTGGCGCGCCTGCTCCACGAGATCGAGCCGCGCTCGGCGCTGGTGATCTGCCCGCCTAAGTTGCAGCCGATGTGGGAGCGTTACCTAGATGCGTATCTGCGCAAAGCAGGCGCGGACGCCAAGACGCTGTCCCTCGGCAAAGTCCAAGACGAGCTGCCGGGGCTGCGGCGCTACCGCACGCTGATCATTGACGAGAGCCACAACCTCACCAACCGCAACGCCAAGCGCTACCAAGCGATCGAGGAATACATTCAACTGAACGACCCCCAAGTCATCCTGCTCACTGCCACGCCGTACAACAAGCGCCTCGCCGACTTGGGCAGCCAGCTCCGCCTGTTCCTGGACGAGCAAAAGGAGCTGCCGACCTTCCCCCAGCGGTATCTAGACGCTCAGAGAGCACAAGGCGAGAGCGAGCAGGCAGTTGCCGCGCGCATCCAAGCCCCGTTGAACAGCCTGCGCTGCTTCGACCGAAGCGAGTTTGCCGAGGATTGGCGCGACCTGATGCGCCATTACCTGATCCGGCGCACGCGCAGCTTCATCATCAAGAACTACGCCCAGTTCGACGATCACAAGCGGCGCCACTTCGTCCGCGCTGCAGATGGCAAACGCTTCTACTTCCCCGAGCGCCAGCCGCGCACGGTCAAGGTGCCGCTCGGCGACACGCTGTATGACAAGCTTTACAGCGATGACGTGCTTGCCTTGATCGAGCAACTCACGCTCGCGCGCTACGGTCTAGCGCGCTACCTGAATGAGGACGCGCTCAGGAGCGCGCCAAAGGAAGTCACCGAGATCGCCGCTGACCTCACCCGTGCCGGGCAGCGGCTGATCGGCTTTGCCCGCACCAGCCTGTTCAAGCGGCTGGAGTCGAGCGGGCGCGCCTTTCTGCTCTCGGTCGAACGCCAAATCCTGCGCAACGCTGTCGCGCTGCACGCGATCGCGCAGGACGAGCCGCTGCCCATCGGCAAGCAGGACATCGCGCGGTTCGACCCTGCGACTCAAGATACCGATGATGAGTTCGCGGATGACGAGATGGACAGCGCGAATGAGACCAAGCCCATCGAGGACGCTACGTTGGACTGTGATTCGCCGCGGGCGATCCTCCAAGCGCTGCATCAGCGCGCGGGCGAAATTTACCGTGTCCTGCGCAGCGAATTTGCCCGCCGCTTCCGGTGGATGCCGACGCAGTACTTCAACCGCGAGGCGCTGCGCCGCGACCTGGAGCAGGACAACCGAATCTTCGCCGAGATCTTGCACCTCGCCTGCGCTTGGCGCGACGACGATGACCCCAAGTTCGTGCGCCTGCTCGAGCTGGTTCAAAAAGACCACGGCACAGACAAGGTGTTGGTGTTCACCCAGTTCGCTGACACGGCTGAGGCGCTCGGGAAGTACTTGCGCCGCAAGGGCGTTGTCGCTCTCGGCGTCGTGACGAGCGAAACGGACGACCCAAGCGCGCTCGCTCGACGCTTCAGCCCGAGGACGAATGGCGATTTACGCAACGGCGAGACGCCGCTGCGGGTTTTGATCGCCACCGACACGCTCAGCGAAGGGCAGAACTTGCAGGACTGCCATATCGTGGTCAACTTCGACTTGCCCTGGGCAATCGTTCGGCTGATCCAGCGCGCTGGGCGCGTAGACCGCATCGGGCAAACGCACCCCACGATCACGGTGTACTCCTTCCTGCCTGCCGAGGGCATCGAGCAGATCATCCGCCTGCGCCAGATGCTGTCGCGCCGGTTGCAGGAGAACCAAGAGGTGATCGGCACCGACGAGACCTTCTTCGACGAGCAAGCGGCACGAGCGCTTGAGGATCTTTACACCGAGAAGGCGCACGTGCTCAGCGACGCAGAGGAGGACAGCGAGGTTGACTTGACCAGCCGCGCGCTGGAGGTGTGGCAAAGCGCGCCAGAGGCAATGCGCCAGCGCGCACTGGCGCTGCCGCCTCAAGTCTACGTCACCCGCGCTAACGACATCGGCGGTCCAGACGGCGCGATTGTCTTCGCGCGACTCATCCGCGGCAGCGAGCGCGACGACCGCTTGATCCGCGTGGACGACACAGGTGAGCGGCTGGAGCACTCCCTCGCCGCGGTTTTCGAGGCGATGCGCTGTGACCCCGACGCAAAGGCGATCGACAATCCAGATGTGCTCGACCTGGTTTACAAAGCAAGCCAGATCATCGAGGACGAGGCGCAGTCGGGTTCTTTGGTAGGCATGCTTGGGTCGCCGCGCAGCTTGCGCGCGCGTTTGTATCATCGTCTGCAGCGGCTCGCTGAGGCAAGCAGCAAGGACAGCGACCTGAGCAGCCAGGCGGGCGCGCTTGCTGAGCGCCTGCACCAGTTCGCCCTATGCAGCGAGGTTGAGGCACGCCTGCGCGCCGCGCTGCAGACAGGGATCGGCGACGAGGATTTGGTCGCCCTGCTCGCCAACCTTGACGCAGAGGACAAGCTGGTGATCTCAAGCGAGCCGAGCGAGGCACGGGTCGAAATCTTGTGCACGATGGGGCTGAAGACGAGATGAACATCGGCGAGGCTTTGTGCATCTCCCACGAGCAGCTCGTGAGGTTCTGCCAAGAGAAAGGAATTCGCTGGTTGGCGATCTACGGCTCAGCGCTGCGCGCGGATTTCCGTGAGGACAGCGACGTTGACGTCTTAGTCGAGTTCGAGCCGGAGCGCATTCCCACTCTGTTTGACCTCAGCGAGATGGAGCGAGAGCTTTCGCAGATCTTTGGCGGGCGCGCAGTTGACTTGCGAACACCTGCTGACCTGAGCCGCTATTTCCGCGACCAGGTGCTCATGGAAGCAGTCGTGCAATATGCGCAAGGATGACCGCATCCGTTTGAGGCACATGCTCGACGCAGCAGTTCAAGCTCAGGTGTTCGTGAGGGGACGAGACCGAGAGGCGCTCGACCATGACCAGATGTTGGTTTGGGCGCTGGTCAAAGCGATGGAGATCATCGGTGAGGCAGCTTGTCAGGTAAGCGCAGAGACTAGAATTCAAACGCCTCAAATCCCCTGGTCTAAAATAATCGGTATGCGCCATCGTCTCGTTCATGCTTATTTCGATATCAATCTAGACATACTGTTGAAAACGGTTCAGGAAGCCTTGCCGCCTCTTATTTCAGATTTGGAATCTATAGTCAACCGCGCGGAAGATGACGAGGTGTAGCTAACAAATCTGAGATAATGTATCTTGGCAGTGTAATGAAGACCAAAAGCCATGTTGATAGAAACGCTCCGTACCTACTTCACCGCATCCCTGCACTGGGACGCGCTGAAAGACGGCTCGCCCGTTGAGCTGGACTTGCATGGACATTCGGTCAAAGCGCACCCGCTGGCGCGCGCAGGTCGAGTTGTCGCGTACGGGGTAACCGCGAGCGACCTACGGTTGCATCGCCGCCTGCGTCGAAAGATTTACACCAAGCTCGCACGTCGCATCGGCACAAACCCCCTGGCTGTGTTTGTCGCTGCAGAGGAAGAAAGCACTCTGATCTGGCGCTGGAAGACCGCAGAGAACCGCTCTGACCTGCCCCATGCTGCCCCTGACGAGACGTGGCTGGCAGGACTTGTCCTCCCGCTGAGCGCTCCCGTTGACCCCGACGAGGTCATTCGACGGCTGGACGCAGCGCTGCCGCCGCGTGGGCTTCTCCAGCCCTCTAGCGGAGACGTCTCAACGACGCCGACGTTGGTTGCTGTGCTCGACCAGGCTTCCGACGCAGTAAGTGAAGCAATACAGGACGCTGCTGCGCTGGTGGGACCAGCCGCCGATGACAAATCGAGAGTCAGCTTTGACGAAGTCATCCGCTTACTCCAGAGCCTGAGGGCGTTCAAGCACAAGGTGATCGCGCTGCGCGACGAGGCAAGGGCGCTGTTCCAGGAGTTCCCAGTGCTCGCCCAACGTCCAACCAGCCAGACGCAGCGACCTGCTTTGCGCCAAACAGTCAAACGAGGCGAGCGAACCCCCCAATCCGCTTACCGCTGCCCGATTCTGCGTGCGCTGGTGCAATTGGGTGGAAAGAGCACGGCTCGCCAAGTGCTGAGCCTGGTTTACGAGGAGATGAAAGATCGCCTGTCCCAGAGAGACCTCGCCCTCGTGCCTAGCGGTCAAGACCTCGTGTGGCGCGTATATGCAAAGTGGCAGCGAAACGAGATGAAGCTGGAGGGGTTGCTGCGTGGCGATTCACCGTCGGGCATATGGGAGATCACTGAAGCAGGTCGGCGCTACTACGAAGAGCACTGCCAGGGGACAGCCGAGCGAGAGGCACAAGATAAAAACTAACCCCGCCTAGCAACTCTGGCGCCGACAAGGGCACGCTCAGCGCAGGTGCGCCTTGTCTCTCTTCTGCAGACGTAGAACGCGAGGCTGGGGAACTAGGGAGTGAACACGCTGTGGGATACAGTGCAGTGCCTCGCCCATACCTCTGCACGAATCACGCTCCGAGTGGAAGTCTCCCCTCACTCATCAAACAGCACCGTCGGCTCTTCGTAGGTGCGCACCTGGCGCTGGATGAGCCGTTCGTGAATCCACTCGCTGAGGTGCGCTTGCTTGCGCGCCAGGGGCAAGTCGCTGCGCAGCACGTCCATCGGGTAATTCAAGCGCAAGGCACGGAGCGGCAACACGTGCCGGGTGATCCCCGCCGGCAAGCGAACCTCGTTGCGCACTAGATCAACGATCTCGTCTCGTTCGTACCGCGGAAAGACCACGAGCAGGGCGGCTTCGGGGAACGCTGCGCGCGCTTCAGCGAGTGTCTCAGCAATGGTGCGCTGGACGCGGGCACAACCTTCGTAAGCGTCCACAACCTGGTTGAGCAGATCGGTTCGCGTGCGCAGGTTGTGCCCCCCAAGCAGGATCAGACACTGCGCCTTGCCCTCGCCATCCTCGATAAACATGTAAGCCAGCGCCTCGCGCCGAGCGAGCGCAGCCCGCGCTGAGGTCAGGTCGCCTGCGACTATCTCCAGTCCTTCGAGTGCGCTCAACGTGCGCAGCACTTGGGGGGCGTCGCAGCGAGCGATCACGTGATGCCACACGCTCAAGGTCACTGCGCGATAGTCCACGACCTGTGCGAGGACGTGAGGCACGCCGAGCGCAAGCAGCGCCGCGGTGCGGTTTGCGCCGTCCAGCACAACGAACTGACGATGCGCGGCATCGAGCGGCGCGACGATGGGCGGATTGCGCAGCACTGCCTCGGCGCGCAACCGCTCGACGAGCGGCGCAACGCGGCGAGGATCAGTGCGCTCGTGCGGGATCAGTGCGTTCAGCGGCAAGATCCGCAAATCGGGCAGGGCGATCATGCGCGAAGGAGCAGGCGGACAGGATCAGCGGACGCTACACCCCGTGCAAGCACAGCCGCTGACCGTTCATCCGCTGCCCAGCGTCGGAGCACAAGAAGACCAGAGCTTGAGCGATGTCTTCAGCAGGCGTCAAGTCGCGCTGCTGATCCTCGGGCAGTTCCGCGCGCATGGACGGGGTGAGAATGCCCTTGACGACGATGATGTTCGCGCTGCCGCCGAACGGCGCTAGCTCATCTGCCAGCGCCAGGGTGAGCGCCTCGGCAGCCGCTTTGCCGGCTGCGTAAGCTGCGTTGGTGTGACTTGGGCGCTGCGCCTGCGGCGAGGAGATCATCACGAAGCGCCCACGGTGCGCCTTGAGCGCTGGAGCAAATGCGCGAATCACTTGCCAGGTCGTCTCAACTAAAGCTGCGTTCAGCCACTCCCAGTCCGCCTGCGCGAAGTCTTCAATCGGGACGCCGCCACGCCACCCACCGACCAGGTGAAGCAAGGCGTCCAGGCGACCGAACTCGGCAAGCACGGACTCAGCCCAAGCGCGCGCCTCAGCCGCAACTAACAGGTTCACTGCCGAGACACGGCACTGCTCGGCGGACACCTGCGCCGACTGCAGCGCGGGCGTGCTGCGCGAGAGGTCGCGGTCGGCTAACGCCAAGCGCGCGCCAGCTCGGGCGAACGCAGCAATCACCGACGGGCCAAGCCCACCAAATGCACCGGAGATGGCGACGACCTTGCCTTCGAGCACTGTCATGGGGCGAATCACTTGTCGGCTTGCGCCGAGAACAGCCGACGCAGCCCTTCAGCGAAGGGAGGGCGCACAATCCCGCATTCGGTGACGAAGGCAGTGACATAGCGATGCGGGGTGACGTCGAAGGCTGGGTTATACACATCCACGCCAGCAGGTGCGGTGCGCTTGCCGAAGCCTTCTGTCACTTCCTCTGGCTTGCGTTCCTCGATGGGGATGCCTGAGCCGTCGGGCAGCGAGAGGTCAATCGTCGAGCGCGGCACAGCGACGTAGAAGGGGATGCCGAATTCTTTGGCGAGGATGGCAACCCCGAGGGTGCCGATCTTGTTAGCGAAGTCGCCGTTTGCGGTGACGCGGTCTGCGCCGACGATCACCCCTTGCACCCGCCCTTGAGCCATCACGGTCGCCGCCATGTTATCGGTGATCAACGTCACAGGCACGCCAGCGCGCTGAAGCTCCCAGGTCGTCAAGCGCGCGCCCTGCAGAAGCGGGCGGGTCTCGTCGGCGTAAACGTGGAAGCGCTTGCCCTGCTCCATGGCGACGTAGAAAGCTGCGGTTGCTGTGCCCCAGCGCGCCGTGGCAAGCGCGCCAGCGTTGCAGTGCGTCAACCACCCCTGACCATCCTCGATGAGCTGGGCGCCATACTCACCAATCGCGCGGCAGACGGCTGCATCTTCCTCGAGGATAGCGATTGCCTCGTCCAACATGCGCTGCTTGACTGCTTGGACGGGCGCGCCTTCCATCGAAGCGACGAGCCGTTGCATGCGCTGCGTCGCCCAGAACAGATTGACTGCCGTTGGGCGGGCGCTGTTGAGATATTGCGCTGCGCGGTCAACCGCGGCGCGAAACTCAGCGCTATCCTCCGTCTGGACGTTGCGTGTGGCGAGCACCATGCCCATCGCCGCTGCAATGCCGATCGCTGGTGCGCCGCGCACGCGCAGCGTTTTGATCGCCTCCCACATCGTCTCAACATCGTGCACGTCGAGCAAGCGGAACTCGTTCGGCAGCAGCGTCTGGTCGATCAACCGCGCGTAGCCGTCAAGCCCACCGACCCATTCGATGGTGTTGAACGTGGTCATTGTGTTCCTGATTGTGGCACAGCTTGGGCTGCGGAGAGGGCGCGCCACAGTCTGTTTGCTTTCCCATGCGCCCGAGCGCTCCCTATAATCCCGCTCGTGCTTCGCCATCACCTCTGCGGAGTGCTGCTGGTCGTCGCGCTGGCGACAAGTTGCAGCAGCAGTGACTCTTCAACAACCCCCACGCCAACTGCGCTGTTGCCCACAGTTCGACCCACGCTCACCCCGCGAGCAACGCCGACCCGCAGCGCCGAGTCAGCTCTGCCTGCAGCGCAGATCGTGGCGACGCCAACGCCGATCGTTCACATCGTTGAGTCAGGCGACACGCTCCTAGGCATTGCCAACCGCTACGGGGTGAGCTTAGCTGACTTACTTGCTGCGAATGCTGGCGTCGACCCCACACGCCTGCAGATCGGTCAGCGCATTATGATCCCAGCAGGGGGCACGGCGGTGAACGTGCCTGTGAGGGAGGTCGTGCTGCTGCCCTCGCCGACGCCGCTGCCCTACGAGATCCGCGGCTTGACCAGCGTCCGCACGCCGGCAGGCAGCCTGGACGTGATCGGTGAGGTGTTTAACCCCGGACCGGTTGGGATCAATAACGTCAAGATCCTGGCGCTGCTACAGGACAGCACAGGCAAAGCCCTGCAAACCCAGAGCGGCACGACCGCGCTCTCGGTGATCCCGCCCAACCAAGCCTCACCGTTCCGCATCTTGTTCATCAACCCGCCGCCCGACTACGTCAGCTTCGCAGTGCGCCCGCTGCGCGGCGAGGCAACTGATGTCGCCCGCGCCGTGATCCCGCTGCAGGTGACGCGCGTGGAGGGACGCCCCAATCCGCCTCAATTCCGCGTCAGCGGCGAGCTCACCAACAACGCTGGCGTGAGCGCCGCCCGCGTGCGTCTGCTGGTGACAGTCTACGACACGGAGCGCCGTGTGATCGGCTATCGCTACCTGGCGCTGAGCGAATCCCCCCTGCCTCCTGGCGCCTCGCTAACCTTCGACGCTCTGGTCACCGTAGCAAGTCAAAACATTGCCAGTTTCGCGGTTTACGCAGAGGGACTGCGCTGAGCAGCGCGCTTGCCGCAAACCTGGCGCGAGCATTGCGCGTCCGCAGCCGCATCGCTGCCTCCCCTCTCCGGGAGCTATCCATCACCCACAACGCTGCAAAGAAGCGCATCCAACCTGTCCAGCGACCATGTGTTTGAAGCACGAGCGACAAGCAGCCCGCAAAGCACAGAAGATAGGAAGTGAGGGGCGCGCCGCGCGCCCGCGTTCTGGCACGACAGGGCACACGGAATGCGCCCTACGCGCCTGTCGCCCCGCACCGTTGGAAAGGCGCGCCGCGCGTGCCCAATGCTCGCCCCCTGCTCTCCTCCCAGAGGGTTGCCTGAGATGTGAGTGAGGAGCGAGCGCTGATTGCTGGGCTACACCTATGCTCTCGCCCGTTGGGTTCGCCGCTTGCGCGTCGCGCCTGATCGTTTCTTGCGCTTCGGCGGCGACTTCGGCTCGGTGATCGGTTCAGGCATTCGCGTTAGCGCAACGGGTAGGACTTGATCCATCGTCTCGACCAAGACAAGCTGCATGTCGCCGCGGACGCGACGCGGCACTTCTTGCAAGTCCTTGTCGTTTTTCTTCGGCAGGATGAAGACGCGCACCCCGGCGCGGTGGGCTGCCATCATTTTCTCTTTCAAGCCGCCGATTGGAAGCACGCGCCCGCGCAGCGTCAGCTCGCCGGTCATCGCCACCTCGCGCCGGACGGGGATTTGAGTGAGCGCGGAGATCAGCGCCGTCGCGATGGTGATCCCAGCGCTCGGGCCGTCTTTGGCAATTGCGCCCTCAGGGACATGGATGTGAACGTCGCTCTTCTCGAAGGTCTTGCGCGCGATGCCGAACTGGTTTGCGCGCGAGCGCGCATAGCTTAGCGCGGCTTTGGCGCTCTCCTGCATTACGTCGCCGAGTTGCCCTGTCAAGATCAGCTCACCCTCTCCATCCATCGTCGTGACCTCGACCTGGACGAGGTCTCCGCCGCCCTCGTCCCAGACCACCCCATTGGCGACGCCAACTTGGTCTTCAGCATCGAGCTTGCCGTAGGTGAACTGCGGCGGGCCGAGCAAGCTGGGCAGTTGAGCAGCCGTGATGCGTTTCGGATAGGGCTTACCCTCGGCAACGCGGCGCGCTGCTTTGCGACAAAGCTTGGCGATATAGCGGTCTAGATTGCGCACGCCCGCTTCGTAGGCATACTCGCGAATGATCCGTTTGATCGCGCTATCGGCAATCTGAATCGGCGTCTGCGCCAGCCCGTTGTCAGCAATTTGCCGTGGGATGAGGAACTGGCGAGCGATGTTGACCTTCTCCTCTTCGATGTAGCCGCTGAACTCGATCACTTCCATGCGGTCGAGCAGCGCTGGCGGGATGTCGTAGATCGAGTTCGCGGTCGCAACCCACATCACCTTGCTCAGGTCGTAAGCGAGGTCAAGGTAGTGGTCCTCAAACTCGGCGTTCTGCTCGGGGTCGAGCACCTCTAGTAGTGCTGCCGCAGGGTCACCGCGGAAGTCGAAGCCGAGCTTGTCGATCTCGTCGAGCACGAACAGCGGATTGATAGTCCCCGCGCGGCGCATGGTTTGGAGGATGCGCCCTGGCAGAGCGCCAACGTAGGTTCGGCGATGACCGCGAATTTCTGCCTCGTCGCGCACGCCGCCCAGCGACATGTGCACGAAGCGTCGCCCAAGCGCCTCAGCAATGCTGCGCGCCAGCGAGGTTTTACCTGTGCCTGGCGGCCCGACAAAACACAGCACAGGGCTGCGCGCTACATCGCCCTTGAGCTTGCATACGGCAATGTGCTCAAGGATGCGCTCTTTGACTTTGTCCAGCCCATAATGGCGCTGGTCAAGGATGCGCCGAGCGTGTTCGACGTCCAGCCGATCCTCCGTGCGTTCAGCCCAAGGCAGCTCGAGCAGCCACTCGATGTAATCGCGCGCGATGCTGATCTCTGGCGACATGCTGGGAAGCTGCTCCAGGCGATTGATCTCGCGCTCAGCGCGCTCGCGGACATGCGGCGGCATTGCTTTCTGCTCCAAGCGCTCGCGCAGGGCGTTGACCTCGCCCATGGTGGCGTCGAGCTGCCCGAGCTCGGTCTGGATCGAGCGCAGTTGCTCGCGCAGGTAGTATTCGCGCTGGCTCTTGTCCACCTCGCTTTGGGCGCGCTCTTGGATGCGGTCTTCCAGCTCGAGCACGTCCAGCTCGTTGGCGAGCACTGAGGTCAGCTTCTGCAAGCGCTGCTGCGGGTCAGTCAGCTCGAGCAGCGACTGCTGGACTGGCAATTGCAGGGTGAGGGTATGCGCGATAAAGTCAGCCAGCCAGCCAGGTTCATGAATGTTGAGCGCATAGACGAGCGACTCTTCAGGGATGCGCTCATCGAGATTGACGACGTTCTCGAACAGCGCCAGCACGGCGCGCATCAGCGCTTCGACCGACGTGCCTTGCACCTGTGGCTCAGCGAGGACTTGGACGCGCGCGACGAGGAAGGGCGTCGCTTGCATCCACTCCAGCACGCGCACGCGCGCGCGCCCCTGCGCAATCACGCTGGCAGAGCCATCGGGCATCATCAAGACCCGACCCAACTCGGCGACAACGCCAACTTCGTAGAGGTCAGAGGGCAGAGGCAGCTCGACATCGCGCTTTTGCGCGACGAGCACAGCGACGCCCAGAGCACGCGCAGCCTCTAGCGCGCGCAGTGAGCGGTCACGAAGCACAGTGAGCGGCGTCACCATGCGTGGGTAGAGCACGCGGTCGCGCAGCGGGATCACCGGCGCTTCGAAGACCTCTGGCAGTGCCTTTGCCTCGCCGTTCTCAGCCGTGCTGGCGCTCATCAGCCAGTGCTGGAGGGCGGGGTTATCGAGCAATGCACTCATCGGGTGTTCGATCTGCAACAAACAGCAGCCTTGCGCCTGTTTTGTCTGCCCAATGCTCGCGCGCCTCACCAACAAACGCCAGGCTGCCAGTGACGCACACGGGTTCAACGCTGTTCACAATCGCGTCCATTGCCTCGGATAGGCTTGGTGCCACCGAGACGCGCGCACCGCGGGCGCGCAGCATTTCAGCAAGCAACTCGGCGCTTTGAGCGCGCGGATTACCTGCTGGCTGCGAGACCACCCAGCGCGAGGCGCGTGGGCTGAGCGCGCTGATCATTCCTTCGGCATCCTTGTCTTTCAGCGTGCCAAACACGAACACCCAGCGCCGACCTGGGAAGACCTCAGCCAGCGTCGCAGCGAGCTTGTTGGCACTGTCTGCATTGTGCGCCCCGTCCACAACGACAGGTGGATCCGTGCGCAGGACCTCGAATCGCCCGGGCCACTGGGTCATCCGCAGCCCATCGCGGATCGCGCGCGGGCTGAGGCTTGTCACACCGCTGTTTGCGAGCGCCTCACGCAGCACGTCAAGCGTTGCGACGGCTGTGGCAGCGTTCTCCACTTGATGGCGTCCCAGCAGCGCAATCTCGTAGTGCCCCTCTAGGCTGTTGACAAAAGGATGATCGTTGGTGCGCGGTTGGGCTGCCTTCTTCAGCTCGAAGGACTGCTTGGTCAGCCGCACTGCCTCGACTGACCACCGCCAATGCTTCCCAACGACCGTGAGCGGCGCGCTGCGTTCGTATGCCACGCGCTCGATCACCGCCATTGCCTCCGGGTGCTGCGACTGGCTGACGACGGGAACGGCGGGCTTGATGATCCCGCACTTCTCCGCCGCGATCTGGCTCAGCGAGCTGCCCAGGATCTGGGTGTGGTCGTAGCTGATAGATGTGATCACGCTGACCTCAGGCAGGATCACGTTTGTCGCGTCCAGCCGTCCGCCCAAGCCGACCTCGACCACAGCCCAAGCCACGCGCGCGCGGGCGAAGTGCAGAAACGCCAGCGCGGTCACTGCCTCGAAGGTAGTCACACCTGGGATGTCGTCTGCTGCTGCCTTGACCTGCTGAGTCAACTCAGCGACTTGCTCTGGCGCGATCAAATCGCCATCTACGCGGATGCGCTCACGGAAGCTGCTCAAGTGCGGCGAGGTGTATAGCCCGACGCGCACGCCGAGCTGCCTCAGACATGCAGCCAAGAACGCACACGTTGACCCTTTGCCCTTTGTCCCAGCGACGTGGATCGAGCGAAAGCGCTCATGGGGGGCTCCCAGCCTCTCGAGCAGCCTCGTCATTCGGCTCAAGTCAAGCGTCCGTGGGGTGTAGTCCTTGAGGTGAACGCGCTCGTAATTGGTCAGAGAGTACAGATAGTTGAGGGCATCTGCGTAATGCATTCCATGCAGATAGTCACGATCATATATCATGCGCCCTTACGGGGAGTGACTCATGAGTACGTGGCAGGATATGTCGCACTGCCCTCACCCCCATCCCCTCTCCCTGGGGGAGAGGAGCGGGCAGGGCAACACCCACGCACCGTGTATTCGAGCCTGGACACTCCCTCCCCAGGGAGTAGCTGCATGAATGCATGGCAGGATATGTCGCATTGCCCTCACCCCCATCCCCTCTCCGTTGGGGAGAGGGGCGCAGGGGTGAGGGCAAGCTCGCCCATTACACACCATGCATTCGCGCTTAGAAACTCCCTGGCGCTTCTCATGCAGCGTTTGGGCACTATAATACGAGCAAAGCAGAGGCAAGCTAGTCAGACCGCGCCAAGTTCGCTGATCCACCAGTTGTCCGCTTCCGTGACAGTGCTCGTTGGTCGCGCACAGTAGGTAAGTCCGGCTACTAGCCGCTCTTGTTTGCTGGGGTGATCGCTTCACCCAAATCAACTGTAAGGACCAAGATCCATGAACACCAAACTGTATGTAGGCAATCTGCCGTTCGACACCTCTGAAGCCGAGTTGCGCGACCTGTTCAGCCGAGCGGGTGACATTCGAGCCGTGACCATCCCGATTGATCGCATGACGAATCGCCCGCGTGGGTTTGCGTTTGTCGAGATGGGCAACACCGAGCAAGCCAGCGCGGCGATCCGCATGTTCAACGGGCACAACTTTGAGGGGCGCACGCTCAACGTGAGCGAGGCGCGCCCGCCAGAAGCGCGCAGCAGCAGCGGAGGCTTTAGCCGCGATAGCCGCAACGGCAGCCGCGACCGACGCTCAGGCAGCAACCGCCGCTGGTAAAAATCGCTCCGCAGACAGAACGTTGACGAAGCCTCCTGGATGACAGGAGGCTTCTTCAATTTGACCACTCCTTCCGACCAACAACCAACATACCGCCTCCGTCGTCGCGCGCCTGCGCCTCGTAGTAGGGACGCAGCCGCGGCAGCCAGACCTGATACACCCAGCGCGCCATTAGCCGCTGATGACCCAGCTTGCGCAAGCGCGGCGAGGCTAACACGTTGAACAGCGATCGCTGCCCGATCCCAAACGCGCGGTTCATGCGATCCCACTGCGCCACAGCTTCAGGGGCGACGTAGTAGCGCGCCTCGATGAGGCGCACCCCTACGCCTGCCAGCAACACCCGCCACTCGTCTGCTGTGTGATAGTGGTAGTGTGCAAACAGCGCGTCTGCCCTGCGGGCGTAAGCCTGTGCCTCCGCTTTTGTCCGCGCACGCTGCACGCCGTCGAGCAATGCGCGAAAGCGGTCGCTCGGCACGGTCAGCACGAGCAAGCCGCCCAAGCGCAGCACACGACTGAGCTCGGGCAAGACGCGCTCAGGGTCAGGGATGTGCTCAATGACGGAATTGCTGTAAACCGTCCCAAAGGCGCTGTCGCGGTAAGGTAGGTGATGCCCATCTGCGAATTGCACCCCCAGCCAGTAAACCCCACTGTCTCGCGCTACAGGCAGCTCGCGCGGGGCGATGTCGCAGCCGTAAATCCCCGCCTGCTTGCCAAACACAGCCTCGGTGAACAATCCATCGCCGCAGCCAAAGTCGAGCATGGGCGCAGGGAAGTCCAGCGAGCACAGTGCTCGCGCCTCAATCGCGCGCCACAGGGCGACTGGAGGAGCAAACCAGTAGCGGCGGAGAAGCTCGGCGAGAAAATCTGCGCCCCGGTTGACGCGGAGGCAACTAGTCACCTTGAGGATTATAGGGATGCCTCGCGTCAGCTACACTTTGAGCTATGAAAGGCTACTGGGGTCGGGCGGCGCTCGCTGCGTGGGCGCTGGTTTTAGCTGCCTGCGGTCAGAGCGAGTCGCCAACTCCCCTGCCGTTGCAATCGCCAATTGAGCTGCCGACGCCGCCTGCACCGACAGCCCCTGCACCTCCTCAGCCGACCGCCGAGCTGCCGGGCACCGTCGTGCTGCCTTTCGAGGTGACGCCGGACACGCGCGCGACCTCGCGCTCGGTCATTGCCACCATCACGGCGCTTGCCGCGACGCCGACCTTTCCGCCGACGGCGACCCGCCGCCCTCGACCACGCCCCGTCGGCGCAGGGGAAGGAGAGGTGCGCCAACCCTCTCCAACGCCAATCCTTGGCGACGAAGTTGCGCTTGTCTCGTTCTCGCGCCGGGTCTATCCAGGCGGCGCTGCAGCCGTTGCCGTTCGAGCGCGCCCAGGCGTTGTCTGCACAATTGCTGCTGAGTACCAGGGGGATAATCAGGGGGCGGCGCGCGCGCTCGAGACTCCCGGTGCAGATCGTCGGGCAGGGCGTGATGGTGTCGTGGCTTGGATTTTGCCCATCCCGCA
>JANWZM010000095.1 GCA_025054635.1 Thermoflexales bacterium
CACGCCAATCGCACGCGCTGCAGTCGCTGCTGGCGCCGACGGACTAATCGTCGAAGTGCACCCTGACCCCACCAAAGCAGTGAGCGACGGGGCGCAGACGCTCACTCCGGAGAACTACCGCTTGCTGTTTGAGCAAGTTCGACGCGTCGCTGCTGCAGTTGACCGAACGGTTTGACGCGCCGTCCAAATGGATCGCAGCTTGTGCATTGTCGGCCTCGGCTTGATGGGCGGCTCGCTGGCGCTGGCGCTGCGCGCGCGCGGTTACACGGGAACAATCCTGGGCGTCTCGCGCAGTGCAGACACGCTGCATCAGGCGCGGGCGCGTGGCTTGGTTGACGCTGCAGGACACGACCTCAAGCTGTGTGCTGAAGCAGAGCTCGTTGTGCTGTGCACCCCCGTGCGAACGGTGATTGCCCAACTCGAGCAGCTCGCTGCCATTTGCAAGGATGGTACTGTAATCACCGACATGGGCAGCACCAAAGCAGCAATCGTCCGCGCGATGGACGCGCTGCCAGCCCGCCTGCGCGCGGTCGGCTCGCATCCGATGTGCGGCAAAGAGCTTTCCGGCTTATCGGCAGCAGAGCCAGGCTTGTACGTTGGCGCGGCTTGGCTGATCACCCGCACAGCACGCACGGATGACGAGGCGCTGGCAACTGTGCGCGAGCTAGCGCACCGCGTCGGCGCAGTCCCGCGCGAGCTGGACGCAGCACGCCATGATGCGTTGCTTGCCTTCGCCAGCCACCTGCCCTACGCTGTGGCTGTCGGGCTTGTCACCGCGATGGATCAATTCAGCCTGAGCCAACCTGAGGTGTGGGGAGTGACCGCAGGCGGCTTTCGAGACACTTCTCGGGTCGCTGCCAGCGACGTGAGCATGTGGTTGGACATCCTGCTCACCAACGCTGATGCCGTGCTTGGTGCTGTGCGCGACTTTCAGTTTGCCCTGGATCAGTTCACTGCGCTGCTGGAGCGCCGCGACGAGGAGGGCTTGCGCGCCTTTCTCGCCGCTGCAGCAAGCGCGCGCAGAGCGCACTTCACATGAGCCGCTCCATCCTCCCCGCGCGCGCTCTGCGCGGCAGCTTGCGACCACCGAGCGATCGCAGCATCACCATCCGTGCAGCCTTGTTGGCAGGCATTGCACACGGCGAGAGCGCTATCTACGCGCCCCTGCATAGCGACGACACCGAGGCTGCGCTGAGCTGCCTGGCGCGCCTCGGCGTGCCGATAGTCGAACACGACGGTGCGTTGCGCATCCGAGGTCACGGCTTACGTGGCTTGAGGGCACCAATTCAGCCGTTGTTCTGTAACGCCTCAGGCACGACGATTCGACTGATGGCGGGGCTAGTGGCAGGGCAACGCTTCGACACCACCTTGGACGGCAACGAGCAGTTGCGCCGCCGCCCGATGCGACGGGTAACTGAGCCGCTGCAGCAGATGGGCGCGCAGATCGAAGACACAAACGGATGTGCGCCGCTACGCGTGCACGCAGCCCAAGCCCCGCTGCGCGGGATTGACTACACCCTGCCGATCGCTAGCGCCCAAGTCAAAAGTGCGCTGCTGCTGGCTGGGTTGTATGCCGATTCGCCTGTCGTTGTCCGTGAGCCAGCCCCGACACGCGACCACACCGAGCGGCTGCTGCGCGGGCTTGGTGTGGAGGTAACCCCCCAACCGCAGGGCGAAGGCACGCGGATCATGCTGACGCCTCCTGAACGACCGCTGCCTGCATTCGAGTTGACGGTGCCAGCCGACTTCTCATCTGCAGCCTTCTTCATCGTCGCGGCTGTGTTGACGCCCGGCAGCACCGTACGCTTAACCGAAGTCGGGCTGAATCCAACCCGCACAGGGTTGCTGGACATTCTTAACGCGATGGGCGCGCAGTTCACGGTCGAAGCAATTGGCGAAGCGTGTGGCGAACCCATCGGCACAGTTGAGGTGCGCGCGAGCGAGCTGCGCGGCGTTGAGGTCAGCGGCGCATTGATCCCGCGCGCAATTGACGAGCTGCCGATCCTTGCCGTGGCTGCGACCCAGGCTCACGGCGTCACGGTCGTCCGCAACGCAGAAGAGCTGCGCGTCAAGGAGAGCAACCGCTTAGAGGGCTTTCTTGCTGAGCTGCGCAAACTCGGCGCGCGCGCCGAGCCGACTGCGGACGGTTTCGTCGTGGAAGGTCCAACGCCGCTGCGCGGCGCGACCGTGGACGGGCTGAACGACCACCGCGTGGCGATGTCACTTGCAGTCGCTGCGCTCGTCGCCGACCGCCAGACCACCCTTCTCGGGGCAGAATGCGTGGCGAAGACCTACCCCCACTTTTTTGAGGACTTGGCAACGTTACGCGCTGAGCTGTGATTGTCGGCTTAATCGGCTTTCCTGTTGCCCACAGCAAAAGTCCATCAATGCAAAACGCTGCTTTTGCCGCAGTTGGGCTGAACGGTTGGCGCTATGAGCTTTGGGAGACCCCGCCCGAAGCCCTGCAGGCGCGGATTGCTGAGTTGCGCGCAAATGGCGCACTTGCTGGCGCGAATGTCACTGTCCCTCACAAAGAGTCGGTCATGCTGCTCCTGGACGAGTTGAGTGCTGAGGCGCGCGCTGTTGGGGCAGTCAACACGGTATATAAGCGCAACGGTGCCTTGGTCGGTGATAACACCGACTGGTGTGGCTTTCTAGCAGATCTCGCCTTCCACAACGTGGAGCTCATACCGAACGAGACTGCGCTGATCCTCGGCGCAGGCGGGAGCGCGCGCGCCGTCGCCTACGCGCTCGCACGGCAAGGTATTCGCCTGCTGGTGTGGAATCGCACCCCTGCCCGCGCTGAGGCACTCCTGAATGACCTCGCGCAGACATTGGGTGACATGCGCGGAGAGGTGATTCCCTCCCAAGCTCACCCAGCGGCAAGCCATGCAAGGCTAATTGTGAATTGCACTTCGCTTGGGATGTGGCCGCGCACGGACGAATCACCCTGGCAGGAGGGCACACCCTTCCCAAAGGGTGTCGTGGTGTATGACCTGGTGTATCGCCCGCGGCGCAC
>JANWZM010000110.1 GCA_025054635.1 Thermoflexales bacterium
GTCGTCGGTTGGGCGCAGAACGGGCAGATCGCCACCCCGCGCTGGCGCTTTGGTCCTGCGTCTGCTTGAATTGCCTTGCCCTTTGCGATGCCGAACTGGATTGTCTTGGTCGCTGGGTCGGGCGTCATGGTCACGGCGACGCGCTTGTTTGACTTGTCGCACACCAGCAAGCTGCGCAGCAGCGGGATCTCGGCTTGGCAGGAGGGGTTGGCGCAGGGGATGGTGCGCGCCCACAGGTAGCCGACGACGGGGGCGCCGTCGGCGCCGGGCGGATAAAGCGCGCCGAGGCGCTGGCGGGCGCACTCCAGCGCGCGCCCTGCCCAGCGCGCCACGTCCTCGGCAAGCGGACGCGCCGCGCCGAAGCGCTGCGGGAACTCGCAGCCCGCGCGCAAGACAAGGTAGGCGACAGGGTTGTAGTCGTTGGCGATCGGTTGGCAGCCCAAGCGCCCAGCCTCAAGCGGGATCGCCCCGCCGCCGGCGAATGGGTCGAGCACAGTCGGCGTTGCGCCGCCGTTGGCGATGCGGATCAGCGCGCGCGCGATCGCCAGCACGGCTTGCCCTTGCGGGTTGGTCGGGTCGCTGGTCTCCCACTTCGCCAGCGAGCGGTCGTCTAGGAGGTATTCAGGCTTAGGCAGGGCGCCCTTGCCCGCCTCGAAATTGCGCATCTCAGGCGACCACTTGGCGATGAAGGCGAGCAAGCGGTTGCGCGGGGTGTCGGGCAAGCCGTCGTAGGGGCGATACGGGTCGGGATCGCGGAGCGCCTTGCGCCCACGATGGTAAAACTTCAGCGCGCTGGGCAGGTCTGTCTTGAGCAGGCGCTCGACAGCCGCGCGGAACTCGGGCGGGCAGTGCGGATGGTCGGGGTCAGGGACCAGCGTGGCGAAGGTGATGGCGCGGGCGACGGGCAGCGGTCGGCGCGCCCACCACAGGTGCAGCGTAGAGAGGTGCCCATGGCGCAGCGACTTGTCGCGCACGCCCTCTGCGGAAAGCTCGCGGATGGGCAGGGCGACTTCGATCAGGCGCGGGCAGCCGTTGGCGTGCGAAGTCATGGGGTGTATTTTGCGCCAAGTGCTCTAGTGTGTTGGCTCACCCCTGCGCCCTCTCCCCGAGCTGCCCATCACCCACAACGCTGCAAAGAAGCGCGTCTAACCTGTCCGGCGTCCACGTTGTTGAAGCACAAGCGGCAAGCAGCCCGCAACGCGCGGGAGATCGCGTGGTAGGGGCGCGCCGCGCGCGCCCAACGCTCATCCCTGCTCTCTTCCCAGAGGGCTGAGGGGATGGATGGGGGTAAGGGCAGCGTGACAAGCCCCGCCACGCATTCATGCGGTTGTCCACGCCCCCATACACCCCAAGCCATGCCCCCAACGTCTCGCTCCACACCCACCCCCGCTCATCCGGCACGACCGCCTCATACCTCCCTCCCTCCGCCAGCCGCCACGCATGCAGCTCCACGGGCGACTTGCGCTCGGCAGGGTCGAGCCCAAAACACACATACTCAGGGATGCGCAACTGCTCCTCGTAAAGCTGCTTCTTCCGCCCCAAGTCCTCCCGCCGCGCCGACTCCGACAGCAGCTCGACCACCAGGTCAGGCACTTTGTCCTCCTCCTCCCAAACCGCCCAGTATCCGCGCCAGCGCTGCAGGGTGACCTCGCGCGCCACGAGCAGGTCTAGACCTTTGTAGTCTGCGGTTTTGTCCTGGTCTGGGCTGAAGTAGAGGAACATGTTGCCGCCGACGAAGAAGTTGGTGCGGTTTGACCACAGGGAGTGGATGCATTCGTCGAGGAGGTTGATTTGCAGGCGGTGCCAGGGGGACTCCAAGGGGACACCGTCCTCTTCGGGGAGTTTGAGGGCAGTTGGCGCTTGCCGCTTTGGCTCAGGGAATCGGGCAGGCGCATCAGTCCGCGCCGTGGCGGCGCGCAGTGCCATGTAGGGAATCCTACCGTGTGTCGGCGCGGCGCAGGCGTCGGGGGTGATCACGCGAACGCATGGCAGGGCGTGTCAATTCGCCTCACCCCCGCCCCCTCTCCCCCAGGGCTTTTCATCATCCACATCTGCGGCGCGCTCCAGACGGGCGCGTGCAACGCGCCCCTACAGGTGCGCTTCTTCACAAGGTTGTCGGTGATGGATAGCTTACAGGGAGAGGGGCGCAGGGGTGCAAACATCCAACCTGCAATCCGCGCCAGGGGTCACGCGACTGCCTCGCCGTGCTGTGCCCAGGTCGCTTCGGCGACGAGGAATTGCACTTGGCGGTATTGCGCCTCCAAGTTGAGCTTTGCGATGGGATTCTGGATCAAGCGCAGGCGCGGTTGCTCGCTCTTGCAAAAGGTGACGACGTATAGCCAAGCGCGCTCGCCGAGCTGGCGCAGTTTGTCCACTTCCGCAGCTGTCAGCACAATCGCCCCAGACTGAGCGCGCCCCTTGACCTCGATGAAGCGCACCTCACCGCTCGGCGCGGCGGAGTAGATATCGTAGTGTTCACCATCACGGCTGACATTGGTTGGCGTTCGTCCTTGGCTGCGCTCGTAGCGCAAGGCGACGTCCATGGCGATGGCTTCGACCTCGTCATCGCGGCGCATCGGCACGCCTGAGGTGCTTGGCTCGTTTTCCAGCATAGCAACAGGCGGGGGCAGCAGCACCGCTTCAGCGATAACCTCTGGCACATCCGCGCCAACCTCGGTCAGGTGCTGGAGTGCCTGTAGGCGCTGCTGATAGCGCGCGTTCAGCCTCTCGAGCTGCTGCTTCCGATGCTGGATGTCTCTGGCGACCTCCGCGCCGCGGAGCTGTTCTGCTTGCAGCTCGTTGATCTCCTCCAGCAGCCTGAGCCGGAGCTGGTCGAAGGCGCGCTTGAGGTGCTGCTCCAGCAACTGGCGCTCGTGCTGGCGCTCGGCGTGCAAGCGCTCCAGCTCGGGCGTGAGGATGTGGTCGTATGCCCAGACTGCGACATCTTCCGCTGGCGCAGGCAGATCAGGCAGCGGCATTGGCGATTCCGGCGCGACGCAGTTCAACAAGTAAGCCGGTGAGATGGCGCGCAAGCCGTGGTGGTCGAGCACAACGGCGTCCAGGCGCTGGAGCGGGGTAGGCGAGGCTGCGCTGCTGGCAAGTTCGAGCGACACGGCACAGCGCACCGTCGAACGCAGCAGCCACAGCCGCTGTGGGCAGGCAACGTTAGGGTCAATCAACACTGCCCCTTTGGCAAAGTCGGTCTGCGCGCGGTGGATTGCCCACTCGACCAGCACGTCGAACAAGGGATGACCCGGCCCGAGCAGTATCGTGTTTTCAGGGATGGGGGTCGCGCTGGCGACGCTGACGAGCTGCTTGTCGAAGACGACGGGGTGGTCGTAATGCTGCGCCAACGGGCGACGGAGTTGGCGGGCAAAGTCGCGCAGCGGCTCTGGCGTCGCGCCGAGATGCCAAACGGGGAAGCGCGCGTCTGGTCGCAACGTCCCGCCGCAAGCTGCCCAGGCGCGCTCGAAGAAGCGCTGGATGAACAGTGGCTGTAGGCGGTGTCCATCGGAGGCGTTGCGCAGCGCGCGCGCCCATGCTAGATCGAGAGCAGCGGACGGCGTATGGGTTTGCTGTGCCTGCACCAACTCTCTGGCGCGCTGCTCGGATAGTTTTGCCAGTGCTTCCTCCAGCGCCGAGTCCCCCTCCGCCGATCCATCAAGCGCTTGCTCGATCAGGGTGACCAAGGGCACTTCCTCCAGCAAGTTGTCAATCACGTCATACACGCGGTCGCTGCCGAGCTGCTCGCGGATGACGTCGAGCTTGTTGAGCACCCGCTCCAGCACCTGTCCCTCGCGGGTGTTGCTGGCGACCAAGTTGTAAACCCAAACGTCGCTGCGCTGCCCATAGCGGTGGATGCGCCCCATGCGCTGCTCCAGCCGGTTGGGGTTCCAAGGGATGTCCCAGTTGATCAGCAGGCGGCAGAACTGCAGGTTGATGCCCTCGCCGGCGGCGTCAGTGGCGATCAAGATTTTGGCGCGCAGGCGAAAGCGGCGCTGTGCTTGGCGGCGCGCCTCCACGTTCATCTTGCCGTGAATGGTGACGACCTCGTATCCTCTCTCTTGCAAGCGTTGGGCGAGGCTCTCCAGCGTGTCATAGTGCTCAGTGAAGATCACCAACTTCTCGTCCGCGTTGCGGATGACGTCGGACGAGTCAAGCAAGCGCAACAGCTCCTCGAACTTTGCCTCGGTGTGGTCTGCCAGGCTTTTGGCGTGTGCCAGCAGCCTAGCGACTTCATCGCGCTCTCGGCGCACCTCGGCAGGGTCGTCCGTGAGCACTTGGCGGAAGATGCGCGCGTCCACTTGCTCGCGCTCGGCGTCGTCAAGATCGTCGTACTCAGTGAGATCAGCGGGGTCATCTTGAGACGGGCGCAGGAGCGCGCGGCGCTCGTTGGCGCGCGCAGGGTCGGACAAGAGGGCGAGCACCTCGTCTAACGCCGCGACGCGCTTCTCGAGCGTGCGAGTGATGGCGTAGAGGCTGCTGGCGAGCCGACGCTGCATGACCAGCAGGGTCAGCTCGACGTTGCGGTTTTTCTTGTCGCGGGCTTTCTTGCGCTGGGCGCGCAGGTAGGCGGTGATCGCGTCGTAAAGCGCCTTTTCCTCTGGGGTGAGCTGGTAGCCGACAGTTCGGGTGAAGCGCCGGGTGAACAGCGGGCTGCCGTCCCAATCCACCATATGTTCCTTCAGGCGGCGCAAGAAGAAGCGGTTGCGCTGCTCATCGCTGGTTGCCGTGGGCTGGGCGATCAGACGAGTGACCATCTCGTCTGTGGCGAACAGGTCTTCGTCGAGCAGTTGGAGCAGGCAGCGGAAAGTGTCGCGCCGACCGCGGTGCGGGGTTGCAGTGAGCAGGAGCATGTGCTCGGTCTTCGGCGCCAGCGCCTTGACCGCCTTGTAGCGCTCGCTCTCATCGGTCTTTGAGGCGTACTCGTAGGCGGAGAGCTTGTGCGCCTCGTCAACCACGATGAGGTCCCAATCGGTCTCGCTCATCGCCTTGAGACAAGGTTTGTGGCGCGACAGGAAGTCCATCGAGACGACAAACAGGCCCTCGTCTTGGGCAAACTGCGCAGGGCTTGCCTCGAAGGTGGCGCGGTTGACCCAGTGTGCGCCCAAGCCGAATTTCCCTTGCAGCTCTTCTACCCACTGCTTAGTCAGCCCACCAGGGACGATCACCAAGATTTTGTGGATGCTGCCTCGAAAGCGCAGCTCGCGGATGAGCAGACCTGTCATGATGGTTTTGCCGGCGCCGGTGTCGTCTGCGAGCAGAAAGCGGATGCGCGGCAGCGTCAGCAAGTGGCGATATACCGCCTCAATTTGGTGCGGCAGTGCATCCACCACACTGGCGTTGACGGCGAACAGCGGGTCGAAGTGATAGGCGGTGCGGATGCGCTCAGCTTCGGCGGCAAGCAGGAAGCGCTCGGCGTCGCCGTCGTAGGCGCGCTGAGCGCCGCTGACCTTAGTGAGCCTAGCCAAATCCACCGCACTGAGGAGACGGGTGAAGGTGCGGTTCGACTGCAGGGTTACTGCCTCGACACACACCCTGCGGTTGCTGGCAGGGGAGATGTTGAGAATGCGGCACAGCTCGTTTTGTTCTAAGCCAGTGACGATATCGCCGCGCTGAAGAGTAACTGTAAAATCAACAAGTGTGTCGGATGTCATAGCTAAATTATAGTTCTTGTTTAGAACAGGTTAATCCTTGCGCCTAAACATCGGCGCTAACAGCACTACTCGCATATGGTAGCTACGAGTGGTCATTGTGTGAGTCAACCGTCGCTCCGTCCACAAGGCGCATGCAGCGACTCACACCCGCTCGCGCGGGTCGAACAAGCGGGCATGCTCTTCCAGGGCAAAGCGGTCGGTCATGCCGGCGATGTAGTCGCACACAACGCGATGCAGGGGGAGCGAGGCTAGGAAGGCTTGGCGACGTTTGGGCAACATGCGCGGCTCGCGCAGGTAAACCTTGAACAGGTCGCGCAACAGACGCTCTGCCTTGTGGCTCATGCGGATCACGCGCGGATGGTGGTACATGCGCTCGCGCAGGAAGGCGCGCAGCTCGCGGTTGAGCGCCTGAGCTTCTGCCGAGAAGCCAACCACTGGACTATGCCAGCGCCGAACAGCGTCCACATCAGGCGGGTTCAGCGCCGCAAGCCGCTGAGTGGTCTCTTGAAGCAGGTCGGTGACCATCGCGCCGATCAATTTGCGCACCACCCGATGACGGGTCAGGCTGTCGCTCGGCGTCGGATCGTCAACGCCGGCGAGGGCGCTGGCGCGCTGCCACCAGCCCAGCGCAACGACCTCTTGTGGCTCGATCAAACCGGAGCGCAGCCCATCGTCGAGGTCGTGGGCGTTGTAGGTCAGCTCATCGGCGTAGGCAGCGATCTGGGCTTCGAGGGTGCCGTTCTGACCCGGCAGATACTCCGCGGGCACGAAGTCTGAGCTGTGGTCGGCATGATGCTTGACCAGCCCTTCGCGCAGCTCGAAGGTGAGGTTCAAGCCGTTGAAGCCAGCGTAACGTTGCTCAAGCTCAGTGACGATGCGCAGGCTCTGCTGGTTGTGGTCAAAGCCGCCGTGCCCCTCCATCAGGGCGTTCAGCGCGCGCTCGCCCGCGTGACCGAAAGGCGGGTGTCCCAGGTCGTGCGCCAAGCAAATCCCCTCGACCAAGTCCTCGTTCGCGCCGAGCGCGCGAGCAATGGTGCGCCCGATCTGCGCGACTTCCAGGGTGTGGGTGATCCGAGTGCGGTAGTAGTCGCCCTCAGTGACGGTGAAGACCTGGGTTTTGCCCTGCAAGCGGCGAAAGGTGGACGTGTGCAGGATGCGGTCGCGGTCGCGCTGGAAGGCGGTGCGATAAGCTGCCTCTGGTTCGGGATGATGGCGCCCGCGCGACTCGGCGCTTTTCATTGCATAGGGGGCGAGCGTCGCGCGCTCAATTGCCTCCAGCTCTTCGCGCGTGCGCATGATCGAGGGCATTGCCCTCACCCCTACAAGGGAGGGCAGGGGTGAGGGCGCATGAGAATCACTCGACGTAGCGATCAGCGATCTCCAGGGCGCGATCAATGATCTGCAGCCCTTCCATCAGCTCTTCTTTGGTGATGCACAAGGGCGGGTTGACGAAGAAGTTGTTCCAGCGTATGAAGGTGAACAAGCCGTTGTCCAAGAAGAACTTCCTAATCTGGTTCATCACGTGCATCTCCTCGCCCTTGGCGTTGTATGGCGCCATCGGCTCGCGCGTCTCGGGGTTCTTGACCAGCTCGAAGATGCTGAACAAGCCGATGTGGCGCACCTCGCCGACCGAGGGGTGCTTCGCCTTGAGCTTGTCTTCCTCTTCAGCGAGGAACTTGCCCATCTCCGCGGCGCGTTCGATCAGGTTGTCCTCCTGGTAAACCTGGATGCAGGCGATGGCTGCGGCGCAGCTCAGCGCGTGACCCCCGTAGGTCAAGCCGGACCACAACACGTGGTCATCGAAGTAAGCGGCGATCTCCTCCGAGACGATGCAATTGCCCAGCGGGGCGTAGCTGCTGGTCAACCCCTTCGCCATGGTCATGATGTCGGGGGCGATGTCGTAGTGCTCGCAGGCGAACCACTTGCCCGTGCGCCCGAAGCCGCACATCACCTCGTCTAGGATGAGGAAGATGCCGTACTTGTCGCAGAGCTGGCGCAAGCCCTGGTAGTACTCCTTGGGTGGGATGATGATGCCGTTGGTGCCCGTGATCGTCTCCATGATGATGGCGGCGATGGTGTGCGGCCCTTCAAACTGGATCACATCCTCGATGTGGTTGAGGCAGTCAAGGGTGCAGGCTTCCTCGTGCTGGCACCAGCGGCAGCGGTAGTGGTAGGGGTCATGCACGCGCACGACGCCAGAGATGCCCGGCTCGCTCGCCCAGCGACGAGGGTCGCCGGTGAGCGTTGCCGAGCCGAGCGTTGCGCCGTGGTAGGAGCGGTAGCGGGCGATGATCTTGTGCTTGCCGCTGACCATGCGGGCGATCTTGATCGCGTTCTCGTTTGCCTCGCTGCCGCCGAGCGTGAAGAAGGACTTCTTCAAGTTGCCGGGGGTGATCTCAGCAAGCAGCTCGCCTAGCCGCCCGCGCACCTCAGTCGCAGCGTAGGGATTAGCGTAGGTCAATTTGCAGGCTTGCTCGTGGATCGCGCGGATCACCCGTTCGTCGCCGTGACCGATGTTGACACTCATCAATTGCGAGTTGAAGTCGAGGTAGCGCTTGCCATCGGTCGTCCAGAAGTAAACCCCTTTGGCGCGCTCAATCGGCATCGGCACAAAGTTGGCTTGGGCGTTCCATTCAAATAGGGTGTATTCCTTATTGAGGCGAATGACCTCTTCTGCAGATAGAGACATGAGCTTGTCCTCTCCTTGCGACGCGATTGTAAAACGGGCGCAGCCGAGCGAGTGCTGCGACTATTCCACATTCACGGGCAGCGTTGCTGCTAGTGCGCGCGGCGTGCCTCTGCTGGGCGTCTAGACCTGCGCAATAATTTAGGGCGTGGCAATGACACAGTCCGAGTTTGCCAAGTGGCTCGAAAGCATCTTGGGCGATACGCCGCTCGAAGTGCTGGTTGACCCCGACATCCTAGAGCACATGGACCGCGTGCAGTTGCAGGCAGAGCAGGCTGCCTGGAGCTTTGCCCGCGAAGGCTCGCGCGAGTCGTTCGAGATCGCCGTCCGCGCGATGGCAAAGACGATGTTCGCCATCGGCTACGACGCTGGGCGACAGCAAGCGCAGATCGACAGCCTGTTTTCCAGCAGCGAGGACGACACGCGCGACGACCGCCGCCACCGAGACAACGACGAGTCGCCGCGCGGGGCATTGCCGCTGCTTTGAACGCTCAGGCTAACCCGCGCCCGAGCGCTGCGGCGATGCGCCGAGCCTCGTCCAGTAGGCGCGGCAGGTCGCTCAGCGCCAGCGACTGCTCGCCGTCGGAGCGCGCCTCGGCAGGGTTTGGGTGTATCTCGACCAACAAGCCGTCAGCGCCTGCCGCGAGCGCGGCGCGCGCCGCCGGGATCACCAGGTCGGCGCGCCCGGTTGCATGGCTGGGGTCGCCGACAACGGGGAACGACGTTGTTGCCTTGACCAGCGCAATCGCGTTGGTGTCTAGCGTGTTGCGCGTTGATGGCTCGAAGGTGCGAATGCCGCGCTCGCACAAGATGATGCGCGTGTTGCCGCGCGAGGCGATGTGCTCCGCTGCCATTAGCCACTCGTGCACGGTTGACATGAACCCGCGCTTGAGCAGCACCGGCTTGTCCAACTCGCCGACCGCCCACAGCAGCGGGAAGTGCTGCATGTTGCGGCTGCCGATCTGGATGATGTCGGCGTAGTCCGCAACCAGCGGCACGTGTTCAACGCCGAGCGCCTCGGTCACCACCAGCAAGTCGAACTCATCAGCAACCGCGCGCAGCAGCTCCAGTCCTTCTCTGCCCAAGCCCTGGAAGGCGTAGGGCGAGGTGCGCGGCTTGAACGCGCCGCCGCGCAGCACGCGCACCCCGTGCGCGCGCATCGCTTGGGCGACGGCGCGCAGTTGGCTCTCGCTCTCCACAGCGCACGGCCCGACCATCATCACCACATCTTCGCTGCCGATCACCAGGTCATCCGCGAGCGCGATCGGCTGCGTCTGAACCTGCTCTATTGCGGTCATCGCTCAACCTCCTCTGCTCCGTGTAACAGGGACGCCTAGATGTAGGGGCGGATTGCGTGCGCCCTGTGCATTGTGTGCGCTCTGCGCGTTGTGCGGGTATGACCTGTGCAATGACCTATGTTCATAAGGGCAGACGCAATCTGCCCCTGCGCGGGCGGATGCAATCCGCCCCTACGCGCAGGCAGATCTCTGTTGTTTTTCGGCAAATCCAGTGCGTCTATTCGCATGCGGTGCGTTGCTCTGCCTCACCCCCATCTCCTCTCCCGCAGGGAGAGGGGCGCAGGGGTGAGGGAACTGTCAACCTCGCGCTGCGCCAGCAGTTGGGTCGCCAGCGTCTGCGCCGCTCGGCGGTCGAGCTTGCCCGAGGCTGTGAGCGGCAGTGACTCGACGAGGAGCACCTGCCGCGGGCACTTGTAGCCTGCCAGCCGCTGTCGGCAGAACGCCTGCACGCCTGGCGAGTCCACTTGTGCGCCTGGGGCGGGCTGAATCAGCGCAACCACGCGCTGACCCCATTCCACGTCGGGAACGCCGACGACGCAGACGCCCTCAACGCCGGGATAGCTCGCCAGCACATGCTCGACCTCGGACGGGTAAATGTTCTCGCCGCCGCTCACGATCAGGTCAACCCGTCGCTGGACGACATGGAGCGCGCCGCGCGCGTCCACAAAGCCGAGGTCGCCCGTGCGCAGCCAACCGCCGCGCAGCGCCGCTGCGGTTGCCTCAGGGTCGTCGAGGTAGCCGCGCATGACGTTTGGGCCGCGCACCCAAATCTCGCCCACTTCATTCGGCGGCAGTGCTGTGCCCTGCTCGTCCGCGATGCGCACAGAGACGCCTTGCAGCGGCAACCCAACGCTGTCTGGGAACTCGCGCGTCTCCTGGGGAGGCGCGGTGGCGACCTGCGACGCTGCCTCGGTCAAGCCGTAGGTCAGCGCCACAGGGATGCCTGCTGCACACGCCTGTGCAACAAGGTCAGGCGCAGCGGCTGCGCCGCCGAGCAGCGCGACGCGCAGCGCCGGCGCAGTGCGCGCGTCCAGCCCTGCCTCCAGCAGGCGCTTAAGCAGGGTCGGGACGAGCGAGATGACCGTTGCGCGATGCGCCTGCAGCGCAGCGATGACTGCGGACGGGTCGAAGCGCTCGTGCAGGATAACCGTTGTGCCGTAGAGCGCTGAGCGCAGCAGAACCGCAAGCCCGCCGACATGGTAAAGCGGCAAGCACAGCAGCCAGCGGTCATCAGGCTGCACGCCTAGCCGCCAGCCCGACGCGACGGCGCTCCACCAATGGTTGCCCCAGGTGAGCAGCGCTCCCTTCGGGCGACCCGTCGTGCCTGAGGTGAAGACAATGGTGTGCACATCGTGTGCCGTCGGCGTCCAACCGTCGCGCGCCTGCTTGAAAGCATTCGGCGCTGCCTCTGGCTCCGCGTCGAGGTCGAGCAACGGAACGTCCTGCGCCAGTGACATAGCAAGCGGCGCGGTCGCCTGGTTGTGGGCGAGCAGGGCTGGAGCCGCTCGGCGCACTTGGAAGCGCAGCTCGTCGCTGGTCAGACGGGTGTTCAGGGGCACGAGCACCCCGCCAAGCAAGCCCACCGCGTGAACCAGAAAGACGGCTTGGGGGACATTCGGCAGCAGCATTGCGACGCGGCTGCCGTGCCCAACGCCAAGCGCTGCTAAGCGCGCTGCAAGTGCGCGAGCTTCTGCCTCGAGCTCGGCGTAAGTCCAGGCGCGCGCACCGAAGATCAACGCGAGGCGTTCGGGGGCGAGACTCTCACCCCCTTTACCCCCTCTCCCGACAGGGAAGAGGGTAGGGGGTGAAGGCAAGTTCAAGCCAAGCATCACACCCAACGCGGGAACTTGTCGAAGCGCGGCGGGCGCTTCTCGATGAAGGCGTTTCGCCCTTCTTCGCCCTCTTCGGTCATGTATGCCAGGCGCGTCGCCTCGCCGGCAAAGACTTGCTGTCCGATCAACCCGTCGTCGATCAAGTTCATGGCGTACTTCAACATGCGGATCGAGGTCGGGCTTTTGCTGTTGATCGTCTGCGCCCAAGCGAAGGCTGTCTCCTCGAGTTCCTCATGGGGCACGACCTTGTTGACCATGCCCATTTGGAACGCCTCCTCAGCGGTATAGACCTGCTCCAGGAAGAAGATCTCGCGGGCGCGCTTCTGTCCGATGTGCCGCGTCAGGTAGGCTGAGCCGAAGCCGCCGTCGAAGCTGGCGACGCTGGCGTCAGCTTGGTGGAAGCGGGCGTGCTCTTTGCTGGCGATGGTGAGGTCGCACACCACGTGTAGGCTGTGCCCGCCGCCAACTGCCCAACCAGGCACGACGCAGATCACCACCTTGGGCATGAAGCGGATGATGCGCTGCAGCTCGAGCACGTGCAGGCGCGGCAGCACATGCCCGCCGGCGTAGCCGCCCGAGACGCGCACGCGCTGGTCGCCGCCGGCAGAGAACGCCCAGCCGCCGTCCTTCGGCGAGGGGCCTTCGCCTGTGAACAGCACCGTGCCGATAGCGGTGTCGTTCCAGGCGTCCGTGAAGGCGTCAATGAGCTCGTCCACGGTTTCTGGGCGGAAAGCGTTTCGAACCTCAGGGCGGTTGAACGCGATGCGCGCTACGCCCTGCGCTTTGTAGTACGTGATGTCCTGGTAATCTTTCACGCGCTGCCAGTCAGCAGCTTTGCGGATGTAGTGCCAAGTCTGGGGTTCATTCATGGGTGTCACCTCGCGTTGGGGATGCCCACTGCCCTGAGGTCAGCCGCTCTAGGGTGAAGTCCCTCAGGGCGAAGCAGGTCGCGGATGCGCGCTTGGATTAGGCGTTGGGCGCGCGCGCTCTCGTCGGGGTCAGTGCTCACCTCGACGACAGTCGG
Source organism: Thermoflexales bacterium (assembly GCA_025054635.1). Classification (GTDB taxonomy): domain Bacteria; phylum Chloroflexota; class Anaerolineae; order J036; family Brachytrichaceae; genus DRWP01. Next base: position 12,498 of record JANWZM010000110.1, read on the forward strand.
CGTCTGCGTGCGCAGCGCGGCGCGCAGCGCTTCTGCCGCCTCATCTGCGCGCGCAACCGCTGCGTAGCCCAAGCCGAACAACGCCGCTGCAGGCGCAAAGGTCAAGTGGTGCTCGGTGTAAAACAGCGCCCGAAACGGCGGCTCATACGCGGCAATCGGCAGGCGGTGGAAGATCGCCCCGCCGCCGTTGTTGATCAGCACGATGTGAAGGTTGCGCAGCCCAGCCCGCGCCACGGCGAGCAGACTGTTCAGGTCGTGGTAGAACGACACATCGCCGATGACCAGCACAGTCGGGCGGTC
>JANWZM010000119.1 GCA_025054635.1 Thermoflexales bacterium
GTGTTTTGGGCTTGACCCTGCCGACCAAGCGTCGCCGGTAGAGCTGTATGCGTGGCGGCTGGCGGAGGGAAGGGGGTATGAGGCGATTGTGCCGGATGAGCGGGGATGGGTGTGGAGCGAGACGTTGGGGGCGTGGCTGGGGGTGTGGGCTGGGGTGTATGGGGGCGTGGACAACCGCTGGCTGCGGGTGTATGACCGCGCGGGGCGGCTGGTGCCGACGTTTGCCGAAGCCGAGCGTCAACGTGCTGAGGCTGAGCGCCAACGCGCCGAAGCTGAGCGCCAGCGCGCGGAAGCCGAGCGTCAACGCGCTGAAGCTGAGCGCCAACGCGCGGAAGCAGCAGAGCGGCGTGCCGAAGTGGCAGAGCGCGAACGCGATGTTGAGCGCCAACGCCTAGAGCAGATCAAGGCACACCTGCGCACGCTCGGGATTGACCTCGACCTGTAGGCAGCAGCGTGCCTGAACCCGGAGAACGCCCCAAAAGACGTAGGCGCAGCATTGTTCAGTCCAAATTGCTGTCGATCAGCCGACCCAGCGCCTCTGGATCAGCAACGACAGCGAGATGGTCGCCGCTCTGAATGCGTCGATCACTTGCAGGGTGCAAGTCAAGGTGCTCATTGCGACGGAGTAGCACGATGCTGATCTGATAAGCCTGCTCAATCTGCTCGACCGTCCTGCCGATCAGAAGCGAGTGGGGCTTAACCTTGAATTGAGCCAGGCTAAAGGTCTGACCCTCGATTGTGATCGGTCGGGTGACGTCCATGCCAGTTGCGGCTGCGGCGAACGTCGGCGCGGCAATCCCCGTTGCGCTCATCGCCTTGAAGCCAAACTGTTCCTCCAGCGAGCGCGCAAACTCGTCGTCGAAGATGCGAATCACCACTTGAAGCGTTGGGTTGAGCTTGCGCGCTTTGACCGCGATCTGCAAGTTAAGCATGTCGTCCTGGATGCACAAGACGATGGCTTTGGCGCGGCGGACACCCGCAGCTTCCAGCGCAACGTCACGGCGGGCATCCTCAGGCAAGATCGGAATGCCCAGGTCGCCTAGCTCCCTCAAGATGTCGGCTGAGGGGTTCAAGTCGATCACGACAAGGTCTTGACCCAAGCTGTGCAGGTAGCGCGCCACACGATAGCCCAGGTGACCCAGACCAACGAGAATCACGTGGTCTCGATAGGTTGATGCGAGCGCCATCTGCCACTCCTTTCCGCGCGCACGGCGGTTGAAGAAAAGCACCCCAAAGTCAGTTAGCCCTTGTGCCAAGATGCCCAGCCCAAGCACGGGCATCGCAAAGTAGAACAACTGCAGGTACCACGCATCGGGGAAATCCTCGATCAGGGTCTGCAGAAAGACAAGCGATAAGACATGATAGATAGCCTCTGCTGCATTCTCCGGCCTCTCCTCGCCAGCGAGCGAGGCAAGCCAGTAGTAAAGCACACCCCCACCAACGATCAGTGTGAGGAAGGCAAGCAGCGGCTCACGGAACTCACGCAGCAGCAGCCGTGTGTCGCGCAAACCAGCCGAAGCACGCGCACGCAGCCGTGACCTGCGCCGGCGACGCCCCGAGCCGCTGGCGGCAAATGGGTTGTTCATACACTCAAGCTTCTGACCGTGGAAGGCAGGGCAGGGTCGTTGAAAGGCGTGGGCGATTTGCGTAAGTCATGCTGCTTACCTGTTCGGCGCGCTGCCGTGCCCTGCGTAGTATGTGCGCGCCGCTCACTTACATCCGCACAGGCACGCCTCGCTCTGCCAGGTAGGCTTTGACTTGGCTGACACGAAAGGTCTTGTAGTGGAACACGCTTGCCGCGAGCACTGCGCTTGCGCCAGCCTGGATCGCCTCGTAAAAGTGCTCCAGCTTGCCCGCACCGCCTGAGGCGATCACCGGAATCTTGACGGCACTGCATACCGCTCGCAACAGCGCCAAGTCATACCCGTCTTGCGTGCCGTCAGTGTCCATACTGGTCAACAGGATTTCCCCCGCGCCGAGCTTCTCAGCTTGAACTGCCCACTCCACGGCGTCGAGGTCTGTGGGCACGCGCCCGCCGTTGAGGTAAACCCGCCAACGCCCCTCTGCTTCACGACGGGCGTCAATGGCGACGACAACGCACTGTGCACCGAAACGCCATGCCGCCTCGCTGATCAAGCGCGGGTTGCGCACGGCTGCGCTGTTGACCGAGCACTTGTCCGCTCCGGCGAGCAGCAGCGTGCGAAAGTCCTCGACGTCGCGCACACCGCCGCCGATAGTAAAGGGGATGAACACCTCGTCAGCGACACGCCGCGCCAAATCAACCATCGTGGCACGCCCCTCGTGCGACGCCATGATGTCGAGGAAGACCAGCTCATCCGCGCGTTCATCGTTGTAAATGCGCGCCTGCTCCACAGGGTCACCCGCATCACGCAAGTTAACAAAGTTGACGCCCTTGACGATCCGCCCGTTAGCGACGTCGAAGCAGGGGATGATCCGTTTCGCCAGCACCTAGCTCACTTCCGCTTGCGTTAATGCAATTGCTTGACGCAAATCGAGCGCTCCCTCGTAGAGTGCACGCCCAATCACCACGCCAGCGACACCGCGTGGGGCATACAACATCAGCTCGCGCACGTCGTCTATGTGGCGCACGCCGCCAGAGGCAATCACTTTCAGTCCTGTGACTTGGGCAAGCGCCGCGGTTAGCTCTGCGGCTGGGCCGCACATCATCCCGTCGCGATTGACCTCGGTGTATAGCGCGTAAGCGACGCCCATTTCGCGCATCCGCTGACCCAGCTCGATGGCGCTGAGGGGCGTGGTCTGCGTCCAGCCACGGGTGACGATCATCCCCTCGCGCGCGTCAAGCCCAACTACAATGCGCTCGGCGCCGTAGCGCGCTAGCGCGTCAGCGACCAGGCGCGGGTTCTCGACCGCAGCCGTGCCTAGGACGAGCCGAGCAACCCCAGCCTCAAACGCGGCTTCGACGTCGGCAAGGCTGCGCATACCGCCGCCGAACTGGACTCGCGCGCCGCCGAGGCGGCACATGGCTGCCAGCGCTCCGCGGTTGATCGCGCCTTGATTGGGGTCGCCGAGCGCGCCATCCAGATTGACCACGTGAATCCACGACGCACCCAACTCGATCCATTGACGCGCGACGAGAACAGGGTCGTCACTGTAATTGGTCTGGCGGTTTGGGTCGCCTTGTTGCAAGCGGACAACTCTGCCGCTGCGTAGGTCGATTGCTGGATAGATCACAAACTCGCGCATCACCCAAGCTCCACAAAGTTCTTCAGCAACTGCAGCCCTGTGTCTTGGCTCTTCTCGGGATGAAATTGCAGTCCCCAGATGTTGTCTTTGGCGACGATGGAAGGGAACTCGTAGCCGTAGTCTGTGGTTGCAACGACGCACGTGCTCGAGAACACACAGGCGTGGTAGGAGTGGACGAAGTAGGCATAGCTGTCGGCTCGAATGTTACGCAGAAGAGGGTGGTCGGCGCGCACAGGGTGAAGCTGGTTCCAGCCGATGTGTGGCACCTTTAGCGCGTTTGCGCCCTCGAACGGTGCGCCAGCAAAGCGCACCACGCGCCCAGGGATTAAGCCTAGCCCTTCCCACTCGCCCATCTCCTCACCAACCTCGAACAGCAACTGCATGCCGACACAGATACCGAGCAGTGGCTTGCCTGCCTGTGCTAGGGCGCGCAAGGGCTCAAACAACCCGCGCTCGATCAACCCTCGGCGGCAGTCAGCAAACGCGCCAACGCCTGGTAACACGATCTTGTCAGCGGCTGCAAGCTGCTCGGGCTCGTCAGTGAGAGTTACCCTTGCGCCGACATGCTCCAGCGCCTTTTGCACGTTGCGCAGGTTGCCTGCGCCGTAATCAACAAGCGCAATCATGTGGGCGTCTCAACCAAGCCGATTGTAGGCGATGGGAGTGAGTCTACCCAGTTACTCCTGTGCAGAGGTGATAGTGAGGCGCTGGAATGTGTGCAACGGCCTTGGTCTCCGCTGCATCGCGTGGCTGATCAGCGTCAAACCCTGGGCTGTCGCCGACCAGCCGCACAAGCGGCACATGCGGCGCTTCTCGGCGTGGCACGTGCTCAAAGTGCTGACGCCTAGTGAGCGAGATTCCGTGAGCGTTTCGGGACCGCACGGATGGGATTAGGGGCACACGCGAAACTCGACTGTCGGAAAGGAAGCCACTTGGTTGATCCGGGGAAGTCACAAACGTGTTCGGTCGAGGCGAACCACGCTGAGCAGAGGCACAGCTTGCCTGTGCTAACACGGGGAAGCTGCTGCTTTTGTTCGTGCGCCATCGGAACAGGGCACGACTGATCGGGGGCACACGCTCGCAAGTGCTCAGTAAGGGCTACATACGGTCAACTTCCCTGCACAGCGTCGGATTTGTGCTACAATCAGGGCAAGCAAGTACCCCGCGGGTGTAGCTCAGTAGGTAGAGCATCTGCTTCCCAAGCAGAGGGTCGCGGGTTCGAGCCCCGTCGCCCGCTTTAGTTGGCAACCTCCCCTGCAGTTTCCTCAGAGACATCGCTTGCGCCAGAACAACTCATAGAGATCGCGCAGCGCGTTGAACAGCAAGTGCGCAACGTCATCGTCGGGCAGCAGGATATCGTGCGTCACGTGCTGCTCGCGCTCATGAGTGGCGGTCATGTGCTCCTAGAGGGCGTGCCCGGCTTAGGCAAGACCAGTTTAGTTCGCGCCTTTGCAGACGCGCTGGAGCTGCGTTTTGCGCGCATTCAGTTCACCCCTGACCTGATGCCCGCTGACATTGTCGGCACAGATATCCTCGAAGACCAACCCGATGGGCGGCGCGGCTTTCGCTTTCAGCCTGGGCCGATCTTCGCGAACTTGATCCTCGCTGATGAGATCAACCGCGCCACGCCCAAAACACAGTCGGCGCTGCTCGAGGCGATGCAAGAGCGCACCATTAGTGTCCTCGGGCGCACCTACGCAGCAAGCAAGCCCTTCTTCGTAATGGCGACACAGAACCCCATCGAGATGGAAGGGACATATCCTCTGCCTGAAGCGCAGCTCGACCGCTTTATGTTCAAGCTCAATGTAGCATTTCCCAGCACGGAAGAGCTGGTGGCAATCATCGAGCAAACGACAGGCGCGGAGTCACGTCGCCCAACTAAAGTCGCCGATAATGCCGCGTTGCTGATGATTAACCAACTTGTGCGCTCAGTACCTGTTGCCTCACACGTGATGCGCTACGCTGCCACGCTGGTCGCAGCCACCCATCCAACAGATGCCCAAGCGACCGATTTGGTCAAGCGCTTCGTGCGATTTGGGTCAAGCCCGCGCGGTGCGCAGGCGCTATTGCTTGGCGCGCGCGCACTCGCCCTACTGCAAGGCAGGTTCAACGCAGCAATAGATGATATTCGTGCCGTCGCACCTGCTGCGTTGCGCCATCGGATTCTGCTGAACTTCGAGGCGCAAGCTGAAGGTATCCAAACAGATCAGGTGATCGCTGATCTAATTCAGCGCCTGAAAACGCCATGACGAGCGCGGGATTGCTCTCTCTCTACGACCTGACCCAAGCGCAGCTTGCTGAGCAACTTGCCCAGTGGGGCGAGCCAGCTTTCCGCGTTAAGCAGATTTGGCGCTGGTTGTATCAGCGCTTCATTGCGGACGTGGACGAGATGACGGACCTGCCGCGCGAGCTGCGCGCCAGGCTCAAAGAGCACTTCGTGATCGGTCGGCTTCAACCTGTCGCCGTGCAGCGCTCGCGCGACCGCTGGACGCGCAAGTGGCTCTTCCGCTTGCCAGATGGCAGCGAGGTTGAGGCAGTGCTGATGGAGTACGACGGCAACAGACGCACAGCGTGCATCTCTTCACAGGTTGGCTGCGCCATGGCGTGCAGCTTCTGTGCAACGGGGCAGATGGGGTTCATGCGCAATTTGCGCGCGGGTGAAATTGTCGAACAGGTCATCTGGATCGCTCGTACCCTGGGTCAGTCGCGATTGACCAACATCGTATACATGGGTATGGGCGAGCCGTTCGCCAATTACCAAAGCGTGATGGAATCGATCAAGCGCTTGACCACCCCAGCGAGCGAGGGGGGCTTCGGTATCGGCGCGCGCAAGATCACCCTCTCAACAGTTGGGCTTGTGCCAGGCATTCGGCGTTTTGCCGAAGAGCCACTACAGATCAACCTCGCCGTGTCGCTACATGCTGCAACGGACGAGCTGCGCAGTCAGATTGTGCCAATCAACACCCGCTACCCTCTACATGAGTTAACCAAAGCGACGCGCGATTACATCCGCAAAACCAATCGTCGAGTGAGCTACGAGTGGGCGTTGATCGAGCGCGTCAACGACACTCTAGAGCAGGCACGTGCACTTGTCGAGTTGGTGCGTCAGACAAACCCGCGCGACGATGCAAACCTCGTGCATGTCAATCTGATTCCGCTCAATCCAACCCAGGGCTACGCTGGGCACGCGCCGAACCTTAAGCGGCGCTACGCTTTCTGCTCAGTGTTAGAGCGCGCGGGTATTCCCTTCACCCTGCGCGTGCGGCGCGGGATTGATATCGCCGCAGGATGTGGGCAACTCAAGGCAGAAACGACAAGATGCACAGACGAGTGACACCGCGCGCTCTGCCTCTATGTGCCAACAGGCGACTAAGTTCCGTTCGGGGTTGTGCGCCCTGACTTCAGAACCTGCTCCAAAGCCTCGCTAAAAGCCTGAATGCTTGGCGCGCGCGCAGCGACCGTAAGCAGTTCGTTGAGCTGCGCAGGGTCTTTCAATTGAGGGAGCTTATCCACTAACACCTGCAGCGTCTGTTGCGAGGCTTGGTCACCGAATCGTGCAGCGAGCACGCGCGCGAGCGCATCTCGCAAGCCCTGCTGAAATCCCTGCTGCGTGCCTTGCTGTATCCCTTGTTGCAGGCCTTGTTGCAGACCTTGCTGCAAGCCTTGTTGTAAGCCTTGCTGCAGACCTTGTGACAAGCCCCTCTCGATGATTTCGCGGTAGACAGGTGACTCAAGCATGATCGCCTCCGTTGCAATAGGCAGGTACTGGGCAATCTCTGCACTGTTGAATTCTAAACCCGCGAGCACGCTCGAAAACAGGCTGAGGTCTGCCTGCTTCACGCGGCTCGGGAACTCCTCAATGCGGCGGCGCGTCTCGGCTAGTGCAGATCGCCCTTCTTCCCAGCGCGCCAAAACCGCGAACGGGATCGAGGCTTCCTGCTCCAGCAACGCTGCGCCATCCAGTCGCCAAATCTCAACGACGCGATACCTGTGGCTCGTCTGGTCGCGCTCAAACCGGTCAGTGACTCGACTGCCACCTGGTCTGAGCACAATGACCTCCTGGATGATTGAGTCAACCTGCTCGCTGTAGCGGGCGTAGAGGCGTACGTAGTAGTTCAGCATTCGGAAGGGCAGATCGGACTCGAAAGTGGTCTGAAACTCCACGTGCAGCACGATGCGCAGGTCAGGCAGCAGGAAGACTGAGTCTGCGCGAAGAGGCACGGCGGGGAACTCAACATTTTCAAGCTCAACTCTGCCGACCTGTTCGGGCGGCATCCCAAGTCGCCAAGCCACAAACGGCTGCCGCAACCGGTCCGCGAGTACCTTGCAGATGTTGTCTGTCTGCACAGACAAAAAAGCACCCCCTGCTGGGCAGGGGATGCGAGGGTGATCTCTCTTACTTGCCTGAGACTTTGGTCAACGCGCGCAGCGCCTTCACCGAGACTTTGACTGTCTGCATGCGCCCGTTGATCATCAACCGTCGGCGCTGCAAATTCGGCTTCCAAGTGCGATTTGACAGTTTGAACGAAAATGAGCGCGAGTGCCCGAAGCTCGTCTTCTTGCCCGTAAAGTAACATTTAGCCATGGCAATACCCCACTGCCTCACGGTCCTCGAAGAGGACTTGAACTCTGGCGAAAAACTGCCTAAGATTGAGCGCCTGATTCTAACATGCACACTGTGCTTGACAAGCCACAGGCATCGGTCAGCGGCGCGATTGTGATTGCGCCGCAGGTTGTGTTCTCATTGGTGCTGCACACGGCATTGAGCACCTATGGCGTCGTAGGCATTGCCTCCCGCTACACAGGCTTTGATTGCACGCACACAGACCCCCGACGGGGGATCGAAATCCAGATCACCGAGCATCCAGATGGCAAGCACCATGTCATGGTGAGCATGCATATCATCGCCGAATATGGTGTGCGCATTCGCGCAGTCACCAGCAGCCTGCAACAGCAGGTGCGCTACGCGATAGAACACAGCACGGGCTATGTCGTTGATGGAATTCATCTGCATGTTGCAGCACTGCGCGTGACCAACGCCGACTAGACCTCATACCCATCAGGAGACCTCATGGACTCGCAGCCCAAGCAATCCATCTCGAGGACAACCCCAACTCACCCTGAAGAAGGCGCAACTGCCTCGAGCAGGCATTTGACAATGGATGGTCGAAAGTTGAAAGAGTTGATCCGCGCTGGCTATCAATGGCTGCGCCGGCAGGAAGAAGTCGTCAACAGTTACAACGTGTATCCCGTCCCTGACGGCGACACAGGCACAAACATGATGCACACCATGCGCAGCGCATGGGAAGCTGTCGCAAGCCTCGATGACCCAAACGTTGGCGTTGTCGCAAAAGTTGCCTCGAACGGGGCGCTGCGCGGCTCACGCGGTAACTCGGGCATCATTCTGTCGCAGCTCTGGCGCGGGTTCGCTCGGTCACTGGACAACAAGGGGATTTGCGACGCCCAGGATTTGGTTGCTGCATTCAAAGAGGCTGTGAGGACAGCTTATTCGGGCGTGAGCACGCCTGTCGAAGGGACAATCCTCACCGTCGCGCGCGAGCTAACTGAGGCAGTCGAGCACGCTGCGCGGCATACGCACGACCTGCGTCGGCTACTGGAAGTAGCGAAAGACGCTGCCTACGAATCCGTCCAGCGCACGCCAAACCTTCTGCGCATCCTGAAGGAGGCGGGGGTAGTGGACTCTGGGGGCTTCGGGCTGTACGTCATCCTTGAAGGCATGTGGCGCATGGTCAATGGTATGTCCGTTGATGAGGGTGAACACGCTGCCGTCGGCTTGAAGGCTGAGGCTGAAGCTGGCTTGCGTCGTGAAAGCGGTTGGGGCTACGACGTGCAGTACTTGATCTACGCCTTCCCTGGCAAACCACTAGACGTCGCTCAAATTCGCGCCGACATCGAAGCAATGGGTGAGTGCCCTATCGTCACTGGCGATGAAGAAATGGTCAAAGTCCATGTCCACGTCCCTGACCCTGGTGTGCCGTTGAGCTACGGGATCAAGTGGGGGTCGTTGCGCGATGTGGTCGTGGAAGACATGCAGGCGCAGTCTGAGGCGTTCGTGCCGCAAGGCTTGGCTCGAGCTACAAGCACTTCTGTAGAGCCTAACCTGCCTGAAGCCGAAGTAGGGATGGTCACAGTTGCGGTTGGCGAAGGGATGATTCGCCTGTTTAGAGACTTGGGCGCGCGCGCAGTGATCGAGGGTGGGCAAACGATGAACCCAAGTGTGGACGATATTCTGGGCGCCATCAATCGTGCCCATGCCCGCCGCGTGATAGTGCTGCCTAACAACGGCAACATCCTGATGACAGCCCAGCAGGCGGCTCAGCTAAGCTCACGCCCAACTTACGTTGTCCCAACAAGGACTTTGCCTCAAGGCGTCGCAGCAGCGATCAGCTTCAACCCGTCTAGCACAGTTGAGGAAAATGTCGAATTCATGCGCCAAGCTGCATCCCGCGTGGTGACTGGCGAGGTCACCACGGCTACACGCGACGTCACCTTGAACGGCGTCACAGTGCGCAGCGGACAGGTGATAGGCTTGATCGACGATGTGCTATGCGTCGCTGGCGAGACGCCTGAGGCAGTGTTGCTGTCCTTACTAGCCGAGGCAGATGCTGATACGCGAGAGTTGATCACGCTGTATTACGGCAATGGCTTGAGCCAAGTTGAAGCTGAGCGCATCGCTGCTCGCGTCCGCGAGATCTATCCCGAGCTACAAGTTGACCTTGTTGCTGGCGGTCAGCCGCACTACTTCTTTGTGGTCGGCATCGAGTGAGCAAGCAGCGCCTATGGTCGTAAGTCGCCCTTCGCGCGTGCGCGTCGTCACAGACTCTAGCGCCGACGTGTCGGCTGAGTGGGCTCAAGCGCACGGGGTGATTGTTCTGCCGCATTGCGTTGAGGTCGCTGGTCGTGTCTGGCGCGAGGGAGTTGACTTGACCCAAGCCGAGCTGGCGCAGTATGCTGCGCGCAGCAGTGTTCCCTTTGCGGTGTCTGCGCCCTCAGTTGAGGCGTTCGCGGAGGTTTATCTTTCACTGTCAAACCAACGTGCGGACGTTATCTCCATACACGTCTCCGCCTCGCTGAGCGATGCCGTCAAAAACGCAGCAGCTGCGCGTGAATCCTTCCTGGGCAGTTGCGCGATCCACGTGTTGGACTCGCGCACAGCCTCCGCTGGCTTGGGCGAAATCGTTAAGGCAGGGGTTACGCTAGCAGAACGAGGGTTAGACGCTGAGGCAATCGTGCGCACATTGCGCGGGCTAACGCGCTGTGCCTACGGGGTTTTCCTTTCGGACGAAATGGAGTACCTCGAGCGCAGCAAGCGGCTGCGCCCAGCACAGGCTATCCTTGGACGGATGCTCGGCATCATCCCCTACCTGGTCTTTGAGGAGGGCGAGCTGATTGCACCCGAGAAAGTGCGCACGCTAGACCGTGGCTACGAGAAACTAGCTGAGTTTGTCTCTGAATTTGACCCTGCAACCGCTCACTTCTTTGTCGTCCAACTTTCGCCTCAGCCCAGCCCGCGCACGCGCGCGCTGATCGAGGCGCTGCACCTGAGCATGCCGCGCCTAGGCAACGTGCCGATCCGCCCTGCAGGCGCTGCGCTTGGTAGTGTGCTCGGCCCAAATGGGCTTGGCGTGATCATCTACGACCCGGCGACAGGATGACGGGTGCTGATGAACTGGGAGTACTTTCGCCCGACAAGCGTCTTTGAGGCAGTTGAGCTGCTCAAGCGCCCTAGTCCGCGCACGGTTGTGCTCGCAGGGGGGTGCTGGCTAAACGAGGTCAAGCCTGCAGATGTTCAGGCAGTAGTAGATATCTCGGGGCTGGGCTTGAACAAAGCGCTGGTCGAGGGACGGCTGCTGAGGCTGGGCGCAGCAATGACGCATCAGCAGCTTGCAGAGCACGACCTCACCGCGCCTGACTCTTCTAGCGCGCTGCGCCTGATCGGTCAGTGTGCCCTATACACTCCGCAGGTGCTGCGCAATCGTGCGACGCTCGCTGGTGCAGTTGCCACTGCTAGCTCGGATGCGCCGTTGATTGCAGCGCTGCTCGCCTTCGATGCGGATGTCGTCGTTGCCGGCGCGCGCGACCTTTCGAAGGAGACCCAGACCCCCTCAGACTTCTGGAAGGTGATTCCGCTAAGCGGCTTCTTGAGCTACGGACAGCGAGTGTTGCGCGAGGGCACGCTGATCACTGAAATCCGCGTTGCTGTTCCCTCGCCAGACACGCGCAGCGCATATGTCGTGTCGTCGCACGCACCAGAGTTGGCGACAGCGCTGAGCTTCGCGCTGAAGGATGGGATCGCAGGAAATGTTCGAGTGGCGCTCAGTGGCTTGTCGCCAAAGCCAATCCGTCTCAATCGCCTCGAGTTCGGCTTGGAGAAGAAGCGGGTCGTGGATTGGCTCGACAGCGAGCTTGAGGCTCAACTTGAGCTGCTCCAGTTGGAGGAGCATCTGGAGGCGCGTGTGCGTGGGTTAGTGCATCGCGCCGTGCTCGGCTTGCTGTAGCGCATGAGGCAGCGTCGCCGCTACCGCGTTCGCGGCGTCGTCCAGGGGGTCGGCTTTCGCCCGTTCGTCTCCCAGTTAGCGCAGCAGCTAGGGTTGGGCGGTCATGTCGGCAACGACGGCGAGGGCGTGTTCATCGAAGCCGAGGGTGAGCCAGGTGCACTGGATCAGTTTGAATGCGCACTGCACACGCAGTCGCCTCCTTTAGCACAGATCACTGACATCAAGTCTGAGCTAGTCCTTGCGCTTGACGAGTGCACCTTTCGCATTGTGGAGAGTCGCGCTGAGAGCCGCGCGACAACGCTCGTCCCAGCCGATGTGAGCGTCTGCGATGCGTGCCTGCGCGAGCTGTTCGACCCTTCCGACCGGCGCCATCGATACCCGTTCATCAACTGCACAAACTGCGGCCCGCGCTTCACGATTATTCGAGCGCTGCCTTACGACCGTCCGCTGACCACGATGGCGGCGTTTGCAATGTGCGAACGCTGTGCTGAGGAATACGTTGACCCATCCAACCGCCGCTTTCACGCTCAACCGATCGCCTGCCCAAGCTGCGGTCCGCACCTTTGGTTCGAGGAGGGCGAGCTTCAATGGGAAGGCGAGGCTGCGCTGCAGCGCGCTCAGGCTGCGCTGTTACAGGGGCAAATCATCGCAGTCAAGGGTCTAGGCGGGTTCCACCTCGCCTGCGACGCGCGCAGCGAAGCTGCGGTGCAGACATTGCGGCGACGAAAGAAGCGCCCAGCAAAGCCTTTCGCGCTGATGGTGCGCGACTTGACTGTCCTTCGACAACTCGTTGACGTATCGCCGAGTGCAGAGGCGGTGCTGCGCAGCCGCGAACGCCCAATCGTGCTGCTGCCGCGCCGGCAGGATGCGCCCATAGCCGAATCCGTCGCCCCAAGCAACGCGGTGCTTGGGGTGATGTTGCCTTACACACCGCTGCATTACCTGCTGCTTGACGGCGATCTATCCGAAGTGCCGCTGGTGATGACTAGCGGCAACCGCAGCGATGAGCCAATTGCAAAGGACAACGCTGAAGCCCAAGCGCGCCTCAGCGACATTGCAGATGGCTTCCTGCTGCATAACCGTCCGATCTATGCTCGCTGCGACGACTCGGTTGTGCGCCTCTTCCGCAGCGCTCCGCTGCCGATCCGCCGCTCGCGCGGCTATGTGCCGCTGCCAATTGTGCTGTCTGAGCCGCTGCCCGAGGTGCTTGCGGTTGGCGGCGAACTCAAGGCGACGTTCTGCCTCACGCGGGGTGAGCATGCCTACCTCAGCCAGCACGTTGGCGATGTCGAAAATGTTGAGACGCTGCAGGCGTTCGAGGAGGCACTAGAGCATTTCATCCAGTTGTTCGGCATTCAGCCTCGCTGCGTCACCTGCGATCTGCATCCTGCCTATCACACGACGCGCTGGGCACGGGCATGGGCAAGCGCGCGCGAGTTGCCCCTCATCGCTGTCCAGCATCACCACGCACACATCGTCGCGTGCCTGGCTGAACATCGGCGCAATCTGCGCCAGCCCGTGATCGGTGTCAGTTTCGACGGCACAGGTTACGGCGCCGATGGCACTATATGGGGCGGAGAGGTGCTTATCGCTGACGGTGTGCGGTTCGAGCGTGCTGCACACCTTGCCGAAGTGCCTCTACCAGGCGGTGACGTTAGCGTGCGCCGACCTTACCGCATGGCTCTGGCGCACCTGTGGGCGGCTGGGTTGCCGTGGGAGGCTGACTTGCCATGCGTCCAGGCTTGTCCGCCTGTAGAGCAGCGCATTCTCGCTCAGCAGCTTGCTCGCGGCGTTCAATGTGTCCGAACGAGTAGCGCGGGGCGTTTGTTCGATGCTATCGCCTCACTAATGGGCGTCTGCCACCAAGCAGACTACGAGGGTCAGGCAGCCATCGAGCTGGAGGGGATTGCACAGCAAGGAGGATGCGCTGAAGCCTATCCTTTCGCCATCCGCGAGGGTCAACCAATCCAAATTGAGGTTGCACCGATGCTGAGTGCCATCCTCAGCGATGTGCGGGGAGGCGTTCCACTGCCGCTCGTTGCAGCACGCTTCCATACTACGCTTGCCCAAGCCCTTGCTGTGGTCTGCATGCGGCTGCGCGCAACGCGCGGGTTGAACGTAGTTGCTCTCAGTGGAGGAGTCTTTCAGAATCTGGTGCTGACTGAACAGGTTGTCGCCTCACTTGAGGCGGAGGGGTTCGAAGTCCTAGTGCATCGCCAAGTGCCACCGAACGACGGGGGTCTAGCGCTGGGTCAGGCAGCAAGTGCAGCGATGCAGCTTGCCGCACGTTCACTACACGTGCCGTAACAGCAGGTGCATCTGCTACAAGTTGCTGCACAAAGCGCACTGTGTCTCTCTCGATGAAGTCACAGGATGCCTGAGGTGAGCCTCACAGAGACGCGGCTTTGAGCCGCTCGCGCAGCGGCTGCAGAGCCTCGGTCAGCGCTTCAACAGTCGGCGCGCGCACGGCGGCTTCCAGCAGCGCATCCAGCAGCGCCAAGTCGCGCTGCTCGCGTGCAGCCTCGACCAGCGCCCGCACTGCCTCAGGCACTGCCCCAAACCGCAGCGCCACCATCTGCACCAGCGCCTCCGCCTTGCCCTTCGCCTCGCCCTCGGCTCTGCCTCGAGCTTCGCCTCGTGCCTCGCTCTCAGCAACCAGTTCCTGATACAACGGCGATTCCCACATCACAGCCTCCAGCAGGTAGCGCGCCACCTGCTCGCGCTCGAATTGTAGCCGCGCCATCACCGCCGTGCACAACGTCAAGTCCGCCCGCAACGCCCGCTCACCAACCCGCTCCAGCAACGCCCCGA
>JANWZM010000169.1 GCA_025054635.1 Thermoflexales bacterium
CACCGCCATCCGCACCGTCTTCACGTCGTTAGCGACCAGCCTTTGGCTTGTCTCAGCTCCGCGCCAGTTGGTGGTGGCTGGACAAGTGCGCGGCACATTCTCAACATGCATGTGTCGCTGGATTACTGCTGCGACAGCTACGCCGCAGACATTCAGCGCTGGGCTGCCGAGGCGGGCGTCACTGAGCCATTCATCGGGTTGCTCACCGCAGCCGAGCTGGAGGACGCTGCGCTGTGCGTGGAGCAGACTGACCAGGCGGTTGTCGCAGCGCTGGTGACGCTGGGCATCAGCTTACCGACAGCCGCTGGGCGCGAGGTGGGCGTGCTTGCTGAGATTGGTCAGCGCCCAGGCACGATCAACACAATCGTCCTGGTTGACGCTGTGCTCTCACCTGCAGCACAGGTCAACGCAGTGATCACGGCGACCGAGGCGAAGAGCTTGGTGCTGGCTGAGCATGACGTGCGCACGCGCGACGGCTATTTGGCGAGCGGTACGCCAACAGATTGCGTCGTGATCGCCTGCACAGGGCGCGGCACGCGCTTCGAGTTCGGCGGGCCGATCTCGCCTGTCGGTGCGTTGGTTGGGCGCGTTGTGCGCACTGCGACCGAGCGCGCGCTTCATGCTTGGCACAACCGCACTGCCAGTCGCTGAAATCCATTGCGAGGGCACAACCACGATGAGCGAGACCACGGAGCTTTACTCCACCCCTGAGGCGAAGGCATTGCGCGAGCAAGCCCGCCTTAACCGCAAGCGCAAAGGGCTGGTCATCGTCAACACGGGCGACGGCAAGGGCAAGACAACCGCTGCGCTGGGCATCCTGCTGCGCGCTTGGGGACGCGGGATGCGCGTCGGCGGCGTCCAGTTCTTCAAGCACGAAACCGCTAAGTTCGGCGAGCTGCGCGCACTGGAGAAAATGGGCGTCCTCCTGCGCCCGATGGGCGATGGTTTCACCTGGACTAGCAAAGACATGGACGAGACCCAAGCCAAGGCGCTCGCCGGCTGGGAGGAAGGCAAGCGGATGATCACTAGCGGCGAATATGACATCGTGCTGCTGGATGAGTTCACCTACGTGATGCACTTCGGTTGGCTCGACCCGAACGAGGTCGTAGCTTGGTTGCGCGACAACAAGCCCGAGATGCTGCATGTCATTATCACCGGTCGTCACGCCCCCCAAGCCCTAGTTGACTTCGCTGACCTAGTGACCGAGATGAAGCTGGTCAAGCACCCGCTGCGAGACCAGGGCATCCTAGCGCAGCCTGGGATCGAATTCTGAGCATGAGCCAGCCTCAGCCGCATGCGCGCATTTTGCGCAGCGATGGCAAATACATCAATCTCATCCTAAAGACGGGGCACTTGTTCGTGTGCAAGGGGTGCTGCTGCGGTCATGTCGAGCGCGGTCACGCGCCTGTGCCTGAGCAGCTTTACCACAACGAGTGGGAGCGGCGCAAGCTGCGCCACCGCGTCCACCTCACAATCGGCGGATGCCTCGGGCCGTGCCCGCTGTCCAACGTGGTGATGCTCAACTTTGGCGGCACAAGCCTGTGGTTTCAGTCTTTCAACACGGAGTGGCAGGTCCTAGCGCTTTACGACTACATCGAGGCGATGCTTGCTGCTGGGCGACTGCTGCCTGTGCCTGATGCATTGCGCCCGTTCGTCTTCGACTTCTACGCTTGGCAAGCGTCGCAAGGCAACCGCCCTGCGTGCGACGCTGCGCTGCCCAGCGCGAGCCCTGATCAAGTCGTCGCCTCAATCCTGTTTCTTTCTCATGCCGACACCGACCTGCTCGCTGTGAGCCGAGCCATCGAGCGCCTGCCGGAGGATTTCCCGACTGTGCGCGCTCTGCCGCTAGAACCACTGCGCCAGCCAGAGGGATATGCACGGTTCGAGCGCGAGTGGCTGCGCGATGCGCAGATCGTCATCGTACGCCTCGAAGGCGGATTAGAGAACGCGCCTCAGTTGGAGCGGATCGCTGAGTTCTGCCGCCGAGCCGACCGCGCGCTGGTGTGCGTCTCAGCCATTCAGCCCGACCCACAGCTCGACCAACTTTCGACAGAAGCACTCGTCTCCCACGAAGCATACGCATACCTACAGGAAGGTGGCGTCGAGAACGTCGTGCAGCTTCTGCTCTTCCTGAGCGACCACTACTTTGCCACGAGCTATGGGTTTTCACCGCCGCGCGCGCAGCCCCGTCAAGGTTTTTACCACCCTGCCTTGGGTGGGTCGTGCTCACTCACTGAATGGCAGGCGCGAGCAAATCCTGCCCACCCTGTGATCGGGGTGATGTTCTACCGCGCGCACTATTTGAGCGGCAACACTGCGTTCGTGGACGCGCTGGTGCGTGAAATTGAGGCGCAGGGCGGGAATGCACTACCCTTCTTTGTCAGTAGCCGCAACGACCTGGCGAAGATGATCCGCGATCACGGTTTGAGCGTCAGTCAGCCGCTGGACGTGCTGCTCAGCACCGTGAGTTACGACATGTCATCTGAAGTCGTCGCTCAAGTGCGATTTCCGATCCTCCAGGCGGTCACCAGCGGTGACTCGCGTGAGCAATGGCAGGCGTCGCTGCGCGGGCTTAGCCCGCTAGATGCCTCGATGCACATTGTGCTGCCAGAGTTCGACGGGCGAGTGATCACTGTGCCAATCAGCTTCAAGCATGAGCGCGCATACCGCCCCGACCCTGAGCGTGTAGCGCGCGTAGTGCGGTTAGCGATGGGCTACGCCCGGCTGCGGCGCAAGCCAAACCGCGATAAGCGCGTCGCCTTTGTGCTCACCAACAGCAGCGCGAAAGCAGGGAAGATCGGCAACGCTGTCGGGCTGGACAATCCTGCGTCCTTGATGTGCATCTTCTCGGCGATGCAGGTGCGTGGTTACGCCCTAAAGGATGTGCCCGCCAGCCCTGACGCACTGATGCATGCAATCATTGCCCGTGGCAGCTACGACACTGACTTCCTGGCGGACTTCCAGTGCCAAAACGTGCAAAAGGTTTCGCTGGATCGCTACGCCTGCTGGCACGCCGAGTTGACGCCGACCCAGCGGCTGCACATGGACGAACGTTGGGGAGGCCCGCCAGGCAGAACGTATGTCCACAATGGCGCGTTGCTGTTCTCCACCCTGGAGCTGGGGAACGTGCTGGTCGCGCTACAACCGCCGCGCGGATATGGCGAGAACCCCGATGCGATCTATCACTCGCCTGAGGTGCCACCGTCGTATCAGTACCATGCCTTCTACCGTTGGCTGACGGCGCCGCGCGAGGAAGGAGGCTGGGGCGCAGACGCTGTCGTTCACATGGGCACGCATGGCACGTTGGAATGGTTGCCAGGCAAAGGCGTCGGGCTCTCACAAGACTGCTACCCCGACACACTGATCGGCGACGTGCCGTTCTTCTACCCCTACATCGTCAGTAATCCTGGCGAGGGCGCACAAGCCAAGCGCCGCACCCACGCAGTCATCCTCGACCACCTCATGCCCCCGCAGACAACAGCGGAGCTCTACGGCGACCTCGCTGAGCTGGCACAGTTGGTGACGGAATACTATGCCTGCGAGACAACCAGCCCAGACAAGCTGCCCATGCTGCAGTCGCAAATATGGTCGCTGATCTGCCGCGCCAAACTCGATCAAGAGATCAGCACCATCCTGCAGCGGCAAAACGCAAAGCACAGCCATAGTTGGGATCCGACGTTGACCCCGGAAGGCATCCCCGTCCGCGTCGTTGAGTTCAGCGGCAAGGAGTTCGCTCACATGATGGAAGACGTGGACGGCTACCTGTGCGAGCTGCAACGCATGCAAATCCACTGCGGTCTGCACACGCTCGGCAAAGTGCCGCAGGGAGACGAACTGATTGACCTGCTATACGCGCTCACACGGCTGCCCAACCTCAACACGCCAAGCCTGCGCACCTCCGTCGCTGAGGCGCTGGGCATCCGCCTTGAAGATGACTGGCGGCGTGGTAAGACCGAAGCTGAGCGTCAGGTCGAGGCAACCGCGCGGGCATTGCTGCGCGAGCTTGCAGGTTACCAGTTTGACCCTCAGTGCATTCCAACTGTGCTCAGCATCCACCTATCGGGTGTACTTAACCGGGAGCCAATCGCCGAGGTGTTGCGTTGCGTGTGCGAACGGCTCGTGCCCGCACTGAAGCAAACTGAAGACGAGATCGTCAACCTGCTCGATGCGTTTGAGGGCAGTCCTGTGCCGCCTGGGCCAGCAGGCGCGCCGACGCGCGGCATGGCGCACGTGTTGCCTACGGGGCGCAATTTCTACACCGTTGACCCGCGCGCGCTGCCTAGCCCTACCGCATGGGAGGTCGGCAAACGGCTAGCCGACACATTGATCCAACGCTACGTTAGCGAGTGCGGCGAGCATCCGCGGCGGGTCGGGTTAAGCTTGTGGGGGACAACGGCGATCCGCACGCACGGAGATGACATCGCGCAGGCGCTGGCGCTGATGGGCGTGCGCCCTGTGTGGCAACGCGAAAACCGTCGCGTGATTGGCTTAGAGGTCATCCCCTTGAGCGAGCTCGGTCGCCCGCGCGTAGACGTGCTGATGCGGATCACGGGGTTCTTCCGCGACGCGCTGCCGCATGTGATTGCGCTGCTCGATGAGGCAGCGCAGATGGTGATCAACCTCGACGAGCCGCTAGAGCACAACGCGCCGCGCAAGTTTTACTTTGATCGCTTGGCTGCGCTGATTCAGTCGGGTGTGGCTGCAGCTGAAGCAGATCGCCGCGCGCGCTACCGCATCTTTGGCAGCAAGCCTGGCACATACGGCGCAGGCGTGCTGCCGCTGATCGAGGCTGGCACATGGCGCGATGTGCAAGACCTGGCTCGGGTTTACATCAGTTGGGGTGGCTACGCGTACAGCCGACAGGAGGACGGCATCGCCGCGCATGACGACTTCCGCACTGCGCTGAGCACTGTCCAAGTCGCAACCAAGAACCAGGACAACCAAGAACACGACATCTTCAACTACGACGACTACCTGCAGTATCACGGCGGAATGGTTGCCGCGATCCGTGCGCTCAGCGGCAAGCCGCCTTTGGCTTACTTCGGCGACTCTAGCGACCCCAAGCGCGTGCGCACGCGCAGCCTGAAAGAGCAGGCAGCGCGCGTCTTCCGCGGACGCGTTGCCAATCCAAAGTGGATCGAGGCTATGACCCGACATGGTTACAAAGGCGCACTGGAGATGGCAGCCACAGTGGACTACATCTTTGGCTTCGACGCGACCGCGGATGTGATCGAGGACTGGATGTATGAGGCACTCGCAGAGCGCTATGCGCTGGACAAGGAGCTTCAGGCGTTCTTTCGCCGCAGCAATCCTTGGGCGCTGCGCGAGATCATCCAACGCTTGCTCGAGGCAATCCGGCGTGGCTTGTGGAATGCTGATGAGCACCTCAAGCAGCGCCTGCTCGACGCACTCGCAGAACTGAGCGGCGACTTGGAGGAGTTTATGGAGCGCGCCTGGCTGGCTCAGCAGGGGCAGCCTCCTGCGCGCGAGGCGCAAGCATGCCCGAATCTACCAGGGTGCAGGGTTTGGTGAACGGAGCTCACTGTCGGCAAGGGAAGAGGCAAAAATGACTCGCAGACATGTATTTCAAGTTTCTCTGACGCTCTTAGTGCTGCTGGGCTTGAGTGCCCAGCCAGCGTTGGCAAAGCCACCCCAGATGCACATCATGGAAGGCTTTCTGCCGCCGCTCTGGGCTGCGCTTTGGTTTGCCGTTGCGCTGCCCTTCTGGGTGATTGGCATCGTCCAAATCCAGCGCTTGACGCGCGAGAAGCCAGAGGCGCGGTTGCTGCTTGGCCTAGCGGGGGCGTTCGCCTTTGTGCTCAGTGCCCTCAAGCTGCCCAGCGTGACCGGTTCATGCAGCCACCCCACAGGCACTGGGCTTGGCGCAATTTTGTTCGGCCCGTTTATCAGCTCTGTGTTGGGTGGGATTGTGCTGCTGTTCCAGGCGCTGCTGCTTGCGCATGGTGGGCTGACGACGCTAGGCGCAAACGCAGTCAGCATGGGCATCGTCGGTCCAATTGCAGGCTGGCTGGTATGGAGAGGGCTGCGCAGTCGCTTGAACGAGGGGGTCGTCGTGTTCTTAGCAGCAGCGTTGGCGAACCTGTTGACCTACGTCGTGACCTCTGGGCAACTCGCTGTGGCGCATCCTGATCCCGCTGGCGGGGTTGCGGCTTCCTTCGCCAAATTTGGCGCGATCTTTGCCCTCACCCAAATCCCGCTGGCGATCAGCGAGGGCTTGCTGACGGTGCTGATTTTCCGTGCCCTGCGACAGAATGCGCCAGCCGAGCTGCGCGCCCTAGGCGTTCAGGAGGCATAACAGCGATGAAGAGGACAGACTGGATTTTGGTGCTGCTAGTAGTCGTGCTGGCGGCTGCGCCGTTGTTCCTTGCGCGCAGCGCCGAGTTCAACGGGGCAGACGCTGAGGCAGAGTCAGCCGTGACCGAGATTCGACCAGACTATCAGCCGTGGTTCTCGCCGATCTTTGAGCCGCCTAGCGGTGAGATCGAGAGCTTGATATTTGCGGTGCAGGCAGCGATTGGGGTGGGGGTGCTGGCTTACTTCTTCGGCTATCGGCACGGGCTAAGACAGCGCCAGCAGCAAGGCGACAAGGACAAGTAGCGCGTGGGGCTTCAGATTGACGCTTTTGCTTACGCCAACCGGCTGAGTCGGCTGCACCCTGCATACAAGGCGGGGTGCAGTCTGCTCGCTCTGTGCGCATGCCTTGTGCTCGACCGACCGCTAGCGAGCGTAATTGTCTTGGTGCTGATGCTGGCGCTGACGACTGTCTGGGCGGGCGTCCCCTGGCGAGCTGTAGCGAAGCTGCTGTTTGCAGAAGGTAGCTTTCTGCTTGCAGGTGTGCTCGGCATCGCGCTCACAGTCAGCCCTTCGCCGACCCCAGGCAGCGTTTCGGTCGGGGGGATGTGGGTAGGGGTTAGCGCGCAGTCGCTGGCGCAGGCGGTTGCCGTGTTCTTGCGCGCTCTGGGCAGCGTCGCTGCGCTGAACTTCCTGGCGCTCACCACGCCTGTGCCCGATCTGCTTGAGTGGCTGCGGCGCTTGCGCGTGCCTGAGGTGCTGGTCGAGCTGATGGGCTTGATTTACCGTTTCACCTTTGTGCTGCTCGACAGCCTGGGGCACATGACGCTGGCACACGAAGTGCGGCTAGGCTTCGCCAGCCAGCGGGCGACGTTGCGCAGTGCTGCGTTGATCGGGGCTAACCTGTTCATTCAGGCGTTCCGCCGCAGCCAAAGGCTTGAGGTCGCCCTGCGCAGCCGCGCTTGGAACGGTAGCCTGCGCGTCCTGCCGTGGCAGGACGCGCCGCGCCCGCAGCGATGAAGCTGACCTTCCGCGATGTGCATGTGGCATACCCTGGCAGGGAGACGCCTGCGCTGATCGGGGTCAACATCGAGATCGCTGCAGGGCAGCGCGTTGCGCTGGTCGGTCGCAACGGCAGCGGCAAGTCTACCTTGATACTGACTGCAAACGGGATTTTGCGTCCGCAGCAGGGTGCGGTGATGCTCGATGGACAGCCTGTGCAGTACGACCGGCGAGGATTAGCTGCGCTGCGCCGCTGCGTTGGTGTGGTGTTTCAAGACCCTGATGACCAGTTGTTCACTGCGAACGTCTATCAAGACCTCAGCCTCGGCCCACTCAACCTGGGTTTGAGCCAAGCAGAGGCGCGCCAACGCGTGCTGCAGGCTGCGGAGCAATGCGGCTTAAGCCACCTGTTGGATCGACCGACGCACAGCCTGAGCGGAGGTGAGAAAGCGCGCGCGGCAATTGCGGGTGTGCTCGCCATGACGCCGCGCTTCCTATTCGTTGACGAGCTGCTCCATCATCTCGACCCGTGGGTGCGCCGAGAAGTGCTGCGCTTGCTGTGTGATCTTGCTAGCGCGGGCTGCGCAGTCGTGCTCGCAACGCATGATTGGGCGCTAGTGCGCACATGGGCGCAGCATGTGATCTGGCTTGAGGCAGGACGAATCTTCCGCCAAGGTCACCCCAGTGCAGTGCTAACTGGGCCAGAGTGCCCCGACCTAGAGGGTGCACCCTGCTGAGGTTTACATGGCGACCCTAGTCGCGTTTTTGCTCGATGCGCTGGTTGGTGAGCCGCCGCCGCGCCTGCACCCGGTCATCTGGATAGGCGCCTACCTCAAAGCGGCGCGCGCGCGGCTGCCGAAGACGTTTCTTGCCGGCGCGCTTGCCTGGGGGCTGGGCGCAGTGCTATGCACAGGGGTCGCGTGGGCGGCGCAGGCAGCAATCAAGGCAACGCTGCCATTCCCTCTGGCGCCAGTCGCGGTTGGAGTGCTGCTCAAGCCGTTGTTTGCTTGGCGCGCGCTGCGTGAGGCAGTCATGCAGGTCGCCCAAGCAGAAGACTTGGCAGAGAAGCGGCGGCTGTTGAGCTGGCATCTGGTCAGCCGGGACACACACGCGCTTAGCGCTGGAGAGGTCAACGGGGCAACGATTGAGTCGCTAGCAGAGAACCTAAGCGACAGCGTAGTTGCGCCGCTGTTCTGGTTCTTGGTCGGCGGGCTGCCGCTAGCGGCGCTGTATCGCTTTGCCAATACGGCTGACGCGATGTGGGGCTACCGCACGCCGGAGTTGGAATGGTTTGGCAAGTGGGCAGCGCGCGCGGATGATGTGTTGAACTTTGTCCCTGCACGACTAACAGCGTTGTTGCTGCTGGTCACCGCAGCGCTGTTGCGGCTCGACGCGAGGTCAGCAGGGCGAATCTGGATGCGTGACGGTGGTAAGACCCCCTCGCCGAACGCTGGTCAGCCGATGAGCGTCGCAGCCGGTGCGCTGCGAGTCAACCTATCCAAGCGCGGCGTTTATTCGCTTGGCGCGGAGTTTGCGCTGCCTGAGGACGCTGACGTGCACCGCGCCCTGCGCTGGTGCACTGTCGCTGCGTGGAGCGGGGTCGGCGCAGTAGCGATGGTAGAAAGCGTGTTTACGTGGTTTGGCTGCGTAGGCATCTAAGCACGAACTAGACGGGCGGGCTTGTGTGCTCTGCTCAAGACACGGCTGCCTCGATCAGCCCGCGCGGGGCAAGCACCTCGCCGTCACCCTTTATCAGCCCTATCCCCTCCGCCTCCGCCGCCTGCCGCGCCGTCAGGTCAACCCGAATCCCATACACATACACCAGATACGGCCCAGGACACCCCTCCCCCGCCAGCCGCTGCCGCCACCGCACATCGCGCATCCGCTGCGACCAGCGCACCACGTCGCGCTT
>JANWZM010000207.1 GCA_025054635.1 Thermoflexales bacterium
AGCGCCTCTGTGCCCGCCTTGCAGGCAAACTGCCAGTCAGCCGCTTGGGTATAGGGCGTCGCCCCGATGGCTTCAGCAACGATGGTGCTGGTCGGCTTGACTGCGTAGGGGTGCGACTCACTGCCGACCCACACTGCGCCAAGGCGCTCGGGCGAGAAGGCAGCACTCACCGCTCGCGCTCGCTGAATCGCGTTGCGCGCTGCTTCGATGCTCATCGTCGCCACATCCTCATCCAACCCTGGCACTGCCTTTTCGCGGATGGGTGAAACGACGTTGCCTTCCGTCCAAATCTCTGAAGCCTCCTGCGAAACCAAGCGGTAGCGGGGGACATACGCCCCATATCCGACAATGCCCACAGGCTGAATCGGTTTCATAGTGCCTGCTTTATCCCAAAGATTTCCCAAAACGACTTGTGATAACGGCTCACCTCCACCTCTGGAGATGCCACACTTCTCAGTCGGAATCGTAGTCAGCCGCCCCTATCAAAACCAAGCAACCCGCGCTGAGCTGCCCATAGGGGGTAGCTTTTGATAGTGAAATTGAGCACAAAGTAAGCCCGGCAGGTCAGGTAGCTGAGCCAGGGCTGGAACGCGCGCTTTGGCGGGCTAGAATCGAGGTCGTGCAACCTGCGCCAACCGCACAAGCGGAGCAGACTGCGCCTCAGCCGTCTGCATCCATCCCCACTTGGCTCGGCGACGAGCCAAACCTGCTCACCCCTGAGGTGATCGCTGAGTTTGCGCGTCGCATGGAGTCTTTGGTCACTGAGGATGACACCCCTGTGGACAACCTGTTCTCTGCCAAGCAGCAGCGCCTGCTCGTGGATTCGCTATATGCCTCATGGCAACATCCCAGATTCGGCACTCGCTTTCTCGCCGATGCCAATGTCGGCGTGTATTACCTGCTCGACCCCAGTGGCTTAGTTGTGCCAGATTGCTTTGTGAGCGTGGACGTCACGCCCATCGCAGATCTGTGGAGCAAGCCTGGGCGCTCCTACATGGTGTGGATGTATGGCAAGCCGCCTGATGTGGTAGTGGAAATTGTCTCAAACCGAGAGGGCAAAGAACTCGGGGAGAAGTTGGCAATTTACGAGCGGATGCGAGTGCGGTACTACGTAGTCTATGACCCGCAGCGATTGCTGGGAGAACCGGCGCTGCGCGTGTTTGTCAACACAGCGGAAGGCTGGCAGGCACTGCCTGAGGGCTGGATGAGCGCAATCGGTTTAGGTGTGAAACTTTGGCAGGGGGAGTACGAGCGTGTCGCTGCAGAATGGCTGCGCTGGTGCGATGCCGAGGGAAACGTGTTGCTGACAGGCGAAGAGCGCGCCGAACGCGCCGAAGCACGCGCCGAGCGCGCTGAGGCACGCGCCGACCAAGCAGAGCAGCAGCTTGCGCTGGAGCGTCAGCGCGCCGAACGATTAGCTGCACAACTGCGCGCGCTTGGCGTTGACCCTGATGCGCTCACCAGGTAGCCAAAGTCGCGCTATTTATCGCTCGAAACGGCTTGCACGGAGATAGCCCCGACAAGGAAGACATCCTCAGGCAGATTGGCGCGGAATCGTGCTCCTCCGGGGTCATACAAGCCGGTAACAACGCGCAACTCGCCAGCGACACCCGGTGGCAAGTCAAGGGTGAACGTCTCGCGCGCACACTCGCCCGGCAGCCACAGGTCAGTGGGGTAATGTCCTCCCTGCAGCGGGTGATCTGCTTGCACAACTAAGCTGCCATCACCCTGTAAGACGTGCACGAATGCGGTCGCTGGCTTGCCGTTTTGGCGAACCAGCTCGTATGTTAGGCGGGCTACAAGCTGGCGATTGGGGAGCAGTTCAAGCGTTGCCTCGCGCAGCCAGACGCCGTCGAAGTCAGCCAGCGGAGGCTGCCAGAAGACTGCCATCGGTGGGGGCACACCGATACGGAAGCGTCCAACGATTGGCGAAGCCTCGCGTCCCTGCCCGTCAAAGGCAGGCAAGAACCGCAGCGGGCGCGTCTGCAAGCCGTCTGCGCCGCTGTCAACCTCGAAGACAGCGAGGCTGACCCGCCCTTGAGCAGGAAGCTGCGCGCAGGGCTTCTCGATAAGCACATCGTAGGTCTCGACAAATGCTAGTCCAGGGCGCCACACGGCTGTAGGGTAATTGCCGCCAGCGGGGTACCGCACAAGCGTGCCGAGCACCTCGCTTTCTCGCCCGAGCACACTGACCCCAAAGGCAAAGCGTTCAGGCGCAGCCCGTAGAGGTCGCCAGCTCACCTGTACGCGCGCATAGTGGCGCATCCCTTCGCGGTCAGGCAGCAGCGCTGTGTGCGCCGAGACACCAGTGACCTCAACTAGGTCGCCGAAGGTCAGCAAGGGCGCAGCGCGCTGGTCAGCGACAAACTGGGGGCTGTAGCGCGGCCAGATAAAGGCGGCTGGCGCACCGAGCGCGACCCCTGCCAGAGCAAAGCGTGCCGCTAGCAACACACGCCCACGTAACCCCGGGCGCTTAATCGAGACTCGCTCTAGGAAGAAGCCCAACCCAAACCCGAGCAACCCAACATACCCTGTCAGCGCAGGCATCAAGTAGCGCCCTGGCATCAAGCCGGGGTCTTGGAAAAACAGCGCGCGGTAAAGCGGCAGCGCCATCATGCTCAGACCGAGCAGGCTCAGGAAGGCGAGCCGCATTCGCAGCGCGGGCTGCCCATACCACGCGCCCAAGATGCACCCAGCAATGCCCAGCAGCGTGAGCAAGCCGAAGCCGAAGTAGAGCGCGTCGGGAAAGCCTACATTCCCCCAGCCAAATTTGCCCCAGAAGGTGTTCAAAGTGTTTAAGAAGAGCTGAGGCAACCAGGCATCGCGCAGCGACACGACAATGCCCTCGCCGATCACACTCGTCGGCGCAGTGAGCAACGGGTTAGCCGGATCTCGGTCAAGCAACATGCGACCGTAGCGAAGTGCGTTGTAGGCAAACAGCG
>JANWZM010000210.1 GCA_025054635.1 Thermoflexales bacterium
CCTGCGCGTGAACCCCTTGCTGCTGCTCCAGCTTGCGACGTTGGCTGTGTTGGTGTTCGCGCTCGCCCGACCGTTCATGCTTGCTCCAGCGTCGCTGAGCAACCGCATCCTGGTCATGCTGGACGCCTCTGCTTCGATGCAGGCGCAAGATGAGCCGCTCTCACGCTTCGAGGCTGCCCGAGCGCGAATCCGCGACCTCATCCGCAGCAAACCAGCCAGCAGCGAGGTGGCGCTGATCCTCGTTGACAGTGCACCGCGTGCGCTCAGCGCCCCAACCGCAGACGCTGCGGCGCTTCTGCAAGCCCTGGAGGAAGCGACGCCCTCGCTCAGCGCTGCAAACTGGAGCGCTGCGGTTGCGCTTGCGATTGCCTTCGGCGCAGGTAATCCGGAAGTCGAAACAGTTGTCTTCACTGACGGCGCTCACGCAGACGACTTAGGCGCGCTGCCTGGACGTGCTCGGGCAGTGATCCTCGGCAGTCAGAGCGAAAACCTCGCCCTGAGCTTGCTCGCACTGCGCTTGGGGGAGAGCAGGCTTTCTGCGCTTGTGCGCCTGACAAACACGGGCACACGAGCGCAGCGCGCACTGGTTGCCGTTCGCGCTGATGACCGGCTGGTGGACGCGCGACGATTGAGTGTCCCCCCGCAGCGCGACCAGGACTGGGCACTGGGCGAACTTCCTAGCGAAGCACAAGTGGTCACAGCCGAAATTCGCGAGGCTGATGCAGACTATTTCGCGCTTGACAACGCGCTCTACGCGGTAAACACAGCAACCGTTGAGCGAAAGGTGGCGCTGCTCTCGCCTGGCAACCTGTTTCTTGAGCAGGCACTGAGCTTACTGCCAGGGATTCGCGTCGCGCGCGTGCTCACCCTCACGGCTCAGGCGGAGCCTCCAGCAGATTTGTATGTGGTTGACGGACTTACGGCTTCGCTGCCTTCAGGTGCACACGTGCTTTGGATCGGTGGGAGCTTGCCCTTCACCGTGACGGGCAACTTCACCGACACGGTTTACGCGCGCACAACCCCGCATCCTGTGGCGCGCGCCGTGGATTGGCGTATGGTCAACGTGCAAGCCGCGCAGCAGATTGAGCGCCCGGCTTGGCTGCGCCCGATTATTCAAGCGAGAGGCGGCGCGCTCGTCTTGGCGGGCGAAGACCCAAGCAAGCGCTGGGGACGGGTCGTCCTGCTGACATTTGACCTGCGCCGCAGCGATTTGCCACTGCAAGTGGCATTCCCCATCTTAGTCGCAAATGCTGTGGACTGGCTCGCCCCACCGCTCGGCTTCGACATACCCGCCGTTATCGCTCCAGGTGAAGGCGTGCGTCTGCCTGCTGGTGCTCAGCTTGTCTTCCCCAATGGAGAGGCGACTCTCGTCCCCGAAAGCGGAGTTGTCCAGACTGCGCAACTCGGCGTTTACCGTTTTACCAGCGGCGAGCGCAGAGGCGCATTTGCGGTGAACTTCGTCAACTTGAAGGAATCGCAGCTTAGACCTAACCCGAGCTTGTCTGTTGGAAAAGACCCTGTTAGCGCAACAGATAGGCAGTTGACCGAGCAGCGCGAGTTGTGGCGCCTCCTTGCGATTGCTGCGCTCGCCCTGCTGGTCGTTGAATGGTGGGTCTATCAGCGCGGGCTTCCCGATCTGCGGCGCAAGCTTGGACGCAAACGCGCCTGACAACCGAGAAGCGCTTTTCCCTCGCGGAAGCAAAATGTGTAGGCGAGCGACACGTCCTACTCTGTGTTCACGCAGTCACTTCCACCTTGCTTGCGATTTAGGGCGACTGAATACAATCTTCTAGGTATGTCCACACTTGACCCAAAGCGAACCGTCGAGGAACTCAAAGAGCTGCGCGCACTGACCAGCGACCCCAACACGGGCGGCGCCATGCGCGTCGCTTGGACGGATACCTGGCTGAAGGCGCGCGCATGGCTGCGCGAGAAGACACAAGGGCTGCCTTTGGAGATTCACAACGACGAGGCAGGCAATACCTGGTACACCTTGCCCGGCAAAAGCAAGAAAGCCCTCCTCATCGGCGGTCACATGGACAGCGTGCCCAACGGTGGTTGGTTAGACGGCTGCTTAAATGTGCTCGCTGGCTTAGAAGTGCTGCGGCGGATCTGCGACCAGTATCAGGGTCAACCGCCAGTGACCATCCGCCTTGTGGACTGGGCGGATGAGGAGGGCGCCCGCTTCGGGCGCAGCTTGCTCGGCAGCAGCGCCTGCGCTGGTACGTTCGACCCTGACGCAGACCGCAACCGCACCGACAAGGACGGCATCCGCTTGGAAGATGCGCTGCAGCGATGCGGGGTTGATATTGACCACATGGGCAAGAGCCGCAAAGAACTCAAGCATGCTGCGGCATACCTCGAGCTGCACATTGAACAAGGACCGGTCCTAGAGAGCATGAAGTTGCCTCTCGGCGCGGTCATCGGCACATTTGGCGTCGAGCGCCATATGATCAAGTTCGTCGGTCAGGCTGCCCACAGTGGGAGCACGCCGATGGACAAGCGCCGTGATGCACTCGCACCTGCGGCAAAGCTCGCCCTAGAGATTCGTGACATTGCCGAGAAGCACGGCGGCGTGTGCACGGTTGGCAGTTGTGTCACCAAGCCCGGGATTCCTACTGCGGTCGTGGGCGAGTGCACGATCACCCTTGACCAGCGCAACCTCAAGGCGGGCGCGTTGAAGCGGATGTATAACGACGCAGTGAAAGCTAGCAAACGCTTCGCCAAGGAAGAGAAATGCGAAGTCGAGTGGAGCCGCATCTGGAACATCGAGCCAATCCTGTTCCACAAGGACTTGATCAAGCTGTGTTACGAAGCCTGCGTCGAAGTTGCGGGCAAGGCGCACAAGCTGCCCAGCGGTCCGCTGCACGACGCGGCAGAGATGGCTCGTGCAGGTGTTCCGACGGTGATGATGTTCGTACAGAGCTTGCGCGGCATCTCACATAACCCAATTGAGGACACCAAAGTCGAGCACATCGAAATGAGCGTGCGCGCCCTCGACCGCCTGGCAGACAAGGCTATCGCCTGGATCCTCAAGGAATCGTGAGCTCCGCTTTCGACCGAGTGCCTAAGCCCGAGCAGGTGGCTGAATGGCTGCCTGCTCGTTTTGTGTTGCTGTGCGAACCGCGCCTCGAGACGCTGTTTGCGCTGCTCAACATTGAGTCTGCGAGCTTCCTGCATCCGTTTGACCTTGGGCAAGGTCAATCCGAGCACCGCACCTATCGGCGCCTGCTGGAGCTGCTCGGTGTTCAGGTGCTCGACCTGCGCGAGGTGCTGATGTGTGCGCCAATTGAGCGTCTGCGCGACTGGGCGCGCCAAGCAGTGCACATCGAGGGCGAGACGGAAACACAACGCGAACGAGGCACGGCGCTGCTAGAGAGCACGCTGCGCGTGTTAGACGCTGGCAGCCTAGTTGATTTGCTCTTCCTGCGACCGTCAATCTCGGTCGCCGCAAGTGCTAGTGGGCTGCGCGCGCGCTTTGCGGTCAGTCCTGTTCACAGCGCCTACTACACGCGCGATCCTCTGATCACAACGGCGCGCGGCTGCGTAGTCACCCGTTTAGCAGACGCAGACCGCCAACCCGAAAACGACTTGGCGGCGTATGCGCTTGAAGTGCTAGGCGTTAAGCCCGTGTTGCGTGTGCAAGCCCCTGGCACGTTAGAGGGTGGCGACTTCATCCCCTGCGGCGATTTTGTGCTCCAGGGACAGGGTTTGTTCACCAACGCTGACGGCGTTAAGCAGTGTCTGGAGGCGCGCGCCTACGGTTTTGTCGAGGTCGCTGTGGTCGAAGACCCTCGCTGCCAGATTGATGAGATGCACCTAGACACCTACTTCGCTGCGCTGGATCGCGATCTGGCGCTGTGCTGCGAGACGCGGCTGAGTGGCGCAGAAGAGCCTGTGGTGCACATTTACCAACCTGAGGGCTGCCCTGAGGACTTTCGCTACGTCTTGACGCGAAGCACGCTGTTCTCCCGATATCTGGAAGAAAAGGGAATACAGGTCATCCCCATCTCAAAGCAAGAGCAGCTTCGCTACGGCACAAACGGGCTGCTCCTCGCGCCTCGGCGCTGGATCGGTGTTGCTGAGGCAGGCGAGGCACTAGTGGAGCGGCTGCGCGCGCATGGGGTGGAAGTGCATTTGGTCAGCTACGCTGCGCTCGGGGGCGGCTACGGCGGGTTGCATTGCTCGTCACAAGTACTCGTGCGCGGGTGAAGCGCTCCCCGAAGGCACGAGGAGCGACTACACGAATGCATGGCAGGGCCTGTCACACCGCCCTCATCCCCAATCCCCTTTCCCTCAGGGAGAGAGGCACACGGGGAGGGCAAGACGCAAGACGGCACACTACGCACCATGTATTCGAGCCTAGACACTCCGAAGGCACGTGCTGCGTGGGGCTAGTGGCGTATCATGCCCTCTTGGAGTATCTGTATGCCGAAGGTTGCTTTCATCGGTGCAGGCAGCACAGTCTTTGCCAAGAACCTGATCGGTGACCTGCTGAGCTTCCCCGAACTTGCTGATGCGCACATCAGTCTGCACGACATAGACCCCGAGCGCCTGCGGACATCTGAGATCGTCGCCCACAAGCTGGCAGAGAAGCTCAGCGCACGCCCGCACATCGAAGCGACGCTTGACCGCCGCCGTGCGATTGCCGACGCCGACTATGTGATCACAATGTTCCAGATCGGCGGCTACCAGCCCTCGACCGTGATTGACTTCGAGGTGCCGAAGCGCTACGGGCTGCGGCAAACCATCGCCGACACGCTCGGCGTCGGTGGCATCATGCGTGCACTGCGCACCATCCCCGTCTTGCTTGAGCTATGCCACGAGATGGAGTCGCTGTGCCCAAATGCGCTGTTGCTGCAGTACGTCAACCCGATGGCGATGAACTGCTGGGCGATCAGCCGCGCCTCGAGCATCAAGACGGTCGGGTTGTGCCACAGCGTGCAGGGCACGGCGGAGCAGCTTGCTCACGACTTAGGCGTGCCGGTCGAGGAGATGAACTACCTGTGCGCGGGCATCAACCACATGGCGTTTTACCTCAAGCTTGAGCACAATGGTGAAGATCTCTACCCGCGCCTGCGCCATGTGCTCGAGGAAGGGCGCTACCCTGCCAACAACCGCGTGCGCTACGAGGTCTTCCGCCACTTCGGCTACTTCGTTACTGAGTC
Source organism: Thermoflexales bacterium (assembly GCA_025054635.1). GTDB lineage: Bacteria > Chloroflexota > Anaerolineae > J036 > Brachytrichaceae > DRWP01. The sequence continues at coordinate 5,169 of JANWZM010000210.1, forward strand.
CAGTGAGCACTTTAGCGAGTATGTGCCCTGGTTCATCAAGCGCGACCGTCCAGACCTCATCGAGCAGTTCAACATCCCCCTGGACGAATACATGCGCCGGTGCGAGGCACAGATCGCGGGCTGGGAGACGTTGCGTGCGCAGCTCGAAGCTGGTGCAGATTTGGAGGTCAAGCGCAGCCACGAGTACGGCGCGTTGATCATCCATAGTCTGGAGACTGGTCAGCCGCGGGTGATCTACGGGAACGTGCCAAACCACGGCTTGATCGACAACTTGCCGGTTGGTTGCTGCGTCGAGGTGCCTGCGCTGGTTGACAAGAACGGCGTGCAACCTGTGCGCGTTGGTCGGTTGCCAGTGGCGCTCGCTGCGCTGATGCGCACCAACATCAACGTGCAAGAGCTGACGGTTGAGGCAGTGCTGACAGGCAACCGCGAGCTGGTGTATCAAGCTGCCTACCTCGACCCGCACACGGCTGCCGAGCTGGACTTGCGGCAGATCCGCGCCCTCGTGGATGACCTGCTCCAAGCGCACGTCGAGACTGGCTTCCTGCCGCTGCATTGGAGTCGTGCTGCGTCGTAGCTCGGCGCGCTAGACGAGACGAGCCCATGCGCGGCAGCACAGGTGTGGTTGCCGCGGTCTGAGCAACGCACAAGGCTCAAGCTTCCATTCGGTGTGCCAGCAGGCGCAGCCCGTTGAGCACTACGAGAACAGTGCTGCCCTCATGCCCAACTACGCCGAGCGGAAGAGGCAGCTCAAACCCGAGCGCAGAGATCACCAAAACGAGGATGACTGCGACGGCGAAGACAATATTCTGCGTCATTACCTGTCGGGCAGCTCGGCTGAGCCCAATGGCGTAGGGCAGATTGCGCAAGTTATCGGACATCAGCACTACGTCGGCAGTCTCTAGCGCCACGTCAGTGCCAGCAGCGCCCATCGCAATGCCGACCGTTGCACTCGCCAACGCGGGTGCATCGTTGACGCCGTCGCCGACCATCGCTACAGCCTGCAGGCGGCCCTCTGGGCTTCGGCGCAATGCCTTGACCTGGGCTACCTTGTCCTCGGGCAGCAAGTTAGCATAGCAGTCGTCCACGCCGACTTGACGGGCGACAGCGTGCGCCACGCGCGGATTGTCACCGGTGAGCATAACCACGCGCTTGACGCCGAGCTTGCGCAGCATCTGCACCGTCTGTCGCGCGTCCTGGCGCACCACGTCGGCGATTGCAATCACACCGAGAATGTGCGCGAGGCGCGCGCCCTCGCGTGACTCGTTCAGCTTTGCAACCAGCACTGCTGTTTTGCCCTCGTCTTGCAGGCGCTCCATCTCAGCTTTAGCCGCCTCCATGCCCGTCGTCACGTAGTCGTCGAAGTAGCGTGGGCTGCCGACGGCGATCTCCAGCCCGCCCATAAAGTCCACACGAGCACGGACGCCCTTGCCGTGAGTCGCCTGGAAGTTCGTCACCTCGGGCAGGCGCAGACCGCGATGACGGGCAGTTTCGACGATTGCCAGCGCCAGCGGATGCTCCGACATGAACTCGACTGCAGCGGCGAGCGTGAGCAGAATGTTCTCCTGCTCTCGGCGCACGTGTTCGGGGGTTGCCAAGCGTGCAGCTTGCAAGTTGCCCGACAGCGGGATGATGGTGACATCAGTGACGGTTGGCTTGCCGACAGTGAGGGTGCCAGTCTTGTCGAACGCGACAACGTCCAGCCGAGCCATCTGCTCTAGGTGAGCGCCGCCTTTGAACAACACACCGCGTCGTGCACCGTTGGCAATCGCCGACAAGATCGCTGCAGGCGTGCTGATGATCAGTGCGCAGGGAGAGGCGACAACCATCACCGTGATCGCGCGGTAAAACGTCGGCTCGAACGGCTGTGCAAGCACCAACCACGGCACGAGGATCAAGCCAACTGTGAATGCGATTACCCCTGCAGCGTAATACTGCTCAAACTTGTCCATGAAGCGCTCCGTCGGCGCTTTCTCACTCTGCGCTTCCTCCACGAGGCGGATCAGCCGCGCGAGGGTGGAATCGTGTGCCAGGCGAGCGACCTTGACCTCGAGCGTGCCGCTCTGGTTGATCGTCCCAGCGAACACCATGTCGCCTGGCCCTTTGCGAACAGGGATTGATTCGCCTGTAAGCGTGGATTGGTCTAGTGCACTTTCGCCTGCCAGCACCAAGCCGTCCAGCGGCACACGTTCACCAGGGCGGATCAGGATGTGGTCATCCACGCGGACTTCGTCTAGCGGCACGGCAACGATGCGTCCATCGGGATGCTTCAGCGTTGCCTTGTCTGGGCGCAACTGCATCAGAGCGCGAATGGCGTTGCGCGTGCGACCGAGCGCGTATGCCTGTAGCACGTTCGAGAGCGAGAAAAGAAAGAGCAACATCGCGCCCTCGAACGGTGCGCCGACTACAGCCGCGCCGAGCGCAGCTAAGACCATCAGCAGGTCTACGTCTATCCGCCGCTCGCGCAGCGAAGCAAGCCCAGCCTGTATGCCAAACGCCCCGCCCGTGAGGTATGCCAGCAGGTACAGCCCGTCTGCGAGCGCCTTGTGTGCAAATACACGCTCGGCGAGCAGCCCACTCATCATCGCCACGAAGGTAATCCCAACGCAGATCGCCTCGAGCTGCTCCAAGTTGATCCGAGCGCGCAGCTGCGCAACAAGCAAGTGAGCGCGTGAGGGGAGTAGGTGTGGCAGCGTTGTCACTGCAAATTAGCAGACCTCGATGTAAATCAGCTCCGCTAGAGCACGCCCAAGGATGATGGTCGTGCCGTCGGTTGCCTCAAGCGTGACTGGACCGCCGTAGGGGGCAATCTCTTTTAGCGTTATGCGCTGACCAGGCATCAATCCCTGCTCACCAAAGTACTTCAGCCATTCAGGGTTGTCTGTGTCCACGCAGCGCACGATTCCCCGAGTGCCTACAGGTTGGGAAAGTAGAGGCACGTCGTTAACTACAGGCAGCGTGCCATCTTTGGCAGGAATTAGGTGACCGTGCGGGCAACGTATAGGGTTGCCGAGCATCTCTGCCATGCGATCCTCGAACTGCTCGTTGATCACCGTCTCCAGCGCGTGCGCGTGCTCATCGACCTCGTGCCACGCAAACCCCATCACCTGGTGCAGAAACATCTCTAGTAGGCGATGGCGACGGATAGTGCGCAGCGCAATTTGGCGACCTTGAGGTGTCAGCACTGCGCCCCTGTAGGGCTTGAGCTGTACCAAACTGCGCTCAGCGAGGCGCTTGAGCATCACGCTCGCCCCAGAGGGTGTAACGCCAACGCGCGCTGCAATCTCCGTGGTGGTTGCGGGCATTCCATTCTGCGTCAACCGATAGATGATGTCCAGATAGTGCAGCACCGCGTCGTTGACGCCGACCACATCGTTCAAGCTTTCGGTTGGGTTGCTCGGCATCTCCTTCAAATCCTAATTTAAACGCGCTCAAATTCTACTTGTACCTGTGTTACCTGTCAACATGAACGTTGGGTAGGTACGAGTGGTTTACCCCACTTGGTGCAGTGCGGAGCGCTGAGGTTGACCTGCTGTTCGACCTTGCGCTGTGCGCAAATCTGCACGCCCGTGAGGATAATTCAGCTCGCGTGCAAGCCGACCCGACGTGCAAGTATCTGACCGAGCGCTTCCCCGCCCTGGTCGCTGCCTGGGCACGCGGCACGCTGAGCACCCCGCCTCGCACGGTCCAGCTCGAAAGCCCCGAGCTGCTCGCCCAGCCCCTGCGCGCTGACTTCGTCCTGCACCTGCCCGACGAAAGCACCCTGCTCCACCTGGAGTTCCAAACCACCTTCACTCCCGACCTGCCCTGGCGCATGCTGCGCTACTACGTCCGCCTGCGCGAGCGCTTCCCCGAGCGCACGGTCGAGCAAACCGTGTTCGTGCTCAAGCCGGGTGGGGCAGCCGTGCAGGCGGAATACCGCGACGCGCAGGTGGTGCACCGCTTTCGGGTGGTGCGGGTGTGGGAAGAGGACGGCGCGGCGCTGGCAGCGACGGTCGGATTGCTGCCGTTTGCGGTATTGGCGGACTGGGGCGAGCGGGACGCGCTGGCGGAGGTCGGGGCGTTGCTGGAGCGGGTTGGTGAGCGGGCGTTGCGGGCGGACTTGACGTTGTGCACGGCGGTGATGGCGCGGCTACAATTCGAGCGCGAGCAGGTGGCGCGCTACCTGCTGGAGGCTGTGATGTGGGAATCGCCGCTGTATCAGGAACTGGTCGCTGAGAGCGAGGCACGAGGCAGAGCTGAGGGTATCGCACAGGGCAGAGCCGAGGGCGAGGCGCGGGGCAGAGCTGAGGGCAAGGCAGAGACGTTGCTGCAGATGGTGGCGCTGCGGTTTGGGGCAGTGCCTGAGGCGGTGCGGGCGCTGGTCGAGGCTGCACGCGAGCAGCGCGACCTGGCGCTGCTGGACGCGCTGCTGGAAGCTGCCGTGCGCGCGCCGACTGTTGAAGCGCTGCTCGACGCCTTGCGCTCGCTGCGCGAACGCCACACCCTGGCGCAAGGCTGAAGCCAAGCTGTCTCGGCGATGCAAGCCGACCCGACGTGCACGTATCTGACCGAGCGCTTCCCGAAGCATTCCTTGCCGAAAGCGAGTCACACAGAACGCGACCGCAAGCTAAGAAGAGAGCGCGGAGTGACCGAAGCTGGTGTGTCGTCTCGGACTGACCATTCAGTGCCGTGGTCAACACTCAGCCTCTGCCACTCCTTGAGAGGGGAAGTGACCGCGCGAGCACAATGCAGGGTGTGCTGTCTTGTGTCTTGACACGCTGTAGAGAGACGCAAAGGTGACGGTGGAACGAGCACTGTGTGCCGCCTGTTAGTGACGACGGTCACTCTTTGGGGACGCACCCTTGGCTGCGGTAGGTATGATCGCAGACCGCTATGAAATTTCTCATCACTGGTGGATCTGGTTTTCTTGGGATCAACTTGACCCGCTACCTGCTAGCAAAGGGTCAGTCCGTGGTTTGCTACGACATCGCAGACTTC
>JANWZM010000032.1 GCA_025054635.1 Thermoflexales bacterium
CTCGACCATGCTTGCGTCGAGGGCAATTTGGTCAAAGCTCTCCGTGTCCATGAAGTAGTAGGTGCTGCCGTCCTTGTAGAGGAACTGGGCAGGGCGCAGTTCGGATTGGACGATGTCAATCTCGCTGCCGGCGCGCACGCGATCTTCGATGATTTTATTGTTGTAGATGTTCTTTAGCTTCATGCGCACCATTGCCCTCCAGTTGCCTGGTGCAATGTGCTGATACTCCAGCACACGCCAGACGTCCCCGTTGTAGCGAATGAGCATGCCGCGCCGCAGATCAGAAGTTGTCGCCGTTGCCATTGTTTCTCCTGTCTCGAGCTCGAGCGTGATATGCCTCTCCATTGTATGCTGCGAGAGTGACTTCATGAATGCATGGCAAAGCACTGCACCGCAAGGAGAACCTAGGCTCGAATAACATGGTGCGCACAGTGCCCAGGCAGCTCAGCGCGTGATCGCTTGATAGCCAGAGGTTTCCTGTCACTCATCTCCGCAACGGTCTCCACGTGTAACGCGCAAGCCCTAGGAGGTAAGCACAAAAGAATGCAGCGGAGAGGCTTCCAGCGTAGAATCTACTTGCTAGGAGCCGCTGCGCCTCGTCGGCGCAGTCAGCTTTCCCGTCAGACGGACTAAACGCAACGGCAATGGAGCAAGCTCTGCAGGTCATCTTTAGCGCAGCATTCATCGCCTCTGTGCTGCGCGTCTCCACGCCGTTGATTCTGCCTGCGCTCGGCGGCTTGATCTCTGAGCTGGGCGGGGTGATCAACATCGCGTTGGAGGGCATCATGCTCGTCGCTGCTTGCACGGGGGTGCTAGTGAGCGTGTGGACAGGAAGCGCTTGGGTCGGCGCTTTGGCTGGCTTGTTGCTGGGCACTCTTGTTGCACTTGCGCTCGCCTTCTTCCATCTCAACTTGAAGGCAGACCTCATCCTAGCTGCGATCGCGCTGAATTTGTTGGCGTCTGGCGGGACGATCTTCGTGGTTTACTTGGTCACGCGAGACAAAAGCAGCACCAGCCGCTTAGTGAGCGGGCAGATGCCTTTCCTCAGCGACTTCGTCCCTGGTCTGCGTGAGTTGGGAGACATCGGGCGAATCCTCGACCAGAATGTGTTGACCTACGCCGCATTTTTGCTCACAGCCGTTGTGGCACTCTTCCTTTACCGCACCCGAACGGGCATCCACTTGCGCGCAGTGGGCGAAAACCCCGACGCCGCACGCTCAGTGGGGATTGACGTGCGCAAGATGCAGTACTTGGCGCTGACCCTCAGCGGGCTGCTGGCGGCGCTGGGCGGAATCTACCTGAGCATGGGCTATGTAAAGTTCTTCGCCCGCGACATGACAGGCGGGCGGGGGTTCATCGCGCTTGCAGCGATCTATCTTGGCGCGCGCAAGCCTTTCGGTGTGTTGATCGCTGCGCTGGTCTTTGGCGCAGCCGAGGCGTTGGCAATCCAGCTCGGCAACCTGCGAGTGCCGACCCAGCTTGTACAGACCATCCCGTATGTTGCGACGGTAGTCGCGCTCGTCGTGTATGCGCTCGCCCAGCGCCAACGCGCAATTGCCCGCCAACGCCAGTTCCTCGCTAAGCGAACCAAGGCAAGCGCTTGAGCAGCAGCGCGCCGCTTGACATCCAAGCACGGCTAGAGCAGAACCGACGCGGCTGGAGAACCTCCAGGGAACACCCAGCCTGAGTGCGTGGCAGAGGGGAGTGACTACCTCGACCTCGGCGACGAGCAACTAGCTTTCAGTCAGCCCTCTCGTGCGCCAGACTCCTGGAAGGCGCGCGCAGCGTTGACCGTGAACAGGATCGCCAGCCCAACCACAAAGAACAGCACTACTGAGAAAATCGCCGGACGTAGATTCCCGATGGCTTGGTTGACTGCGCCGAAGATGAACGGGCCAAGCCAGGATGTGCCGCGTTCGCTGATCTCGTAGATTGAGAAGTACTCAGCTTCCTTCTCCTTCGGGATCATCTGCGCGAACATGCTGCGGCTGATCGCTTGCGAGCCGCCTAGCACCAGTGCAATAAAGATGCCTAGCACCCAGAACTCAAGCTCCGCTATCGGGATGCCCAGCGGCGATGCGCCGAAGTTCTGCATCCCCAGAAAGGCATAGATCACTACCGCCGACCAGATCAGCAGGCTGACCACCAACGCCCGTTTGCCGCCGAGCCATTCAGCAAGGCGCCCGAAAAGCAGCGCACCGACGAAGGCGATGAACTGGATCATCAGGATCAGCAAGATCAATCGATCAGTAGGAACGCCTAGCCCGCCGCGCTCGACCGGCGCAGCCGCAAACAGGGAGGACACCGCAATTACTGTCTGAATGCCATCGTTGTAAATCAGGTAGGCGAGCAAGAACTTAGTTGTCTCGGGCAGTTCGTGCCGTTTGCGCCACAGGAATAGCCCAATCATCACGATCGGCCCGATAGCAGCGATGAAGATCAGCTCAATCGAGAGACCGAGGAAGCTGACCACCGGCAGCCAGACGAACACCAGCACAGGGGAGAGCAGCAGAAACGCAATCGTCGGAGCAGGCAAGCCTGTGGTGCCGCTGAGCTGCTTGAAGGCGATGCTGAGCACGGTTTCGCCCGCAGGGAGCGCGCGCGCGGAACGCCGCGAGCGCAGCGTCGCCCAGGTGAGGAACGCCCAGCCGAGCCACCACGCGCCCGCTGAAGCGAGGTTGATGCGCACTGCCGTGGCGCTGTCCAAGCCTAGCCGCTCATGCCCGAGGAACAACGCTAAGTTGAGCACGAGGAGCAGCCCGCCGCCGAGATACCCCATCGCCCACCCGAACGCCGAGACGCGGTCGCGCTGATCGGGGCTGGCGATGTCGGGCAAGTAGGCGTTGTAGAACACGATGGCTGCGCCGAAGGCAAGGTTTGCGATGATGAACAACACCCCGCCCAACCACCATAGGTCGCCCTGCACAAAGAACAACGCCATCGTCGCAACCGCGCCAACCGTGGCGAACAGCCGCAACAGAAACTTGCGGCGATGCGAGTAGTCAGCAATTGCGCCCAAGATGGGCAGAAAGCCCGCTTGGAACACGACTGAGAAGGCGATGCAGAACGGCAGGAACGACTCAGCCGCAACGGGCAGACCGAAAAAGCGCGCCTGACCATCCGGGCTGGCTTCTGCCGCAGCCCGCACCAGGCTGGACAAGTACGGACCAAGGAACACTGTGCCGATGGTCGTGCTGAAGGCGCTGTTCGCCCAGTCATACATCGCCCAGCCAAAAATCTCGCGCTTGTCGTTGACAAGCGGGCGGTCTAGAGAAGCTGTTAGCGTCGCCATGGGTTATGAGCTGTCCTCGCGTTGGTTTCGATAGCAAGCTTGGTTTGTGACTGTGAAGGCAAGATTAAGCCCAGCGCTCACTGCTTGAGCAGCAACGCGCGCAAGACGCGCTTCGCCGTCAATCGTCCGCGCACGGATGCGCCGCCGAGCACGACCCGCGCTAAGTTCGTGCGCAGATCAGTGCGGTAGTTCGCTAACCACACCAGCACGTCCAGCAGGAATGGTCGAACGAGCCAACGGCGCACCGTCAAGCAGAACTCGAACAGCGCCTGGTAACGCTCGCGCAGCGCTCGGTCGTAGGCGCGGTGCGATTCGACCGAGAAATCACCCCGTTCCAGCATCTCGGCAGCGTGAGCAGCCGCCAGCCGCCCAGACTCCAGCGCGTAGTCAATGCCCTCGCCGGTCAGAGGGTTGACCAACCCAGCCGCCTCGCCTACGAGGAGCACACGCTCGCTGAACGTCGGCGCAGTGAGAAAATCGTCGCGCAACGGATAGCCCTTCACCGGGCTTGTGCGTGTGGCGCAGCTCAGCCTCTCCCGCAAAGCTGGCGAGGCGACAAACCGCTCGAACGCGCGGTGCGCCGACTGATGACGGTCTTCCTTGAAGTAACCCACGCCGATGTTTGCTGTGTCCCTGCCCGTGGGAAAGATCCAGCCATAGCCTGGCATCGGGGCATGGTCAAAGCGCAGCGTCCAAGCGTCTTCCAGATTGCGCACGCCTTCGAAGTAAGCCCGCGAGGCGACCAGGACTTTGGGCTGGTCTTTGAGCACGCCGATCGCGCGCAGCAGGCGTGTGTTGGCGCCAGTCGCAACGATGGCGAGCGAGGCAGTGTAGCGCTCGCGCTTGTCTGCACGCTCGACTTCGGCGATAACGCCCTTGCCCTCGGGTTTCAAGTCGGCGACGTGCGCGCCCTCAAGGCACTGCGCGCCAGCCTGCACAGCGAGCGCGCGCAGGCGATCGTCCAGGATAAGCCGCGGCACAACGAGCGCCCGAACGGGCAACGGGCGTTCAGTCGGGATGGGGGCTTGCGTTCGGGCGCGGCGCGGGCTGATGACGACAAAGCGCTGCACCCCTTGCCCAACCCGGCACAACTCGTTGAGCACTCCCATCTCATCGAGGACACCGACCGCGCGCGGGGTCAACCCGTCCCCGCAGGTCTTGTCGCGGGGGAAGTGCGCCTTGTCCAGCAACAACACGTTCAAGCCGCGTTGCGCCAACGCGTGCGCTGCGGCTGAGCCGCCTGGACCAGCGCCAACAATGAGCACGTCGTAGGCTGCACCCATCAGCTAGCGACCCGAAGGATAGCCCTTGTCCAACTGCAGCGCGTGCCGCATGGCGGCTGGGACGCGAGCGGCACTTCGGCTGCGAACTTGGTCGAGCCAAACTCTGCCGAACCCCAAGCTGTATAGCGCCAGCGTCGGCACGAACGCCCAGGCGCCCTCGAGGACGGTAAGGAGCAGCGCGGCTGAGGCGATCGCGGACAAGCCAAGCTCCGCCCACATCGTCCAGTCCGGCAGTGCGCGATAGGCTGAGCCCTGCGCGGGGTCGCCCTTCGGCGTGCGGTCAAATGTGCCGACCTGCGGGGTGACCAGGGCTTGCGCCATCGCCCGAGTGTTGGAGAAGGCGACGCCGACGCCAACCAGCACGGCGTCGAGCATCCCGCGCAGGGTGTCGCCCAAGCCCCGTTGCTGCATGCGCTGAGCAAGCGCCATCGAGACGAGCGGCGCAGCGCAGATCAGCCCGACTGCCCCAAGCCAGCCCGGGAGCGACGCACTGCCAAGCGCGGTTGATTCGAGCGCCAGCGCTGGGGTGGTCAGCGCCAGAAGCAGGATGAGGGCGTGAACGGCGTATCCCGTGAGGTGAAACCAGCCTGCGAGGCGAGCGAGCAGGCTGAGCCGGCTGCTCAGCAGCGCAGGCAACACCTTGCGGGCGACTTGGATTGAGCCGCGCGCCCAGCGCGCCTGCTGGCGCTTGTAGCTCGACATATCCGCAGGCAAGTCGCTTTGCGCGCACACGTCAGGCAGATAAACCGCCCGCCAGCCGCGCAGTTGGGCACGGTAACTCAGGTCTAGGTCTTCCGTCAGCGTGTCAGCTTGCCACCCTCCAGCGTCCAAGATGCACGCGCGCCGCCAGATTCCCGCCGAGCCGTTGAAGTTCAGCATCAGGTCTGCTGCAGCGCGCGCGGGCTGCTCGACGAGGAAGTGAACGTCCAGCGCGACGGCTTGCGCGCGCGTCAATGCGTTGTCCTCTCGGTTGGCAAATGTCCAGCGCGTTTGAACAAACCCCACTGCTGGGTCAGCGAAGGCTGCCTTCTCGACGATCACTCGGCGCAGGAAGTCCCGCGCAGGCACAAAATCAGCGTCGAAGATGGCGATCAGCTCGCTGTGCGTCTGCGCCAAGCCCGCCGCAAGCGCCCCTGCCTTGTATCCCGCCCGCTGCTCGCGCCGAATTACGCTGACCGATTTGCCCTCTTGCTTGAGCCTCGCTACGGCTCGGTCAATCACAGCAACAGTGTCATCGTCAGAGTCATCTAGGACTTGCACCTGCAGCTTGTCAGCGGGGTAGTCTTGCGCTGCGGCAGCCTCGATCACCCGTTCAGCCACGAAGCGCTCGTTGTAGACCGGAATCTGCACGGTGACCGTGGGCAGCGCTGCTTCCGCAGGAGAGGGTAGCACGTTCGCATCCGCGCGCCGCTTTGCAAGGCACAAGACGATCAGCGTCAAGTGATGCACTGAATACAACGCCAGTGCAAGCAGCAAAACAACGTGGATGGCAGCGATGAGCGACATAGAGACTAAAAGCAGGAGAAAGGCACCACGTGGGTAGGCAGCAAGGCGTGTTGGTCTGCCCTCACCCTCGTCCCCTCTCCCCCAGTAGGTAGAGGGGCGCAGGGGCGAGAGCGAGCGAGTGCACGATGCGCTGCGTATCTGAACACTAGAAGCTGAACCACACAAAATGCGCCTGCTCTCCCAGAGCAGGCGCGCACAGGGGCAGGCAATACCGTTACTTGTCTTTGTCCTTATCGAGGTCATCGAGGTCGAGCGATTTGAGGAAGTCGCTGAAGGCGCCCAAGTCCTCTTCCTCCTCGCTGCTGCTTTCCGCCGCCTCGACCTCTTCTGGCTCTGGAAGCTGACCGTGCTGCAGCATGATGTCCTCGTCCACGTAGATTGGGCATCCAATGCGTACTGCGATGGCGATGGCGTCGCTTGGGCGCGAGTCAATGGAAAGCTCCTTTGCGTCCTTCGTCTTGAGGATGATGCGCGCATAGTATGTGTCGTTGCGCAGCTCGTTGACGACGACGTAGCGCACAGTCACGCCCAACGCCTTGAGGATGCTGACGATCAAGTCATGTGTCAGCGGGCGCGGCACTTGGACGCCTGTCAACTGAATTGCGATCGCGTCTGCCTCGGGCTGACCGATGTAGATCGCCAGAGAACGTCCCGAAGCAGTATCTTTCAGGATCACGGCGCGGAAGGAGCCCATTAGATTTACGCGGATCGCCTCAACCTTTACTTCAACCATCGAGCTATTTGCCTCCTGCAGGCGGCAGCGCAAGTCAGCCGTGCGCTTCTCTGGGAGATTATAAGCCTACGCCCTCAGTTGACACAGTGCATGATGCAACCTTACCCTCTCCTCGCAGGCTACCCATTACCCACAACGCTGCAGAGAAGCGCACCCAACCTGTCCAGCGTCCGTGTTTGCTGTAGGGGCGCGCCGCGCGCGCCCGCGTTCTGGCACGACAGGGCGCACGCCATGCGGGGCGCACGCAATGCGCCCCTACGCGCCTGTCAACCTGAGCAGTCGTAAGGGCGCGCCGCGCGCGCCCAATGCTCACCCCCTGCCCCTCTCCCAGAGGGCTGCCTGAGATGTGAGTAATGAAAAGCCTCGCAGGAGAGCAGAACATCAACCCAAGAGGTGCGGAGCCGTGGTTGGGACAATCGAGATAACATAAAAGTGCGTCAACGCACGCTCCTGAGCGCTAACATGTCGAAGCGGCACATATGCCATCGCCGCGCGCTGAGCGCGCCTGCGGCAACGGTCGCTTGCCTGCACAGGCGAGGCTACGCTGACCTCGGCGGCTTCACCAGCAGCGCCAGCACTCCGGCGACCAGCAACGCCGCGCCAAGTCCACCCGTGGCGCCGAGCCGCTCGCCGAACAGGGCTGCCGCCAGCGTCGTCGCCGTCAGCGGCTCCGCCAATGCGATCACGCTGGCTGCGGTTGCCGGCGTGCGTTTCATCCCGTTAAAAAACAGCACATACGCTAGCGCGGTCGGACCCAGTCCCAGCCAAACCAGGATGCCCCAGCCCAGAGGCGGGTAGCCTAGCGCTAAGCCGTTCGGCAGCGCGAACGCCAGCAACAACGCTGCCCCAAACGGGAAGCCGATCACCAGCGGCTGCAAAGGGTGGTAGCGGGCAGCGAACGCTCGCCCAAGCAGCGTGACCACAGCGTATGCTGTTGCTGCGCCGAGCGCAAACGCTGCGCCCAGCAACGCTCGGCTTGCCTCGACTGGCCCGCCTTGAGGGTTAACCAACAACGCCGTGCCGACAAGCGCAGCAGCCAGCGCGCCGCCGACTGCAAGAGTCAGCCGCTCTTTGAGGAATACCCCTGCCAGCACCGCGACAATCGCCGGCGCGCTGCACAGGGTGACCAGCACAGCGAGCGTTACGCCCGCTTGCTGCACTGCGCTGACGTAGCACACCTGATACAGCGCCATCATCGCGCCGACCAGCGCCATCAGCGGCAGGTCGCGTCGCTCGACGCGCCAAACTTGCCTGCCCAGCGCAGCCACGCCGGCAAGCCCAAGCGCTGGCGCAGAGAACGCTAGACGGAAGAACCCGACGGACAGCGCGTCAGTCGGCGCAAGCCCGTCCAGCAAACGCACGCTGACGCCGAACGTGCCCCACAGCGCCGCGGCGAGGAACACTTGCGCCGACCCGCTGAGCAGGTGGCTCACCGCAGCGCAGTTACGATATTGCCGACCAAAACTAGCAACAGGATAGCGACCATCAACACGACCAGCGCGGCAACCATCACAGGGACGAAGGCGCGGTACTCAGGGGTTGTGTCCGCGCGCGCTGACCGCGGCGGCACAGCGCGAGGCGAGGCGCTCGCGGACGCGCGCGCCGGCACAGGCGCCGAGCGGGTGTTCAGGAAGTTGCCGTAGATCGCGATCAGGAAGAAGCCGATTACGGTCACTGGCGCAAAGCCGATCATCAGCAGGAAACGCTCATCTGCCGTGGACGCGCCAAGCAACACCGGCGCGCTCAACCCAGCAAGCACAAACAACCCTCCGACAAGCAAGCCCAGCGCCGTTTGCAGCGGCGTCCGCCCCTTGCGATAAGACAACGCTGGACGCGGCGCAGCTTGGCGCGGCGCAGGTGCAGGCTTCGCCGCTGGAGGAGAAGGCGCGGGCGACAGCACCGACGAGAACAGCAGCAGCACGCCTACTGTGCCACACAGGACGGTGATCGGCAGCACATTGCGGCGCACCTCGACTGGCGCGATCAGCGGCGCAGCGATCCCCGCTGCCAGCAGCGCCACGCCAAACACAGCGCTCAGCCGCCCAAAGATTGCTCGCGTGGGAGAGAGGGCGGCTACGGGCGGCTCAGCTTGAGCTGAGGCTACCGCGGGGGGCGTCTGCACGCTCGGCGCTGGCGGGGAAAGCAGCGTCGCTGGTTCTGTTGATTGGTGTTGCGCTAAAGCTGGCTCAGGTTGGGCGTATGCGCTCGGCGTTGAAGTCACGGGGGGCGACGAAGGAACTGGCTCGGTCTGCGCAGCAGGCGACCCACTGGCTTGGGCTTGCCCGTCAGGCTGCGGCTGCGCCGAGGGCGCTAAGACGGCTTGCGATGACGACGCCTCGACGCGCGGAGGTGGCTCGAGCGCTGCAGGCGCAGCATTAGGCAGCGCCGCGCGAGCCGCGATAGGGTTTGGCTCTGCCATCAGCGGCTTGGCTTGTGCAGCCGCGCGCAGCGCGCGGCTGACCGCCTCGCTCAGCTCGAGGATCAGCGGTGTTGCTGCGGATGGGTCGCCCTCGATCCGCACACTGACCCGCACAGCGCGACCCTCGACCAATTCCTGGAACTCGACTTGGTATGTCACAGGCGCAGAAGAGCTCATGCTAGCTGTCAATTCTGGCACACCTCGCTGAGTGCACACACTCGGGTAAAGGATCTAGTATGGTGGCTGATGCTGCGTCGCGCATGTTCCGTGTCGAGCTCGAGGCTTGAGCAAAGATGACACAGGCTTTCCCCGAGGGAGAAGAGATGGGCGTGAGGACAGAGCAAAGCGCCGTGCGATGCGTCCGCTTGGGCACTCGCTGGCCTGCTCCCTGCATTACAATAAAGGGGAGTGGCAGGAACAATCACAGCCCTTAAAGCACACTCAAGGGGGCGTGAGGGGCGTGTCAGCGTCTATGTTGACGGCCGAAAAGCAATGACCTTGAGCTTGGTAGTTGCTGCGGGGCTGAAGGTTGGACAGCATTTGAGCGACGAGCGCATTGAGGCACTGCAAGCGGCAGAGCGTGAGGAACAAGCACGGTTGCGCGCCCTGGGGCTGCTGGCGTATCGCCCGCGCTCAGCCACGGAGATTCGCCAACGGCTGTCGCGTGCAGGAATAGCCGCAGAGGACATTGAGCGCACGCTGGCTGGGCTGGAGCGCGTGGGGTTGGTTGATGACCTCGCCTTCGCTCAGGCGTGGGCGGAAAGCCGCGTTCGTGCTCGCCCGCGCAGCCGACGCGCCATCGCTCGCGAGCTGCGCCAGAAAGGTCTCGCCGACGAAGCGATCCAGCGCGCACTCGCGTCGGTGCCCAGCGATGAGGAGATAGCCCTGCGCCTCGCTCAATCCCACCTGCCCAAGCTGCGCGGGCTTGCGCCGCTTGAGCGCAAGCGCCGCATAAGTGCGTTTTTGTTGAGAAAAGGGTTTGACTACGACACGGTCACTGACGTTTTGGCAAGGGTGGAGCATGCGTTGAGCGCTGGGACGCCGTCTGAAGGGGATGTTCTCGGTTGAGTGACGCGCAGGTAGGCAATTTGACCTGCGCGACAGGTTGAGCCAAACGGTTAAGGTCAGATACATCGCTAGGCGACGCCCTGTCTCCGCGTTGTCTCCACCAGGACAACCAGGAGACACCATGGATCTAAGAATCATCGCAGAGGCAATCACGGTGCTTGTCGCAGCCATCATCTCAGGAGTGGTGTTTTATCGGATCGGTCGGCGACAGGCGAAAGACGAAGGAGCGATCCTGCGCGCGCAAGCTGAGAAGGCGCTCAGCGAAGCCCAGGCAAAAGCGCGGCAGATCCTCATCGAGGCAAAGGACGAGATCCTGCGCGAGCGCGAGGTGTTCGAGAAAGAAGTTAAAGACCGCCGCGCCGAACTCCAGCGCGAGGACGACCGCCTGAAACGGCGGCGCGAGGAACTTGAGCAGATGCGCGAGCGCAATGACAAGCGCGAGCGCCAGCTCAACCAGCGACAGTCTAGCCTCGACAAGCGCGAGGCTGAGTTCGAAAAGCTCCAAAAAGAGCGCCTGCAGGCGCTAGAAGCGCGCCTACAGGAGCTTGCTGGGATGACGCGCGAGCAAGCGCGCGAGGAGCTGCTCAGCATCGTCCGCGAGACTGCTCGCACGGAGATGGCGCGGGTGATCCGCGAAGTTGAGGCTGAGACGCGCGAGACAGCTGAACAGCGCGCGCGCAAGCTCATCGTCGAGACAATGCAGCGCGTGGCGACAGACGTCGTCGCTGAACGCGCAGTCACCGTCGTCGAGCTGCCAAGCGAGGAAGCAAAAGGACGCATCATCGGTCGCAACGGGCGCAACGTGCAGACCTTCGAGCAGATCGCCGGCGTTGACCTCATTGTTGACGACACCCCCGAGGCAGTCACCATTTCGTGCTTCGACCCTGTCCGCCGCGAAATCGCCCGGCGGGCGCTCGAAGTGCTGATCCGCGATGGTCGCATCCACCCCTCCCGCATCGAAAAGGTGCTCGAGGATGCTCGCCGCGAGGTTGAGCGCATCATGGCGGAAGAAGGCGAACGCGCTGCAATCGAGGCAGGCGTCCCTGGTCTGCCCAGCGAGATCATCAAGACGCTCGGGCGTCTGAAATACCGCACCAGCTACGGGCAAAACCAGCTCTACCATTCGGTCGAGACTGCCAAGCTGGCGGGACTGCTCGCCTCTGAGCTGAAAGCCGACGTTAAAGTGTGCAAGATGGGCGGGCTGCTGCACGACATCGGCAAGGCGCTCGACCGCGAAAGCGAGGGCACCCACGTCCAGCTCGGCGTTGAGCTGCTGCGCCGCTACAACATCAACCCGAAAGTGATCCATTGCGTCGAATCCCATCACCACGACGTGCCCCAGGAGACTGTCGAAGCAGTGATCGTCGAGATCGCCGACGCCATCAGCGGTGCACGCCCTGGCGCGCGCCGCGAGACGCTTGAAACCTACGTCAGGCGCGTGCGGCAGCTCGAGGAGACAGCGCGCAGCTTCAAGGGGGTTGCTGAAGCCTACGCCGTCCAAGCTGGGCGCGAGCTGCGCGTCATCGTTAAGCCTGATGCGATCGACGACTATGCCTGCATCCAGCTTAGCCGCGACTTGGCAAAGCGAATCGAGGAGACGATGGAATACCCCGGTCAAATTAAAGTGACGGTTGTCCGAGAGACGCGGGCGGTCGAATACGCGAAGTAAAATTACGGCTTGAGTCGTGCAATGCGCGCGTGAGGTGCGCTGAGAGACGAGGTGAGATATGTCGGGTCATAGCAAATGGGCAACGATCAAGCGCGCAAAGAGCGCCAACGACGCAAAGCGCGGTGCGCTGTTCACTCGCCTGGGGCGCGAGATCATGGTCGCCGTCCGTGAGGGCGGCCCAAACCCAGATGCGAACTTTCGCTTGCGCTTAGCGATTGACCGCGCGCGCGCAGCGAACATGCCGAAGGAAAACATCGAGCGCGCAATCGCTCGCGCCTCGGGTCAAGGCGGTGACGGCGAAGCCCTTGAAGAAATCACCTATGAGGTCTACCTGCCCCACAAAGTGCCAGCCATGATCCAGGTGCTCACAGACAACCGCAACCGCACGGTCGCCGAACTAAGGAGGGTTGTCACCCGTGCTGGCGGCCAGTTTGAGGGCGCGGCTGTCGCCTGGCAGTTCTCCCGCAAAGGCGTCATCGTGATCGAGCGCACAGACAAAGTCAATCCCGATGTCGTCTTCGAGACGGCGCTTGAGGCAGGCGCAGACGATATTGACATCGGCGACGAGGCAATTGAGATCACCACGAGCGTAGAGAGCTTTCGCGCAGTTCGAGAAGCGTTGCTTGCGCGCGGCTTTGAATTGGCGAGCGCTGAGTTGACCATGCTCCCTAGCAGCTACATCGAGCTCGACAAGGACAAAGCAGCCCAGGTCATGAACTTGATCGAGACGCTGGAGGAGATGGACGACGTGCAGCAGGTGTATCACAACCTGCAGATGCCTGCTGAAGAGGTTGCCGCTTAGGAAGCGTTGCCCACTAAGCGCTGACAAGGGCTGGCGAGCGTCCAGCCCTTGTGTGTTTGTGCGTGATGATCGCGCTTGGGGTTGACCCTGGTCTGGCGACAACGGGCTATGCGTTCGTCGCAGAGGCAACCGATGGAACGCTGACCGCACTTGCGTATGGCGTCATCACGACCCCGCAGGCAGCCTCACTTCCAGCGCGGCTGGGCGACTTGAACGCGCAGCTCAGCGCCTTGATCGCCCGATGGAAGCCAAACGAAGCTGCCATCGAGTCGCTCTTCTTCGCCACAAACGCCCGCACTGCAATGTCTGTCGGTCAGGCGCGCGGCGTTGTGCTGCTCACCGTTTACCAAGCGCGTCTGCCGCTCTTCGAGTACACCCCGCTGCAAGTCAAACAGGCTGTGTCTGGCTACGGCAAAGCCGACAAGCGCCAAATGCAGGAGATGGTGCGCTTGTTGCTCAGGCTAGACCAAGCGCCGAAGCCTGACGATGCGGCTGATGCGCTCGCCGTTGCGGTCACGCATCTACACCTGCGTCGCTGGGCAGGCGCAGCTTCCACGGCATGAGTCCACAATAGAGCACGTCTCAGCCGATCTGTGCAAGCCGTTGGCTTGCGATTGCAATTGCGTCGGGATTGATGTCAATCCCCAGCCAGCACCGCCCGAGCAGTTTTGCCGCAACCAGCGTCGTGCCGCTTCCGCAAAACGGGTCGAGCACCAAATCGCCTGGCTCGCTGGCTAAGCCCACGATGCGCTGCAGGAGCGCCAGTGGCTTTTGTGTCGGGTAGCCGACCCGCTCTGCGGCTGTTGGCGGAATTGCTGGTATGTCCCAAACATCGTCCAACAGCTTTCCGCCTTTGCAGAAGTAGCGCCGACCGTAGCTAACCATGTAGCGTCGCCCATCAGGGGCGCGGTGACAGTATTTGCGCTCCATGGCTGGCGTCGGTGGCAAGCGCAGCGGGTTGAACACGTAGTCCTCGCTGCGCGCATACCAGAAAATCACATCGTGCTTGGTGAGCAGTCGTCGCGTCGAGCGGCTCGCGCCTAGACCGTAGTGCCAGATGATCTGATTCACGCACAAGCCGCCATGGGGAAGAAACACGCTGTCCAGCAACAAGCGCACATGGTGGCTCGTGCGCCAGTCGCAGTGCAGAAAAAGCGAGCCGCGCTCATCGAGAACACGGTGCATCTGCTCTAAGCGAGGCTGCAGAAATGCAACGTACTCAGCGGATGTGCCGAAGGCGTCCTCGAAGCTCGCTAAGCGCGTGCAACGCCGCTTGCGGGTGTTGAAAGGAGGGTCGAGATAAATCAGGCGCGCACAGTTTGAGGGCAGGCTCGACAACACCTCAAGGCAGTCTGCGCAGATCAGTGTGGCTGTTTCACCGCTGCTCAGCGACATTTCGCGCAGACGCCGCGGATCTCAACCGGGGAGTGCTCCAGAGCGAAGCCATGTTCGAACGCGCTGCGTTCAAGCGCCCGCCCGGTGTCCGCATCGTGCATCTCGACAACGACCCCGCACCGAACGCAAATGAGATGGTAGTGCAAAGACAGATTGCCGCAAGCGACGACGCGCGTTTTGCCGTTGAGCGAGATCCGTCGAGCTAGACCGTTCTGCTCAAGCACGTCCAGAGTGCGATAGACGGTCGCCAGACCGACGCGGGGGTAGTGCGCTTTTGCGCGGTCGAGTAACTCGATGGGATCGAGCAGCTCAGGCGTCGCGCATAGCACCTCGATCACGGCGCGACGCGGACGGGTGATGCGATAGCCGCCCTCAGTCAGCGCATGGATAATCGCTTCGGCAGTCGCCTGCATACACTGATTATCGGCTGAGTGTGCCGCCAGGGAAAGCACACGGCTACAGTATCGAGCATCTCGCAGCCGTGGCTGGCGTTCGCCTACGCGGAGCAGAAGCGCCCAGGCGCATCTCCTCGCGATTCTGAAAGATGACGCAGCAAGCTAAGCCAGCACGTAGATCACTAGGATGACCACGCCTGCCCAAGCAAGGAAGGCAGCTTGAAGGGGACGATCTCTGAGGACAAGCTCATCTGGAGCGCCCGCCATCCCCTTGACATGCATCAAGTAGAGATACCGGAACAGGGCGTAGGCGACTAGCGGCACAGAGAGCATCATGGTGTGGTTCGGTGGTAGTTGCGGCGCAGAAAAGGTGTAAAACGTGTAAGACACAATGAGCGCGCCCGTGATGATGGCAATGATCTGGTCAAGCAGCGGAAGGCTGTACTCAGCCAAAATCGCGCGCGTCGCAGAACTCCCTTTCAAGTCAACCAGCTCCGCGCGTCGCTTCCCGAAGCCGATCAGCAACGCAAGCAGCCCAGCGCAGGTGTAGAGCCACGGCGAGAAACGCTCGGCTTCGACCAGGGGGATGCCTGCCGCAACACGCAGCACGAACCCAGATGCAAGCACGAACACATCGAGCAAAACGACGTGCTTGAGCTTAAAAGTGTAGGCACTCGTTACAGCAAGGTAGCCAGCGAGAATCAAGCCAAAGGCAACGTGCACTACAAAACCCACCCCCAGCGCGGTGAGCGCGAGGACTATCGCTGCGCCAATCGCGACGCCCACAGGCACATCGCCGCGCGCGATTGGTCGGTTGCGCTTTTTGGGGTGCTGCTGGTCTGCCCGGCGGTCAGCGCAGTCGTTAAGCAAATACACGCTGGAAGAAATCGCGCACAGCGCCGCGAAGCCAACCAGCGTGTTGACAAGCGGTTGAGGCTGAAACAGCTTGCTGTCGAAGACAAGCGGCGCAAACACAAACAGGTTCTTGATCCACTGCTTCGGGCGCAAGCTGACCCACAAACCTTTGGCAACTGTCCAGGCTGGCGCGGTCGAGACGTAGGCTGCTTTGTCTGAGTGCACGCTGCAATCATACCCCCCGAAACTAGAGGCGTGCAGGAGTGACTACCACAACCTTGCAGAGAAGCTCATCCAACTTGCACAGCGTCCATGTTTGGAAGCACAAGCGGCAAGAAAGCCCGCAAAGCACAGAGGAATGACAGGGCAGGGGCACGCTGCACGCGCCCGCGTTCTGGCACGACAGGGCGCACGCAATGCGCCCCTACGCACCTGTTGACCCGAGCGGCTGTAGGGGCGCGTTGCACGCGCCCATCTCTGGGGCGCGCCGCGCACGCCCGATGCTCACCCCCTGCGCCTCTCCCAGGGGATATCTGAGATGTGGGTAATGAAAAGCTCAGGGAGAGGAGCGCAGGGGTGAGCAAAGGCTATCCCAAGCTCAGGTAAGCCAGACGACCTTGTCCTCGATGGGCGAACGCGAGCTTGTGGGCTTGGCGCCCTCCGCAGGGCGACCGACGAAGACAAACCCCAACAGGCGCGAGGGAGGCTGCAAGCCAACCAAGTCGCGCACGCGGTCGTGCAGCGGAATCTCGCCCGTGACCCACTTCGACCCATATCCCAAGCTATGAGCGACGAGCATGATGTGCTGAGCTGCGATGGACACTGAGGCGAGATCCTCCCACTCAGGCATTCGATCATCGCCGCTGCGGAACATGCCGATGCTGATCCACACGGGCGCAGCCAATGGACGCTGACGCTGGAACTGCTCCGCCTGAGGGTCATACTTGTCAGCAGGTGTCAGTAGGCGGTAAGCCTCGGCGAAGCGCTCGCCAAGCAAGCGGCGCGACTCACCCATAAACACGGTGAAGCGCCACGGCTCAGTCAAGCCGTGGTTTGGCGCCCAGCGTGCCGCTTCAAGCATCAGCTTGATGTCCTCCAGCGCAACTGGAGCTGTCGGCGAGATCTCCTTCGGGCTATGCGTGCGCCGTCCGCGAATTAGCTCGAGCAACTGCTGCGCAGAGGCAGCCTGAACAGACGTTTCTACTTGCCACATGATCGTCACACCCGTTAGATTCAATCCGAGGCGCGCACGTCACAGCGTGCGGAGGGGCTGCCCAGCACGCTCAACAACTTCACTCCACTCGCTGCTTGCTGCGCCTGCGAGCCAAGCTCGCGCCGGAAGGTGCTTCAGCCGTCCTGTGTGGCTTGCGTCCGCGCAATGGCTTGGTCTGCAGGTTTGCTGGGGTGAAGGCGCTCGGCAGCAGAGCACCGACAGTTGTGAGCTGGTACTCCCCCTTTTCGTTGGCAAGGATGACCACCGTGTGCAAGCCGAACTCAGCCATGAACTGGCGACACGCTCCACACGGGCTTCCCCCATCGTCAGTGACGACTGCGATAGCGACAAAAGCGCGCTCGCCCTCGCTGACCGCCTTAACATACGCCGTGCGCTCGCTGCAGATCGCTAACCCGTAGGAGGCGTTCTCGACGTTGACGCCGCTATACACGTTCCCCGACGCTGCAAGCAAGGCTGAGCCAACGCGGTAACGCGAGTAGGGCGCATAAGAGAACGCCCGCGACCGCCGCGCGACCTCAATCAGCACCTGAATCACCTCTTCAGGCAGAGGTTGACCGTCGGAGGGGGGAGGGAAGTGACGATCTTCCATGTGCACACCTCCAGCCACTCGGCTTAGGGGCTGCCTGCCTCAGCCGATGACAGCGCAGCGCCCTCAACAACGCCGAGCAAATACTCAGGGCTGATCCCGCCTAACACGCGATTTGTCGTCGCTGTGAACGACACGGCGCTGCCCACGGTCAGCGAAGCCAGGTCCGTCACACTTGCCTCAGCAACGCCGACCAGTTGGCGGGTTGCGTCATACAAGCCGATAACCACTCGAATTTTGTTCGCGTCGCTCGACCCGACGTTGCGCACTCGTCCTGTGACCCGAGCGCTCCCAGCGTTCGTGATTTGGATCTTGACCTCCTCCAACGCGAGCGCACGGTAGCGGTCTGGTAGCGGCACCTGGCTTAGCCGTTCGTCGTCACTGCAAGCGGCAACGCTCACCTGCGCTCCGCTGCGGATCCCAACCAATCGCAGCAACAAGCGGAAGGGTATTCGCCCATTCGCCATCACCCCTGTGGCGGCATACTGCTGCTCGGTTTGCAGGGGGGCTTCTGGGCTTGTTCGCACCGCGATGTGGACTATGACGAACTGGACAGGGCGGGCGTGAGGATTGATCACCTCGCCGATCAGAGACCAACGCCCAATCTCGTCTGAGTAAAGCTGTGCTTGGCTCAAGCGCAGGGCAGTGCTTGGGTGACAGAGTGAGGTGTCCTCAGAGGGGAGAAATCGTGCGTTTGGGCTTGCGCTTGTCCCACACCCACTAGCAGCAGCCGCGCACAGGCTCAACGCTGCGCTTGTCGCTGCCACTAGCTTCAGCCGTACCATAGCGGGATGATAAGCGATCTTGCTGCTTTTGGATGGCTTTGCACAAATCCGCAACGCGCGATGTGCCCTTGTGTCAAGCAGGGTCTGCACGGCTGCACACTGTGTTAGTGGGTAACCATTGAGCGCCTCTGGTTAATCGCAGATAATCTCAGCGCAATGATCCAGCAAGCCATCGCCAAGCTGTTCACCCACACGTCACTCACAGCTGAGGAGGCTGAGGCGGTGATGAATGAGATCATGTCTGGTGCAGCGACGCCCGCTCAGATCGGGGCTTACTTGGCTGCGCTGCACATGAAGGGTGAGAGCGCCGATGAGGTCGTCGGGAGCATCCGTGCGCTGCGCGCGCACATGCGGCGTATCCCCACCCGCCAACAACATCGCTTGATCGATGTGGTCGGCACGGGGGGCGATAAGAGCAACACGTTCAACATCAGCACGACCGCAGCGTTCGTGGTGGCAGGTGCAGGTGTGCCCGTCGCTAAACATGGCAACCGCGCTGCCTCGTCGCAGAGCGGCAGCGCAGACGTGCTCAACGCGCTCGGCGTGCGCGTTGACCTCTCACCTGAGCAGGTCGGTCAATGCATTGACGAGATAGGCATCGGCTTTGCATTTGCGCCGATCCATCATCCAGCCATGAAAAGTGTCGCTGGACCGCGGCGTGAGATCGGGCAGCGCACGATCTTCAACATCATTGGCCCGCCGAGCAACCCCGCCCTGGCGCGCCATCATCTGCTCGGGGTGTGGGATCGGCGCTACGTGCGCCTGATGGCGGAAGTGCTGTTGCAATTGGAGACAGCGCATGCGCTTGTCGTCAGCAGCACCTCACCTCAGGTCGCTGGCATTGACGAGCTCACCACCGTGGGGTTGAACTACGTCGCCGAGGTGCGCCACGGGACGATTGTCGAATACGAGCTCGATGCATTGGCGTTTGGCTTCAAGCCTGCGACCTTGGACGAGCTTGGCGGGGGGACGCCAGATTTCAACGCTGCAATCACACGCGCGATCCTCGCCGGCGAGGACATCCCAGCGCGCACGGACGTTGTGCTGCTCAACGCGGGGGCTGCGCTCTACGCCGCGGACGCTGCGCCAGACATCGCCACTGGGATCGAGATGGCGCGCGAGAGCATCCGCAGCGGCGCAGCCTTGCGCAAGCTCGAGGCACTCGCCGAACTCAGCCAACGCCTCGCTGCTGAGGGGACTTCTACCGCCTCGCCGAACTAGGGCAGGTTGTGATTGCTGCGCCAAGCCTCGATGGTTCGACGAATGCCCTCCTCGAGCGAGACGCGCGGCACATAGCCTAATCGCTCGCGCGCGCGGCTGAGGTCTGCGCACAATCGCGAGACGCCGCCGCTCTCCGCAGTGACGCGCAGCGGGGTTAACTCTTTGCCGAGGACGCGCCCGACGGTAGCCACGAGCTCGTTGATGCTGCTGGGCACGCCGCTGCCAACGTTGATGATCAGGCGATTGACGTTGAGCGCACCAGCAGCCGCGATGAGCGCGCTCACCACGTCGTCCACGTAGACGAAGTCGCGCTGCTGCTTCCCATCGCCGTGGACAATGATCGAGCCACCCGTCAGCGCCTGGCGGATCACCGCCGGGACGACAGGTGGGTGCGAGGCGCGCAGTTGCTGACCTGGACCGTAGGCGTTGAAAATGCGCAGGATCACTGTGTCAATCCCCCACAGCGCGCCAATCGTGTTGATGTAATACTCGGCAGCAAGTTTGCTGACTGCATACGGCGAGCCAGGGTTTGGAATCGCATCCTCGCGCACGCGCTCCTCGGGCTGCTCACCATATACTGCCCCAGAAGAGGCAAACACAATCCGGCGCACCCCCGCGTCGCGGACAGCTTGGATCAGGGCGACGGTGCCGCCGACGTTCGTCGCGTTGTATTCGCGCGGATAAAGCACGGACTCGCTGACCGAGACCCGTGCGGCGAGGTGGAAGACGCAGTCCACCCCCTGCAACAGCGACCACAGCTTAGGCACATCATTGACATCGCCTCGCGTGAAATGGACGGCTGGGTCAAGACGGGAGGGATCACCCGTGCTGGCGTCATCAATCACGCGCACCACATGTCCCTGGCGCGCAAGTGTGTTTGCTAGGGCAGCGCCAAGAAAGCCTGCGCCGCCTGTGATTAGGAACTTCGTCGCCATCCGCCTTTCAGCCTGGCGGCCAGGTCATTTTGCGACCTGCCAGCAGGTGCACATGCAGATGGTACACACTCTGCCCGCCGTCCGGATTGCAGTTGAGCACCAAGCGGTATCCCTGCTCGGCAACGCCAAGTTCGTGCGCCAGCCGCCGCGCGGTGAGCAGCAGCTTGCCCAGCAGGGCGCCGTCTTCAGGCGTGGCGTCATTGAGCGTGCGGATGGGCTTATTTGGGACGATCAGGAGATGCGTCGGCGCGACAGGCGCAATGTCGTGAAACGCAGTGACCTCCTCATCTTGATAGACGATTCGGGCGGGAATTTCACCGCGCACGATTTTGCCGAATACGGTGTCCTCTGCCATCAGTGCCGCGATTGTAAGCGGAGCGCGCGGAAGCGCCGAAGTGCAGGCGTGACTGCGCGAATCTATACCGAAATAAGCGTTGTTGCCTCGCCTCCATCCTCCCTCCTCATCTTGTGAGAGGGAGCAGGGGCTAGGGGCTAAGCAGCGCAGCATGCGCCGCGCGCACTCGCGTTCTGACACGATAGGACGCACGCCATGCGCCCCTGCGCACCTTCCGACCCGAGCCGCTGTAGGGGCGCGCTGCATGCGCCCGTCTGGGGCGCGCCGCGCGCGCCCAATGCGCACCCTCTGGATTCATGGTAGTCACTCCCCACGCCGGCGTGCCTGCTGCGCGCTAGAATGCATGGTGTGGAACTGCGAACCGCCGCAGCGCGGACTGACCCACCCGCCCGACATCCCGAGGCGGAGCGGCAAGCGCTGACTGCCCTCAAACTCCCCGAAGAGGACGGCGTCCCCTTGGAGTCCCCCTGGCATCGCCTGCAAATCAACCTCCTCGACGAGTGCGTCCACTCCCTGTGGTCACACCGCACCAACTTCTTCGTCAGCGGCAACATGTTCCTCTACTTCAGCCCAGACCAGGACAAAACCGCAGACTACAAAGGTCCCGACCTGTTCGTGGTGCGCGAGGTGAGCATCCAGCGCTGGCGGGGGTATTGGGCGATCTGGGAAGAAGACGACAAAGTGCCTGACCTGGTGGTCGAGCTGCTGTCGGAGTCCACGCGGCGGGAGGACTTGGGGCGGAAGAAGCAGCTTTACGAGGAGCGGCTGCAGATTCCCGAGTATGTGTGTTTTGGGCTTGACCCTGCCGACCAAGCGTCGCCGGTAGAGCTGTATGCGTGGCGGCTAGTGGGAAGGAGGTATGAGGCAGTCGTGCCGGACGAGCGGGGGTGGGTGTGGAGCGAGACGTTGGGGGCGTGGCTTGGGGTGTGGGCTGGGGCGTATGGGGGTGTGGACAACCGCTGGCTGCGGGTGTATGACCGCGCGGGGCGGCTGGTGCCGACGTTTGCCGAAGCCGAGCGTCAACGTGCTGAGGCTGAGCGCCAGCGCGCCGAAGCCGAGCGCCAACGCGCTGAAGCAGCCGAGCAACGCGCCCAGGCAGCGGAGCAGCGCCTGGAGCAGCT
>JANWZM010000057.1 GCA_025054635.1 Thermoflexales bacterium
AGTAGCTTCGCTGCTTCCTCTCGGCAGCGGATGAAGGTCTCGCGCGGCACAGGGTCAATGAAGTCAATGACGAAGAGATAGTAGCCCTCAGGCAGAGACAAGATAAACGAGGCTAGGTTATCCCCAAAGAAAGAGCGCACCTCAAACTCGTAGCCAGCGATCATTCGCTTCTCGACAGACATCGGCTCATCTGCGCCGCGACCGCCTGCCTGCGGGTCAAAAACGCAGCCTGGGATGGAAGTGTGAGCGAGGGTTGCAGGCACGTCGGGAATCAGCCGCCAAACTGCTGGGTCATAGCGCAGCTCGAACGGCACACCGCCGTAACCACCGACCAAGCGCAGGATCACACCCTCCGCGCGGCGAGCCGCAGGCGTCGGCAGGGGTGACATCCTCCCGACCAGCGTGACGGTTGGTTTTGGTTGAGCGGTGGGCGTGGGTTCAAGCGGAGGCAGTGTTGCGGTCGGCGCGTCGCTTGTAGCGAGCGGCAGCAGCACACCAACAGGCGGCGTCTCGCCCCTTGCGGGCGTGGCTTGAGGCTGCGCAGGCGCATCATTCTGCAGCACCGCACACGCTGAGAGAAGATGTGCTGTCGTTAAGATCGCTAAATAAACCAGTCGCATCACTTGTCCTCCTCACACCATAGAGGGCGCATCGTTTCGCATCCGTCGCAGCATATAGTACGCGCCTTGCTTTGCAGCTCATGCGTAAGCCTACTGTCCACACTGCAACGACCCACACGTTACCGAAGACAAAGGCTACGGCAGCGACTCGCCCGCGCGATCAAAGCGAGGATTCCCGATAGAGACACACCTTGCCTGCTTTCTATAATCCCAGAATGCTGACCGCCAATTTCAAAATCATTCGCCGATGGGCGCGCCGGCTAACCCGGGGGCTGATCCAACTCACTCGATACCGCGAATATGTGCTCTTTGTCGTCGTCATCACCCTTTTTGGCGCGAAGCTCGGCGGAGGGACGCCAGACCTGAAGTTGATCGGGGTCACCCTGGCTAATCTGCTCGTCGTCGCCTTCGCCTTCATGTACAACGACGTAGTGGACGCGCCCGACGATGCTCTGGACGCGCGCAAAGCCGTGCGCAACCCAATCAGCGCAGGGCTGATTTCAGAGCGAACTGGATTGATCGCTTGCGCGATTGTCGCGCTCCTAGTGCTTAGCCTGTATGCTTTGCTCGGTGGGATGGCGCTGCTGATGGGCACGCTGGCGCTTGCACTCGGCTTTCTCTATTCGTGGCGCGCCTCCCGCCTGAAGGCAGTGCCTATCGCCGACCTGATCTCGCACAGCCTGTCGCTCGCTGGACTGCAATTCCTCGCTGCTTACTTCGCTTACGGTCAGGGGCAACCCTATGGATGGATGTTTGTCCTTGTCGTGGGGCTGATCTCAGTCTACGGTCAGCTCAGCAACGAACTGCGCGACTTATCGGTTGACCGCAAAGCAGGGATCAGGCATACAGCACACTGGCTCGGTCCGCGCTGGACAAAGTGTCTGATGGTGCTCTCGCTGGTTGCTGCAGCCAGCGTCCTCGGAGCGATGCTCTGGCTGGGGACGATCCCACTCTGGCTACTTGCGATTCCCCTTGCGGCGGCGCCGTTTGTGTTCGGGCGCCCTGCATGGCGTCTCGTGCGCGGGGAATCCAACCTGATGGACGACCGCGAGCACATGCATGACCCAATGCTTGTGGTTGGGCTGATCACAGTCACAGTGTGGTTTGTCAGCGAGCGGCTGACTTTGTAGGCGCGAGGCTCACCCTTGCTATCATCGGCTGTGCATGTCTGAACATATCAAGCTCTTCATCCCCGGCCCAGTTGAGGTGCGCCGCGACATCCTCGAGGCGCAGACCCAGTGGATGATCGGACATCGGGGCAAGGCGTTCGAGTCGTTGTTTGCGCGCATCCAGACCAAGCTGCGAACGGTGTTTTACACCCAGCAGCGCGTGTATCTCAGCACGTCTAGCGGCACAGGGCTATGGGAGGCAGCGGCGCGGAACTGCGTCAGCGACGACCCAGACGCCGGGGTGCTGGCAACCGTGTGCGGCGCGTTCAGCGAGCGCTGGGCGGATGTGTTCGAGCGCAACGGCAAGGCAACAACCCGCCTCACTGTGCCTGAGGGCGAGCCAATCACCCCCGAGCTCGTCGAGGCTGCGCTGCGGGCGCGCCAAGCCGATCCGACCAAGAAACCCTTCGAGGCGATTGCCATCGTCCACAACGAGACGAGCTGCGGCTTGACCAACCCGCTAGCCGAGATTGTGGCTGTAGTCAAGGCGCTCTCGCCAGAGACGCTGATCCTCGTTGATGCCGTCAGCTCACTCGGCGGGGTGAAGATCGAGTTCGACGCGTTAGGGCTGGATGTGTTGCTGACCTCGTCACAGAAGTGCTTGGGGCTGCCGCCGGGGTTGGCATTCGCTGCAGTTAGCGACCGAGCATTGGCGAAAGCACACACAGTCCGTAACCGCGGCTACTACTTCGACTTCGTCGAGATGGAAGCCTTCCTGCGCAAGAACCATACCCCCGCCACACCAGCGATCTCGTTGATGTTTGCCCTCGACCGGCAGCTCGACGACATCTTAGCAGAGGGGTTAGAGCAGCGCTTTGCTCGCCACCGCTGCCTAGCTGAGCGGACGCGCGCTTGGGCGAAGCAGCGCTTTGCCCTGTTCCCGCGCGAGCCATATGCCTCGGACACGGTGACCTGTGTCAAGAACACGCGCGGGATAGACATCAGCGCGCTGAACGCCTTCCTCGCCCAGCGCAACATGCACCTCTCTGACGGCTACGGCGCGCTCAAGGGCAAGACATTTCGCATCGCCCATATGGCTGACACAACCGAGGCGGACATAGCCGCGCTGCTTGCAGCAATTGACGAGTTCCTGGGTGAGTAGCTCGCAGTTAGTGTGCAGCGACCTACGGCGCCGTTTGCAGCAGCATCCCAATCCGCACGCGCGCGGTCGCAAACAGCACGTCGTTGCCGCTTGCTTGAGCGAGTTCTGCCGTGCGCTCCAAGTCCTGCAACGCCAATGCGCGCTGACCAAGCTGCTCACGGGCTGTCGCGCGCAGAAAGTAAGCCTCTGCCCGATCGGGCGCACGCGCGACTGCTGCGTCAGCGTCCTCCAGCGCGCGCTCGGGTGCGCCAGCCGAAAGCCATACGCTCGCCCGCTCAAGCAGAAACTCAAGCTCGCCGAGCGCGGCGCGCGCTCGGTCGAAGTCTCGTGCGCTCGCTTCTGAGTCACTGGATGCCGTCAAGACACCGCGCCAGATGAGCAACGCGGGGTTCTCCGGCGCCTGCTCCAGCCCGCTGCGGATTGCCTCGAGCGCGATGCCGACCTCGCCCTGGCTGAGCGCTGCCTGCGCTGCAAAGATCGCGTCATTGACTGGATCGGCTGGGAACAACGTGTCGCGGAAGAGATAGCCGAGAGCGATGATCCCAGCAAGCACAGCCGCAACGACGCCAAGTCGCATCCATAGGTGTTTGCGTTGCTCGGCTGCGACTTCGTCGAGCCGCCACCAGCGAGCGCTGCGGTCGAGCGGAGCAAGCTGCTCGCGCAGCATGGCGTATGCCTTGACGCCGCCAACTGCGCTGAGCACCCTATTGGGTTGGCGCAACAGGCGTGTTTGCACGGTCTCTAGCCGCAGCGCCTCGGGGCGCACATCAGCTCCAGCCGCCTGAAGACTCGCCACCAGCCGCTCTGCCTGCGCCAGGTTGCATAAGAGCTGTCTAACCGTGTCGGCGTTCAAAGTTACGAGCGCGCGCTCGCACTGCGCAAGCGCTTCGCGCAATACATCACCCTCGTTCAGCGCGCCAACATTCTGCTGGAGCTTGCCCACGGGGTTGATTGTATTGAAGCCATCTGCAGCGTAGGGCACGCCCGGCTGCGAACAAGGAGCGCATTGAGCATCCCCTGCCTTCACCTCTGCACTCACACACCCGCGCTGCACAAGCCGTAGAATGCTCGGAGACGTGCGATCGCCAAGTGTCATTGTCATCGGTGCCGGTATAGGCGGGTTGAGTGCGGCCATCGCCCTTGCTGCAAGGGGCTTTCGCGTGACTGTGCTCGAGAAGCTCGACCGCCCTGGAGGCAAGATGGGCGAAGTTCGCGCTGAGGGCTTTCGCTGGGATAGCGGTCCTTCTGTGATCACCATGCGCCCTGTGTATGAGCGGCTATTCCGAGCGGCGGGGCGCGACGTGCGCGATTACGTCGAATTTGTGCCGCTGCGCCCTGTCACACGCTACTTCTGGCGCGACGGCGTTGTGCTCGACGCAGTGACTGACGAAGACGAAATGGCTGCGGCAATCGAGCGACAGTTTGGCAAGCGCGACGCGGAGGGGTATCGCCGCTTCATGCAGTATGCCCGTCGCCTGCACGACATCGTTGCAGCGCCGTTCCTGTATCGGCACAAGCCGACCCTGCGCGACTTGGTGCGGCTGCCGATCGCCGATGTGCTCAAGATTGACGCCTTGCGCACGATGCACCAAGCGATCCGCACCTTCTTCGACGCACCGCACTTGGTGCAGCTTTTCTGCCGCTTTGCGACGTACAACGGCTCTTCGCCTTACCGCGCACCGGCAACACTAAACGTGATTGCGCACGTCGAGATGGCGCAGGGCGCGTGGTATCCGCGCGGCGGCGTGTTCCAGCTCGCCCGCGCTTACGAGCGCCTTGCCTGCGAACTCGGGGTCGAGGTTCGCTACAGCACGCCTGCGGCTGAAATCCTCGTCACTAACGGGACAGCCGTTGGTGTGCGAACGGCTGAAGGGCAGACGCTAAACGCTGAGGCAGTCGTGTGCAACGTGGACTACACCTTTGCCCGTCAAACCTTGCTGCCGTCGAATGGCAAACGTCAGCCGCTTGAGCCATCGTGCAGTGGTTTTGTGTTGCTGCTCGGCGTGCGCGGTCGCTTCGACGCGCTCGCCCATCACAATATCTTCTTCACCGACGACTACCCCTGCGAATTTGCTGACATCTTCGACCGTTGCCTGCCACCCAGTGACCCCACGCTCTACTTGTGCGTCACGAGCAAGACTGATCCAGAGCACGCGCCGCCGGGCTATGAGAACTGGTTTGTGCTGGTCAACGCGCCATATCTCTCGCCCGCGTTCGATTGGCGCAGCCAGGGCGAGCACTACGCAGAACACATCAAGGCAAAACTCATGGCTTGGCTCGAGCGCATTTGCGGGGTGCACCCTGAGTTTGTCGTTGAGCGCAGGCTAACCCCACAGGATTTGCAGGACCTGTATGGCGGGCATCGCGGCGCCATCTACGGGTTTTCGTCGAACACACGCCTAGCCGCGTTTGCCCGCCCCAACAACCGCGACCCTCAGATTCGGCGTCTGTATTTTGCCAGCGGCAGCGTGCACCCAGGTGGCGGTGTCCCTCTAGTTACGCTGTCTGGGCTTGCTGCAGCGCGCTGCATCGAAGAAGACTTGTGCTAAGTCCGCCTGTCAGCGCGGAGAGCATGGAAAGCGATCGTGAGCTTGCCCAGCGCGCCAAGACTGACCCGGAAGCGTTCGGCGTGCTTTACGAGCGCTACGTCGCTGCGATCTATCGCTACGTCTACTATCGCGTTGGGCACGTTGAGGACGCAGAAGATCTCACAGCGCGCGTCTTCATGCATGCCCTCAAGCATATCCATGCCTACCAGGACATCGGCGCGCCGTTCAGCGCCTGGCTCTATCGCATCGCACACAACTTGGTGGTCAACTTCCACCGCGACCAGCAGAAGCGCCAAGCAGTCTCGCTCGATGCCTCGCCCGAACGCGACTCGGACGTGCGCCAGCCTGAGGCAGAGCTCGACGCGGATCACTTGATTGACGCTCAGCGAGAGCGCGCTCGCTTGCTGCGCGCCATCCGTCGCTTGCCCGAGGAGCGCCAACATTTGCTCGTGCTGAAGTTCGTTGAGCAGCTTTCTAACGCTGAGATTGGTCAAATCATGGGGCGCAGCGAGGGCGCGATCAAGTCGCTGTATCACCGCACCTTGGTTCAGCTCCGTGAGCTGCTGGCGCAGCCAGAACTGTGAGGCAGTGTTTTGAACTGAGGAGCCGTGTATGAAGCGGGATAAGCGCCATCTCACTGAGGAAGACCAGCGCTGGCTCGAGGCACGCTTGCGACAAGCGTTAGCGCCTGTCTCTCCAGACCCGACACTGGTCATGCGCATGCGCGAGCGTGTGCTCAGCAGCCGCGTCGGGCGTCCTTTTCCGAGCTGGGTCGCGCCGAGCGCACTGGCAGCGCTTGGGCTTGCTCTGTTGGCTCTGCTTGTTAGTCTGCTATATTTTTACCGGCGCAGTGTCCGCTAGGGCGCCGACGTTATGACAAGCCAGGCAACGGTCGTCGCTCTGTTCGTTGCGCTTGTAGTTGTCCTGATCATGTTGGTGAGGGACTACCGCATTCGGCGCGCCCTCGAGCAAGCCAGCAGCCTTGTCTACAAGCAGCGCGTGCAGATCACCCGCCTCGAGCACAGCCTTGCGCACAGCGAAGCCATTCGCAAAGCGCTGCTGGAGCACAACTTCGACCCAATTCTCATCATTGACGACGCGCAAAAGATCACCGCCTGCAATCAAGCAGCACAAGTTTTGGGCAAATGCGCGCTGGGCAGCAGCTTAATTGAGGCGACGCGCTCGTACGAGCTGGACATGCTGGCGCTCGATGCGCTGTCCGGGCGGAATGGGCTGCCGCGCACAGTCAACATTCACAATCGCCCCTATCGCGCTCAAGTCGTGCCCGTGCGCGATATTGCGATTGTCTTCCTGCGCGATATCAGCGAGCTTCAGCGTTTAGGTCGAGCCCGGCGCGACTTCGTTGCAAACATCTCGCACGAGCTGCGCACGCCGCTGGCTGCGCTTCGTTTGCTGGTGGACTCACTCACGCCAACCCTAGCCGATCCAACACCAGTACAGTCGCGTCTCATTCATCAGATGAACACGCAGCTTAGCGCACTGACCCAACTGGTGCAGGAGCTATCTGACCTGGCGCAGATCGAGTCTGGACAAGTCCCAATGCGCATGGTTCGTGCCTCGATGCGCGAGACGGTCGAGCAGGTGATCGCGCGCCTGTCCCCGCAAGCGGAACAGGCGGGCTTGGCGCTAATCAACGAAGTGCCAGAGGACGCCTACGGGCTGTTCGACCCGGCGCAGATCCAGCGCGTGCTCTCCAACTTGGTGCACAACGCGATCAAATTCACCCCTCAGGGCAGTGTTGTGGTCTTCGTGTGCTCGCCCGAGCAAAAGCAGCAGAAGCTGCGCGAGCTTGCCGAACAAGACCCAGAGGCAGCGCGGCTTCAGCCTGATGAGCTGTTGCTCGTCGGCGTGCGCGACACAGGTGTAGGCATCCCACGCGAGGAGCTGCCGCGCATCTTCGAGCGGTTTTACAAAGTAGACCGCGCCCGCGGTCAAGCTGGCACTGGGCTGGGTTTGTCTATTGCGCGCCACATCGTCGAGGCACACGGCGGGCGAATTTGGGCGGAGAGCACCCTCGGTAAGGGCGCGACGTTTTACTTCTGTGTGCCTATTGAGCCTTAAGGGATGAAGGGCATCCCTGATACAACAACGCACAGCGCAACCATGGTCACTGCAGATGAATTCAAACAGGTGATGCGCCGCTGGGCAAGCACCGTCACCATCGTCACCACCGCAGCCGACGGCGTGATCTACGGTCTGACTGCAACCGCGTTCTCCTCGTTGAGTGTGAACCCTCCTGAAGTCTTCGTGAGCATCAACAAGCAGACGCGCACGTATCCCTTGATCGTTCAGGGCGGCGTGTTCTGCGTCAACTTTTTGGCGGAAGAGATGGTGCCGATCTCTGATCGTTTCGCGGGTCGTCGCCCCGACGAGGAGCGCTTCAAGGACGTGCGTTACCGCTTCGAAGCCACGGGCGCGCCTGTGCTCAGCGACGCCATCGCCTACCTGGACTGCACCGTTGCCCAGGCACTCGACGCAGGCGATCACACCATCTTCATTGGCTTGGTCAAAGCCGCTGGCATCCAGCGCCCAGACGAGACACCGCTGCTCTACTTCAACGGGCGCTACCATCGCTTGGGGGAAACGGTCTGAATGGGGCTGGCTGAGATCGCGGCGGCATTTGAGCGCGCCCGTGCCCAAGGTCGCCCTGCGTTGATGCCGTATTGGTCGCTGGGATATCCAGACGCCGAGACCTCGCTACGCGTGATCCAAGCCATCGCCGACGCTGGAGCTGACTTGATCGAGCTTGGTGTGCCCTTCAGCGATCCCTTAGCAGACGGCCCAGTCATTCAGCAAGCCAACCAGATCGCGCTTGACCGTGGGATCACGCTCAGCCGCTGCTTTGAGATCGCTGCGCGCGCCCGTGCTTGTGGCATCACAACGCCATTCCTGGCGATGGGCTACGCCAATCCCACCCTTGCCTACGGTCAACCGCGCTACGCAGCAACCTGGGCACAAGTTGGGGCAGACGGCTTGATCGTGCCCGACCTCCCTCCAGAGGAAAGCGGAACGTTGGCGCAAGCTTGTGCGGAGAATGGTTTAGCGCTTGTCCAGTTCACCGCGCCGACCAGCACCGAAGCGCGCATTCGGCTGGCTGCAGCGCACGCCACGGGGTTTATCTATGTCGTCTCAGTCGCGGGCGTCACCGGCCCGCGCGAGTCACTCGCAGAGGGCTTGCGCGACTACGTGATGCGCGTGAAGGCATTTGCACAGGACAAGCCTGTCGTCGTCGGCTTCGGCATCAGCACCCCAGAGCACGTGCGCACCGTTGGCGAGTTCGCCGATGGGGTGATCGTTGCCAGCGCGTTGCTGCGCTACGCGGGACAGGCGCCTGACCCTGCCCGCGCCGCGTTCGAGTTTGTGCGCAAGCTGCAATACTGGATTTGAGCCATGCGCCCAGTCTTTCACTTCACTCCCCCTGCAAACTGGATGAATGACCCGAACGGGCTGGTCTTCTTCGACGGCGAGTGGCACTTGTTCTACCAGCATAACCCCTACGCCGACACATGGGGGCACATGCACTGGGGCCATGCGGTCAGCCAAGACTTGCTGCACTGGACGCACCTACCGATCGCGCTGCACGAAGACCTTGTGCGCGAGGCGATGATCTTCTCCGGCAGCGCGGCTGTGGACTGGCACAACACAAGCCACCTCGGCAACCGCAATCAGCCGCCACTCATCGCGGCTTACACCGAGCACACTAAGCACGAACAAGCGCAGTGCCTTGCCTACAGCACCGACCGAGGGCGCACATGGACGCCCTTCGCCGAAAATCCTGTCATCGCCATCGGCGCACGCGAGTTCCGCGACCCTAAGCTGTTCTGGCACACGAGCACCCAGCGTTGGGTGATGGCATGTGCGCTGCCCGACCAGCACAAGGTGCGCTTCTACGCCTCTGCTGATCTGCGGCACTGGCAATGGCTCAGCGATTTCGGTCCAGCAGGCGCTGTGCAGGGTGTCTGGGAATGTCCTGATCTGTTCCCACTGACCCTTGACGACGGGTCGGGGCAGCAGCGCTGGGTGCTCAAAGTGGACGACACCCAATTCGGCGCGCAATACTTCGTCGGGCATTTCGACGGCGAGGTGTTCCTTTGCGACGACCCGCCGACGCGCGTCCGACAAATAGACTGCGGTGCGGACTTCTACGCTGCCCAGTCCTGGAACGATGCCCCGAACAGGCGCCATGTCTGGCTCGCCTGGATGAACAACTGGGCATACGCGCAACGCACACCGACAACGCCTTGGCGCGGCATGATGACCGCGCCGCGTGAGCTGGCACTGCAGCGGCGCGATGGCGAGATATACCTAGTGCAACGCCCGATCGCTGAGTTGGCGCATCTGCGCGGAGCGGGCTTGCGCTGCATCAACGCTGGTTTTGAGCAGGTCAACCGCCAGCTCAGCGAGCTGTGCGGCGTCGCGCTTGAGCTTGATCTGCGCCTGAAGTGCGCCGAGAACGCCCAAGTGTTTTTATCCATCCGCCGAGGCGCAGCCGAGGAAACCATAGTTGGGTATCGCGCTGATCAAGCGCAACTGTGCATAGACCGAACGCGCTCGGGCAATGTAGCGTTTGCTCCTCAGTTCGACGGGCTGCACACAGCAATCTGCCCTCTGCGCGAAGGCGAACTACATCTGCATGTGCTGATTGATCTGCACTCAGTGGAACTCTTTGCAGACGGCGGACGGGTGATCCTGAGCGACTTGGTCTTCCCCACTAGCCCCGAAGCCACGCTGTCATTAGAAACGCAAGGGCTTGTATCGGTGACCGCACTCAACGCCTGGCGTCTCGGGTGATCAGTGCGTCTGCTCAGTTGCCCTCGTAAACTTCACCCCGATGAGCGAGCTGCATCGCGTTGTCGTCACTGGTCTAGGCGCAGTCACCCCGCTGGGCAACACGGTCAGTGAGACTTGGAATGCACTCGTCGCAGGCAAATCGGGATGCGGCTTGATCACCTTGTTCGACACCGCGGACTACGAGGTCAAGATCGCCTGCGAGGTCAAGGGGTTTGACCCTGTTAGTCACTTCGGCGCAAAGGAAGCGCGTCGGCTAGATCGCTTTGCCCAATTCGCGCTAGTCGCCGCACGCGAAGCGCTGCAAGACGCAAGGCTGACCATCACCGCAGCGAATCGTGACCGTGTTGCCGTGCTGACTGGCAGCGCACTGGGTGGCAGCATCTCGACGCTGCAGGAACACACTGCCCTGCTCGAGCGCGGACCGCGGCGGGTTAGCCCGTTTGCCATCCCGATGCTGCTCGCTGACGCGGCTTCAGGGCAGCTTTCGATTGCCTTCGGCATTCGTGGGCTGAATCTGAACATTGCCTCCGCCTGCGCCAGCGCAGCTAACGCGATTGGTGAGGCAATGTGGCTGATCCGCACTGGACGCGCTGACGTGGTGCTGGCGGGCGGCAGCGAAGCGCCGATCCACCCTTTCATCCTGACTGCGTTCCACAACATGAACGCCCTGTCCACCGACACCACACCTGAGCGCGCCAGCCGACCATTCGACGCCACACGCAACGGTTTTGTCATAGGGGAGGGTGCTGCATTCGTCGTGCTTGAGTCGTTAGCACATGCCCAAGCGCGCAGCGCGCAGGTCTTGGCTGAGCTGTCAGGTTACGGTGCAACCAGCGACGCTGGGCACATCACTGCGCCGGACGTCGGAGGCGCAGCCGAAGCCGTGCGCCTGGCGCTTCACGACGCCGGCGTTCGCCCAGAACAGGTGGACTACATCAATGCCCACGGCACGAGCACACCACTCAACGACCGCAACGAGACCGAGGCGATCAAGCGCGTCTTCGGCGAGCACGCCTACCGCGTGCCGATCAGCTCAACCAAGTCCATGACCGGTCACCTGCTTGGCGCCACAGGAGCGCTGGAGCTGATCGTGTGTGTGAAGGCAATTCAGACAGGGTGCATCCCTCCGACGATCAACTA
>JANWZM010000066.1 GCA_025054635.1 Thermoflexales bacterium
CTCAGCCCGTTGCCCTCTGGCGCAACGTCCACGTAGATGTGGTCGCCTGCCTTGAAGTGCCCTTTGAGCAAGTGCACGCTGAGCGGCCCTTCCAGGTGCTTCTGCATCGCGCGGCGCAGCGGGCGCGCGCCGAAGTTCGGGTCGTAGCCCTGCCGCGCCAGCCACTTGCGCGCAGCCACGCTCAGCTCCAGCGACAAGCCTTGCTCGCTCAGCCGCTCGCGCACCTCGCGCAGTTGGAGATCCACGATCTTCTCTACGTCTTCTAGCGACAGCGGCGAGAAGATGATGATCTCGTCCACGCGGTTGAGGAACTCCGGGCGGAAGGTGCGCTTGAGGGCGTCCTCGATCCGCTTGTGGTCGGCAACCATCTTGAACTCCTCCTCGGTCGTCGGCTTGACGAAGCCGAGCGTGCCGCCCTTGCGCACGTACTCTGTGCCGATGTTGCTGGTCATAATGATCACCGTGTTGTTGAAGTAGACCGTGCGCCCTTGTCCGTCGGTCAACCGCCCTTCGTCAAGGATTTGCAGCAGGGCGTTCCACACGTCGGGATGCGCCTTCTCGATCTCGTCGAAGAGCACGACCTGGTACGGTCGGCGGCGGATGCGCTCGGTGAGCTGACCGCCCTCCTCGTAGCCGACGTAGCCGGGCGGCGCGCCGAACAGCTTGCTGACGGTGTGCGGCTCGCGATACTCGCTCATGTCAACCCGCACCAGCGCGTTCTCGTCGTCGAACAAGAACCAAGCCAGCGCCTTCGCCAGCTCGGTCTTGCCCACACCCGATGAACCGAGGAAGATGAACGAGCCGATCGGGCGGTTGGGGTCTTTCAACCCACTGCGGGCGCGGCGGATGGCGTCGCTGACCGCGCGGATGGCTTCGTCTTGCCCGATGATGCGCTCGTGCAGCCGCTCCTCCATCTTGAGCAGCTTCTCGCTCTCCGCTTCCATCATCTGGTTGACTGGGATGCCTGTCCACTGGGCGACGACGGCGGCGATGTCCTCCTCGTCAACCACCTCGTCCAAATTCTTCTCGAGCTGCCAGCGCTCGCGGGCGGTGTCGAACTCATGTTGCAGGCGCAGGCGCTGCACCTTGATCTCGGCGGCGCGCTGATAGTCCTGAGCCGCAGCCGCCGCTTCCTCCTCGGCGCGTAGCCGCTCCAGCTCCTGGCTCTTCGCCTTGAGGTCAGGCGGCAGGGTGAACAGGGCGACGCGCAGGCGCGCGGCAGCCTCGTCAACCAGGTCAATTGCCTTGTCGGGCAGCCGGCGCTCAGTGATGTAGCGCGCGCTCAGGCGCGCAGCAGCGACCAGCGCG
This sequence comes from Thermoflexales bacterium, assembly GCA_025054635.1. Classification (GTDB taxonomy): domain Bacteria; phylum Chloroflexota; class Anaerolineae; order J036; family Brachytrichaceae; genus DRWP01. The sequence goes on from JANWZM010000066.1 coordinate 1,309, forward strand.
TCGTCACTGATGCGCACCTTGTGGTGTGCCTCGTAGCGGTCGCGCAGCACGCGCAGCATCTCGATGGTCTCCTCGACAGTCGGCTCGTCCACGTAAACTGGGGCGAAGCGGCGCTCAAGCGCGCTGTCCTTCTCGATGAACTTGCGGTACTCATCGAGCGTGGTTGCGCCGATGGCTTGCAGCTCGCCGCGGGCGAGGGCAGGCTTGAGCATGTTGCTGGCGTCCAGCGCGCCGGTGCCGCCACCCGCGCCGACAACGTTGTGCAGCTCGTCAATGAACAGGATGATCTCGCCCTCGCTGCGCTGCACCTCCTCGATGGCGTTCTTCAGGCGCTCCTCGAAGTCACCGCGGAAGCGCGAGCCGGCGACCATGGCGGGCAAGTCGAGCGCGATCACGCGCTTGCCAAGCAGGATCTCAGGCACGTCACCAGCGACGATCTTCTGCGCCAGCCCCTCAACGATGGCGGTCTTGCCGACGCCGGCTTCGCCGATCAGCACGGGGTTGTTCTTAGTGCGGCGGCTGAGCACCTGCATCACGCGCATGATCTCCTCGTCGCGCCCAATCACAGGGTCAAGCTTGCCCTCCTTCGCCATCTGGGTGAGGTCGCGCGAGAACTTCTCCAGCGTGCGGTAGCGCGTCTCCGCCTGCGGATCAGTGACGCGCTGACCGCGGCGCAGGTCTTTGATCGCATCGCTGATCTTGTCGCGGCTGATGCCCGCCTCAGCCAAGATGCGCGCCGCGGGCGTGTTGCGCTCGGTGCTGATAGCGAGGAAGATGTGCTCGGTGCTGATGTACTCGTCCTTGAGGCGGTTCGCCTCCTCGTTAGCGATGTCGAGGATGCGCTTGACGCGCGGGGTGATGAACACCTGAGCGGTTTGCCCGCTGTAGATGTTTGCTCGGGGCGCAGCGCGCAGCTCGTCGTCGAGCTTGCCTGCCAGCACGGCTGGGTCTGCGCCGAGATGCTCGATAATCTGCGACACCGTGCCCTGCGGCTGCTCGATCAGCGCCAGCAGGATATGTTCGGTGTCCACCTGAGTGTGACCGTAACGCTGCAGGATTTCGTAGGCGCGCGCCGCAGCGTCTTGCGCGCGCTCGGTAAAGCGATCAAACCGAAGCATGTCTCACAAACCAAGATTCAAGACAAACAGATTCCGACCAAATCCGATCAATCCGCTACACGCCTGAACACTGCTGAATTATAGTCAGCGAAGTTAACAGAATGTCAGATATACGCACAGAAAGGTTAGAGACGAGTAAGTTTTCCAAGCATAGCGTGCTCAGCCTTCTCTTCGTGCTCAGCGTGGGGCTAGGCTTGCGGTTGTTTCAACTTGACCTCGTAGACTTGCGCTACGATGAAGCCTCGACCCTCTTCTTCGCGCGTGGGATTGCCGAGGGGCACTGGCTGGCAATTGCGCCGTTCAGCGGCAGCGTCCTCAATCATCCTGCCGCCTACCTCTACGCAATGGCTTTCCCGTATCTGTTCACGCGAGACGCGCTGCTCGCTGTCGCCTGGCGTGCGCTGCTCGACGTGGCTGCAATTGGGCTGACCTGGTGGATGTGCTATCGGCACTTTGGAGTAGGCGTCGCTTTCGTTGCGGCGCTGCTCTTCGCCGTTTCGCCTTGGGCAGTCCAGATGGGACGGCGGACGGGCATCACTGTCCTACCTTTGGGAGCGACTCTAGCGCTGTGGGGCGTGCTTGAGTTGGCACGCTGCCGATCTGCCTGGGGCGGGAGTGGCTACACAAATACATGGCGAGGCGTGTCGCTTTGCCCTCACTCCCGTCCCCTCTCCCTGAGGGAGAAGGGCGCAGGGGCAAGAGCAGAGCACTCCACTGTGCACTGTGCATCCAAGTCTGGACATTCCCCTTGGGGCTGGGTGCTGGTCGGCTGGGGGCTTGCGTTGACGCTTGGCGCGCACTGGACTGGGCTTTACCTGCTGCCATTGACCATCGGGGTGATGCTTTGGCGCTGGCGACGCGCGCGCCTTGTGCCTGTGCTGGTCGGCTTCCTGCCGCTGACAGGCGTGCTCGGCGCGTATGTTGCCTTCGACGCGGGACAAAGTTTCGCCAACTTGCGCGCGCTGTTGGATTTGCAACCTGCGGAGGCGCGCTGGTCGCTCGACGCGCTCTGGGCGGCGCTGTGGCTTAGCGGCGGCGCGCATCTGAGCGACTTGACCGGCCCCGCCTTCCCAGTTTGGCGCGAGCAGTTGCCTCCACTCTTGCCCTTGTTGGACGAGGCGCAGATGGGGTGGATGTTGCTCAGCGCGGGGATAGTGGGTTCGACTGCGCTGAGGGGAATTGCTGAGCGATTTAAAGTGCCCTCACCCCCCAACCCCCCTCTCCTAGAGGGAGAGGGGGCAGGGGGTGAGGGCGTCCGCCTGCTCGTCCTTGCTTGGTTTGCTGCGCCGATCCTGCTCCAACTTCGCCACGCGCAGCCGATCCAAATGCACTACCTGCTGCCGACCTACCCTGCTGGGTTCGTGCTGATGGCGCTTGGCGCTCAGGCGGCGATCAACCTCTGGCGACCAAGCCGATACCTCCTGCTCGTTGGGCTTCTCACTCTGGTCGGCTGGCAGATGTTCACCACCCTGCGCTTCGCTGAGTTCGTCCAGGCGCACGTCACTGACCCGGGCGGTTACGGCCCACCATTGCGCAGCGCCCTGCGCGTCGCCGAGCAGGCGCGCCGCGCGATCCAAACAGGCGAGGCGAACGAGGTCATCCTCGTCCTGCCCAGAGACGACCCCGCCGTGCATGAGCCAGCCACTGTGCTGGACGTGGTGATGGCAGATCTGCCGCGGCGCTTCGCTAACGCAACGAACGGCATGATCCTGCGCGAGGGGGGTGCACTCTACGTCTTCGCCCCTGAGACCGAGCGCGCTCGGGCTGCGCTGGCGCAGCACGGGCGCATCGTTGACGAGCTGACCATCCCTGTCCGACAGGGCAGTGACCGCGCCTACCGCTACGTCCGCACAGCAGGGCTGCACATGCCGTCTGTGCAGCCGCACCCTGCGCAGTGGGCAGGCGGCTTCGGTTTGCTTGGCTACCACCTGACGGAGACCACCAGCGGGTTGCGCCTAGAAAGCTACGTCCGCGCCTTCGCTCAACCGCGCGAGCCGGCGATCCACTGGTTCAGCCATCTCTACGCGGGTGGCACGCGCGTCGCTCAGCAGGACACAGGGGGCATCCGCCCGAGCCAATGGC
>JANWZM010000179.1 GCA_025054635.1 Thermoflexales bacterium
AGCATCCTCAGCGGTGCGCACAACACGCTGCTGCCCCGCGTCGCGCAAGTCATGCGCGAGCGCGGCTTGGGGGACATTCCCATCTTCGCCGGCGGGATCATCCCTGCTGAGGACATCCCCTTCCTCAAGGCTTCGGGCATAGTGGCGGTGTTCGGCCCAGGCACGCCGCTCGAGACGATCGTGGAGTTTATCCGTGAGCACACCCCCCGACGCGCGCGCGCCTGAGGCGCACAGCCAGGGCGAGCGCCTATCGCGCCGAGCCTTGGCGCGCCTGCTGACCGACATCGAAAACGGCGACGAGGCAGCCCTGGCGCGGGTGCGTCAGCTCTATCGCACGCCCCTTGCAGCGCGGCTGGTCGGGGTGACGGGTGCGCCGGGCAGCGGCAAGAGCACATTGGTCGCTGCATTGGCGCGCGCCGCTCGCGCCCGCGACCAGCAGGTCGCCATCCTCTCGGTTGATCCAAGCAGCCCGTTTACTGGCGGCGCTATCCTCGGCGACCGCATCCGCATGCGCGACCTTGCGGGCGACGCAGGCGTGTTCGTGCGCAGCTTGGCGAGCCGCAGCAGCCTAGGGGGGCTCTCCATCGCTGTTGCGGACATGGCGACAGCGCTCGCTGCGGCTGGCTTCGAGCTGATCCTGATTGAGACGGTCGGCGCTGGACAAAGCGATGTGGCAATCGCGCGGCTCGCCGACACCGTGATCCTGGTCGAGGTGCCTGGGTTGGGCGATGATGTTCAAGCGATCAAGGCAGGCATCCTGGAGATCGCCGATGTCATCGCGGTGAACAAAGCCGACTTACCCGGGGCGGATCGCGTCGCCAGCATTCTGGCGACGGCGCTGAGTAACCAAGATACCACTTGGGGACACCACGGCGCCGGCGCGTATGAAGCCGCGCCCCAACCCCAACGGAATGGTTGGTCTCCGCCGATCTTAAAGACCGTCGCCACGACAGGCGAAGGCGTTGCAGCGGTGCTAGACGCGGCTGAGCAACACGCCCGCTGGCTCGAGACAAGCGGAGAGCGCCTGCGCCGTCGCCAGCGCCAGTTGCGCGAAGAGATTGCCGCTCGCTTGCAGCACCAGCTCGCTGAATTTGCTCGCCGGCGCCTCGGGGCACAGATCGAGGCTTGGGCGCAGCGCTGCGCCGCGCACCAAGCCCACCCCTCTGAAGCCGCACGAGCACTGTTGGCTGAGCTTTGCCCAGGCGCTGAGTGAACCGCGTATGTCGGCTGTGCTGTCGCTTCTCCTCGTCCGCCACGGGCAGACTGCGTACAACGCCTCGGGGCGCATTCAGGGTTGGCTCGACGTGCCCCTCGACGAGGTCGGTCATCAACAAGCGCGCCGCCTCGCAGCGCGTCTGTCAGCTCATGGCATCAGCGCGATCTACAGCAGCTCGCTCACGCGCGCCTTGGACACTGCCCGCCCAATCGCCGACGCTTGCGGCTTGGTCGTGCGCCCAGACGACCGGCTACGGGAATACAACATGGGCGATTGGACGGGGCTAACGCGGGAGGAGATCATGGCACGCTTTGGCGCGTCGCCAGTCGCGGGAGGGGATGCTCACATCCCCAATGGCGAGAGCGCGCAGCAGGTGTTCGAGCGGCTGCAAAGCTTCCTAGAAGAGCTTTTGGGCGCACATGCCCCGGGCGAGAGCGTAGTGCTGGTCTCGCACGGCGGCACATTGAACACGCTGGTTGGTGGCTTGCTGGGGTTAGCCGTACAACGGCGCAATCCGTTTGTGTTTAGCAACGGCTCGGTCAGCGAACTGGCGCTGGAGGGCACACGCTGGCGGCTCGTCCGTCTGAATGACGTTTGCCACTTGATGTGTGACCCTATGCCCGCTTCAGGGATGAGTTGACGTTTCGCCGCCGACCAGTGTCTGAGCAAAGTGGGCGAGCGCGGCGCGCACGCGCGGCAGCAAAGGCTTCTCGCCAAACGCCTCGGCGAAGTGCTGCGCTGCTTCCTCGGGCGAGACATCGTGCCCATAAGCCTCTTTCAGGTAGTGCTTGTGGTCAATCACCCACAAGTACAAGTCCGCCTCCGTGCGCCCTGGAAAGTCTTCGAGGATGTTTTCCTTGCGAATCGCTTCGACGATGGGCATGTAGACGTTGTCGTACCAGTCCACGACCGCTTCATCTTCGCTGATGGGACGCTGCTGCTCGATCCCCATGTAGTAACGGTGGACGGCGATGTGCTCCAACAACCGCGTGTAGCCGCCGCCGATGGTGAAACGGATGTTTTGCTCCGGGCGCAACACATCTAGCCGCGTGCGGGTGAGGAACTCGTTGTATTCCCCAAGCAGCGTGAGTGTCTCCGCGTCAATGTCTTGAGCCGTCACGGGCACATGCAACACCGCCTCGTGCACCTCGGCGTCGATGAACTGCACCCCATGCTCTTTGGCGACTGAGACACGATGATTGCCATCGAGCACGAAGTAAACGTCGCCGATCTTGTAGAGCGTGACAGGGGGCAGGCTGATATCGTCGTAGAAGGCGCGGTTGATCTTGCGCCAGCGCGTGCTGTTGTGGTCGTTGGTGGGAAGGAAGGCGTTGTCGAAGTCGCGGTAACGTCCGACGCTGCCGACGATCTTGTCTACAGGGACGGTTTGGATGCCGCGGCGAATGAAGCCGCGCAGCTTCAGCCGTTCCCGCACCTCGTCCCAAGCCAGCAGATCTGTGTTCCGCCGGGCGATGATCCCCCACACCTTGCGCAAAAAGCGCTTCGCCCGCGCTCGACGGAAGTCAAGGGTGTCTTGTGCGGTGTATGGTGCGTCCACAAGCTGCGCTCACTATAGCACTGCAAGGTTGTCGTTTGGTAAAGCAGAAGGGATCACGTGAATACGCCGCAAGGTTCGTCACACTGCCCTCACCTCTACCTCTGCGCTCCCTCCCCAAGGGAGCTTTTCATCACCCGTATCTCAGGCAGCCCTCTGGAAGCAGGGGATGAGAATTGGGCGCTCGGCGCGCCCCTACAGTCGCTCGGGTCAACGGGCGCGTGGAGGCGCATGGTGTGCGCCCGGTCATCCCAGAACGCGAGCGCGCGCGGCGCCCTTACCTTGTCGTTCCCCTGTGCGCTGCGGACTTCTTGCCGCTACACTGAGCGCTACGTATTCAAAGCTGGCAGCAGACCACTTGCGCGCCCAGGCAAACGCACCTACACTTAAATTGCGCAGTGTGTGCCTGTCGCAGCGCGCCGGCTGCGAATACCCTGCGCGACAATCTACCAAGAGGCGATCCGCGATGATCGAAAGCCCTGCTGTTAGCTCAGTGGCTAATGCGCCACAGCGCGACAGCGCCTATCAAACTGCGCTGACCCAATTCGACCGAGCAGCCCAAATCCTCAATCTCGAGACTGGGCTATACGAGATCCTGCGAGCGCCGCGGCGCGAACTGATCGTGAACTTCCCCGTCAAGATGGACAACGGCGAGGTGCGGCGCTTTACCGGCTACCGCGTGCACCACAACACCGCGCGTGGCCCGACAAAGGGCGGCATCCGCTATGCCCCACACGTTGACCTGGACGAGGTGCGCGCGCTGGCGATGTGGATGACTTGGAAGTGCGCAATCGTCAACATCCCCTACGGCGGCGCTAAGGGCGGCGTTGTCGTGGATCCAAAGCAGCTTTCGCTGTGCGAGCTAGAGAGGCTGACCCGTCGCTACACCACAGAGATCACGCCGTTCATCAGCCCCGAGGGCGACATCCCTGCCCCAGACATGGGCACCAACCCCCAGGTCATGGCTTGGATCATGGACACCTACTCGATGCACCGCGGCTACTCCGTGCCGGCGGTTGTGACGGGCAAGCCAGTCAACATCGGCGGCTCTGCGGGGCGATTCGAGGCGACCGGGCGCGGCATTATGTTCACTGTGCGCGAGGCTTACCGCACGTTCAGTTGGCGCTTTGAGAACATCGCGCTTGCCGTACAAGGCTTCGGCAACGTCGGCTCGATCACCGCACAGACTGCCTACGAAATGGGGTGCAGAGTGATCGCGGTCAGCGATGTCAGCGGCGGCGTATACAACCCGCGCGGTTTAGACATCCCCCGGCTGCGGCGGTTTGTCAAAGAGCATGGCAGCGTGAGCAGCTTCCCTGACGGCGACCGCATCACGAACCAAGAGTTGCTCGCCCTCCAGTGCGATGTGCTCGTGCCTGCAGCGATGGAGAATCAGATCACCGCCGCGAACGCCGCCCAAGTGCGCGCTCGGGTAGTCGCTGAGGGCGCAAATGGCCCGACCACCCCTGCAGCGGACGAGATCCTCCTCGAGCACAACGTCCTAGTCATCCCCGACATCCTGTGCAACGCTGGCGGTGTTGTGGTGAGCTACTTTGAATGGGTGCAAAGCCTGCAGCAGCTCTTCTGGGAGGAGGAGGACGTCACCCATCGCCTCGAGCGGATCATGGTGCGCAGCTTCCATGACGTTTACGAGCTTGCTCTGCGCATGGACTTAGACTTGCGCACGGCTGCGCTCGTGCTTGGCGTTGGGCGCGTCGCCGAAGCCACACGAACGCGCGGGCTATACCCGTAGCGCTAGCGCGGCGACCAAAACGCCAACGACCCGTTCCCAAGCACGCGCGGGTCAACGCTGCCCGATGCTTCCGTCTCGATCACGAAGTCGCGCGCGCTTGCTGCGTTGCCGAACGTCAGTGTGAACACCAGCTTGCGCCCGTCCGGCGCCCAGGGCGTCACTGCGCGGCTGTAGCGGTCAAACTCATTGACCAAGCGCTGGAAGGCTGCTGTCGGCGCAAAGTAGAACAGCGGGCGGCTCTGCCCTGTGCTCGGGTCAACGACCTCAAGCAAGTAAATCTCTGTGGGCATCGGCGGAATGATAGCGAAGCCCTTGAAATTCTCGGGCACCTCATCCGCTGAAGCCGTGCTAAACACCGCAATCCGTTCGCCGTCGGGCGACCAGAAGAAAGCAACCACCGGGCGGTTAACCAACAAGCGGTTCTCGCCGCTGTTGACATCCAGCAAGCGCAGCACACCGCCCTCTAGGCTCTCCTGCGCCACATACGCAACCTTTGCGCCGGCTGGCGACCAGGCGAAGCGCGCCAGACCGTTGAACCGCGTCAAGGTGCGCACCGGCTTGCCAGAACGGTCGGCAAGGACAAGCCGCTGTCCCTCTGAGGTGCGCTCCGTGAGCAGCATGAATCCGCCGTCGGGCGAGAAGGCAGGTGATAGGAACGCCAACCCACCTTGGGTCGGGATGCGCGTTTCCGTCTGAGTGTCCAACTCGAACAAGGCAAGCTGGTCAGCGCGCCCAGACCGAGGCGTCAGCCGAGCGAGCAGCGCTCGCCCGTCGGGGTTCCAGTGCCAGGTAATTGCAGCGCCTTCGAGCACCGTTTTCGGCTTAGCCCCATCCCGCGGCGCAACGAGGTTCAGCACTGTTCGGCTGCCTCGCCGATCAGACGCGCTGATGGCGAGCTGGCTGCCGTCTGGAGACCAGTCCAGGTAGGTGACATCGAGCGACTCGGAGTAAAACACCTCGCGCAGGGGGCGTTTGCCGTCTGCCGAGGCGATGTAAACCGCGCTCGAGATTAGCCCGCCGTCGCCGCTGCCGCGCTGGATGATCACGCGCGCCGGCGCGTTCTCCACATGGACGCCCTCCCCGGGACGACGGACGCGCGAACCTTCCTCTCCTTGCTCGATCACACTGCTTTCTGGGCCGCGCTGGATGGCGACCGACCTGGGGTTGACCTCGATCACCGTTTCGCCTGATTCGCGCTGCACCACCCGCCGCACGAAGGCAAGCTCTTTCCCGTTTGGCGACCACACAGGCAGCGAATACAGCGCCGCTTGCTTCTGCTCGTTGACCTGTCCGCCGTCCTCGGTCAGCGCAAGCTGCTCGCGACCAGTCTGATCCGTGATCAGGATGTTGCCCTCCTCAGTGACGACGGCGATTCGACCGACGCGCGGCTCGAAAATAGCGGCAAAGTCGCTCTGCGGCAGGCGCAGCTCCTGCGGCAATTCGACGCGCGGGCGCGAGCCTTGTCCGAAGCTGCACGCGCCCAGCATCAGCATCACAGCAAGGCTTGCGAGAAACCGAATCGAGGCGCTCATCTCCAACTTCCCCTCATTTTGGTGACCAAAACGCAACTGAGCCGAATGCAATTCGGCGCACAGACCAAGTCTGAGTCTCCTGCTCCAACGTGCCAACGTAGATCTCTGCGCGGTCGCTCTCCTCAGAGAATCCCGAGAAGACCAGCCGCCGTCCGTCGGGTGACCATGGGGTGACGGCGCGCGAGTACTGGTCGAAATACTGCACGTACTGCAAGAACGAGCGGGTTGGGTTCAAGATGGCTAGCTCCGTCTCCTCGTTGCGGTCTAGGTTGATTACACTCAAGCGCAGCCCGACGATCTGCCCCGTGCGTTCGCTGCGCTGCGGGGCGTACACTGCCAGCGCGCGCCCGTCAGGCGACCAGAAGAAGGTTGAGGCGGCAGGATGAACCGTGCGGCTGCGCCCGTCGCGCAGGTTGACCAGAACCAACGCTGCCGGGTCGGTGAGGGGCAGCGCGGTGTCCATCAGCGCGACCTCAATGCCGTTAGGCGACCAAGCGAAGAAAGCGTTTTCGCGGATCGTCGCCACAGTGCACAGTGGGTTGCCCCCAGCATCGGCGACGACGAGGCGGTCGGGTTGGCGCTCATCGAACGCAACGTAGAGCATGTGCTTGCCGTCGGGCGCGTAGTGCGGCGACTGAAAACTGCCGGGCAGCGCGGGCAGCACTGTGCGCCGCGCTTCGCCCGAGCGCAACAGCGTGAGCAGCGAGACCGATGCCTCAGGCGAGTCTGCTGCGCTGCCGCCAAGGTGAGTCACCAGCGCATCGTCACGCGGATGCCAGTGCCAGTAGGTCGGCGCGCCCTGTTGCAATACGTTGACTTCGCCTCCCTCGCGCGGCACAAGGCGAATTAGCCCGCGCGACGGATTGATCGTCAGAAAGGCGATCCAGCGGTCGTCTGGCGACCAGTCCAGATAAGGAATGTTGAACTCTGCGGTGCGAAAGAGCGCTTGCGGCGGAGCATCTGCCTCAGTGCGAGCGACATAGACGACCTGTGCCTCGCCGGTGCGGTCTGCTTCAAGCCCGACGAACCCTACGAACTGACCGTCATTCGAGAAGCTTGGGAAGCGGTAAATCCGTCCGCTGCCTGTTTCAGGCGAGACAAAGGCGTCCTCGGTCAGGTTGACCTGCTGCCGACCCTCTGCGTCTGTGAGAGCGATATTCCCCTCCGCGTTCACGAAGACGATTTTGCCTGGCGACGCAGTGGTGCGTGGCTCTGTGGTCTGAAGCGGGGGTGGCGCCTCCGCACAGGTGGGCAGACGCGCATCCGTGTTGGGTGTAGGAGAGGCAGGGGTAACGAGGATGGGGACTGGCGTCCGCGTCGGCAGTGTGGCAGGTTCGGCTGTCTCGCGGTTAAATGGCAGCGGCGCACACGCAGCAAGCGCAACAGCGACCAACGTCAGCCAGCGCCCTCGCAACCCATTTCCTCTCAGCCAAGCCGCATGCGGTATGTCCAAAGTAGCGCGATACTAATGGGTATATCTGAATGCTGGCTGATAAAAAGGCAGGTGACGCCAACGTCACCTGCCCTTCCCTACATGAGCCGCCGAGGACTCGAACCTCGAACCAATTGATTAAGAGTCAACTGCTCTACCAATTGAGCTAGCGGCCCTCTCCCTACACTATACCACAAATTCGGTGCGAGGGAGTGGCGTCAGCAGGACAAAGCGTTGACATTGCGGTATGCCTGCGTGCAGGTGCAAGGCAAGCTGTGTTCCGATGCAGGCGCGCAGTGCGCATCCGCAGGCACATGCAACCTGCTTCCGTGAGCGCGTACGGGGCTGCCGCGATAGGAAGCGGTCAATGGCGCAGCGGATAGGCGCCGCGCGCGTCGGCGAGGCGAATCTCGACTAGCTCGCGCAACCCGCGGACGCTGTCGCGCAGCAGGTTCACCCGCCGCGAGTGGCGGTAGTCCCACTCAACGGGCACTTCCTTGATGCGATAGCCCAAGCGCTGAGCAACGAAGAGCAGCTCCACGTCGAAGCCGGCGGTCACCGTTGCGCCCTGCACTTCTGCAGGGGTGTTGGCGAAGCGGTACAGGTGCAGGTTGTCGAGGATCGGCGCGATGACGCTGCCGCGAAATGACTTGAAGCCGCACTGGGTGTCGGTGATGTCGCGGAAGCCGAGGATCAGATTGCGCAGCACCATTTGGCTGCGCGACATTGCTTTACGCCACAGAGGGGCATTGCGGCGGTAGCTGCCGCGCGAGCCGATCACCACGTCATAGCCCTGCTCATACCACGGCAACAGGCGGGCAACCTCGTGGATTGGTGTGGCTTGGTCCATGTCGGTGAACAGGACAACCTGCCCCACTGCCGCGCGCAGCCCAGTCGCGACAGTGTAGGCTTTGCCGCGATGGGGGTTGCGCAGCACGCGGAAAGACGGATGAGCAGCCGCGAACGACTCGGCAAGTGCTGCAGTCTCGTCGAGGCTGCCATCGTCAACGACGATGACCTCATGCTCGTAAGGCTGCGACGCTAGGTAGCACTGCACCGACTCAAGTGCACCCGCGCGGATGTTCGTTGCTTCGTTGTAGGCGGGGATAACAACCGAGAGGAAGGGAGGCATCAATGTTGTATGTGAGGCGCCAGCGCACTCAGCCCTGCACGAGGCGAGCGAAGCGTCGCTTGCCCACTTGGAGCACGACCTCTGGCTGCGGCACAGGCACTTCGAAGGGATCGGTTACAGTTCGACCATCCAGATACACGCCGCCGCCAGCGACCAAGCGCTTTGCCTCACCCTTCGAGGCAGCAAACCCAAGCGCCACGATCACATCTACGACGTTCATCCCATCGCGCACCGTGAAGACGGGCATCTCCTCAGGCAGACCGCGCTTCTGGAAGACAGAGACAAAGTGCGCCTCAGCACGCATCGCTGCCTCTTCACTGTGGAAGATGGTGACGATCTCGCGGGCAAGCTCCATCTTGATGTCGCGCGGGTTGACGCCCCGAGCAAGCCGCTGCTCGACCTCAGCGACCATCGCTGGCGTGTAGCGCGTGGTCAGCTTGAAGTAGATCAGCAGGGCGCTATCTGGGATGGACATCACCTTGCCATACATGTCTTCTGGCTCAGACAGGATCGGAATGTGGTTGCCGAGCGACTTGGACATTTTGACGACCCCATCTGTCCCAGGCAGGATGTCCATCAAGATGCCGATCTGAGGGCGCTGCCCCATCACCTCTTGCAGCTTGCGCCCTGCCGTGATGATGTTGAAAAGCTGGTCGCTGCCGCCGACTTGGACATCCGTCTGCAGAGCAACAGCATCGTATGCCTGCATTAGTGCGTAGAACGTCTCGTGCAGGTAGATTGGCTCGCCTGCTTCCAGCCGCTTGGCGAAGTTATCGCGCGCAAGGAATTGCTGCACAGTGTAGTTTTGCGCGATGCGGATCACATCGAGGAACGAAAGCTGGCTGAGCCATTCCGCGTTGTAGCGGATTTGGGTGCGCTCGCGGTCAAGGATTTTGAACGCCTGCTCGGCGTAAGTGCGCGCGTTCGCCTCAACCTGCTCAGGCGTGAGCATTGGGCGCAGACGATCTTTATCCGAGGGGTCGCCGAGCAGGCTCGTGTAATTGCCGACTAAGAAGATCACCTCGTGCCCGAGGTCTTGGAATTGGCGCAGCTTGCGCATTGGGATGGTGTGCCCCAGATGTAGGTCGCTCGTGCGCGGGTCGAAGCCACAGTACACGCGCAGCGGGCGACCCTCTTTAAGCCGTTCGCGGAGCTCGGCTGCCATTGTGCGCGCCAGCGCCTCGTCGCCGTAGTTTGTGCCTTGCATCAGCAGCGCCACCTGCTCGTCGAGCGAGAGCGATGTGAGGGGCTGTGCCATTAATCGGGATTATACGGAGAGGCAGCTAAAGGGGAATCTGCCACAAGAGTGCCTGGAGATCTGAGTACGTAGCGCACACTGCATCGCCCTGCTTACCCCTGTGATCCTCTCCCGCAGGACTACCCATCACCCACAACTCACGTGGGCACAACCTCTTTTCGCCCAAAACCTGTGTTCTGGGAGCAGGTAATCAAAATCCTGCCTGTGTGTACGCATCTCCTTGTCAAGTGCCACATTCCTGCAACTCAGCTTCTTTCGGGCTGCTCTGACCACAGGGATCTGTGGGAAGGCTCGCGCGCAGAGCGTGTGTGTTCCGCATGTTTCTACTCAGCCGACTTAACCTGCGTATAGCCCTGCAAGATGCCTCCGTATAAT
>JANWZM010000180.1 GCA_025054635.1 Thermoflexales bacterium
TACGTGCTGACCACCCAGCCCACGGTGTAGTAAACCGCATGTGCGCTCGGCTCATAGAACTTGAAGCCTGTGCCCTGTCCCGTGCGCTCATCGTACTGCTGCACGGTGTCCTCAAGCCCTCCCGTCGCGCGGACGATAGGCAGCGTGCCGTAGCGCAAGGAATACATTTGATTCAAGCCGCACGGCTCAAAAATCGAGGGCATCAAGAAGAAGTCTGACCCAGCCTCGATTAGGTGGGCAAGGGCTTCGTCGTAGCCGATGTAGCTGCCGATGCGTCCAGGGTAACGCGCAGGCAGTGAGCCGAAGACGTGCTCAAGCCCCTTGTCGCCGCTGCCGAGAATAGCAAACTGCACTCGCATGTTCGTGACGATGCCCTCAATGCACTGCGCAAGCAGATGCAACCCTTTTTGGGCGACGAAGCGGCTGACGACACCGATGATCGGCGCGTCATCCAGCAGTTCGAGATTCATCCGCTCCTGCAGCGCGCGCTTGCAGATGCGCTTGCCACTTAGGTCAGCCGCCGAATAGCGCGCAGGGATCAGCGGGTCGGTCTCTGGGTTCCAGACGGCATAGTCGCACCCATTGAGGATGCCGACGTAGCGATCCCCTTTGTTGTTCAGGTATGGCGCCATGCCATAGCCTAGCTCAGGCGTGCGCGTTTCTCGCGCGTAGGTTGGGCTGACCGTGGTGACCATGTCGGCGTAGACAATCCCGCCCTTCAGAAAGTTGATCGCGCCATGGTCCTCGAACTTGTCTGGCGTGAAGTTGCCCCACTGTAAGCCGAGGTAAGGCATGTGCTCCGCCGAGTACTTACCCTGGTAAGCCACGTTGTGGATGGTGAGCACGCTGGCTGCGCCGCCGAGCACGGGGTCGTTCCAATGCCAAATCTTGAGATAGGCAGGCGCAAGCGCAGTATGCCAATCATGAGCGTGGACGATGTCGGGCTTGAAGTTCAGGTCTTTGCACAGTTGCAGTGCTGCGCGGGTTAGGAAACCGAAGCGGCGCGGGTTGTCGAGGTAGTCGTTGAAGTTCGCGTCGTGGTATAGCCCCCAGCGGTCGAAATATTTGCGGCTCTCGATGAAGTAAACGGGCGTGCCGCTGTTCGACGCTTCAAAGACGGCGCACCATTCTTCAGTGTCACCCATCCATACGCCCATCGGCCCGTGTGCCCAGCGCAAGCTATGGCGCGCGCCATCTATGCTGCTGTAGCGAGGCATCACCACAATGACGTTGTGCCCCAAGTCGCGCAGGTAGCGCGGCAGCGCGCCAACAACGTCCGCCAACCCTCCCGTCTTTGCGAACGGAGCGCACTCCGCCGCAACAAACAGCACGTTCATCCGCCGACGGGCAGCTCAGGCACGGGCAACCCCGCCGAAACTGCGAACAGGTAGAGGGTGTTCAGTGCGCCGACAAAGATGGCGATTGCCTTCTGACGACTGTCCCAATTCGGTTGCCAACTGTAGAAAATCATGAAGCCGCCGACAACTATCGAAGCGACGAAGAGCACGACGAGGTTCCCTGCCAGCGTTGGGACAATCGCTCCGACGACGACACTAATCAGCTTGATTGCAAACGTGGCTATCGGAAAGGTGACCAACGATTGTGGCGTGAGCAGAATGGGCACACTGCTACCATCTGCACCTCTCCCCTCGCGCAGCGCGCGGCTGGTCGTCTGAGGTCTGGCGTTGAAGAGCGAATGGATGTCCATTGGGTCTGTTCCTCCTGCTGTTGGGTGTTCAGCAGCTCATGCGCTGTGCATCTGCATTCTAGCTGCGCTGTGCGTGTGTGGCAGTGCAGAGCGCGTGCGGGGCGGCAGTCAACCTCAGCAACGTCGCTCGCCACCTTTGCCAGGAGTAGAATCGTAGAACATCTGTCCGATGCGCTTGTTCTCTGGGAAGCCTTCTGGGCGCAGCCGCGGGAGCAGTCGCCGCAGTGGTGATTCGCCAACGAGCACCAGCCTGGATACCTGGCTTGATGTGCTGGGCTTGATGCTGGTCGGGTTGGGCGCGCTCACGCTCTTCAGCTTGATCTCGGCGCAGCGAACAGCGTTGATGGAAGGTTGGCTCGGCGCAGTTCGGCTAACTTTTGGCTGGGGTGTTTACGGTGCGCCTCTTGTGCTCGGGGGAGTGGGGCTGTATTTGCTGGCGCGTCGCTTCGGGGATCGCGTGCCTTTGCCCGCCCCAACTCGCCTGTTGAGCGCGGTTGCAGCTTACTTGTGCGCGCTTGCCGTGCTGCACGGATTAGCGATGGTCATACAGGGAAAAGGCGGAGAGGCGGTGCGCGCGGAAGCAGCTGGCGGTGGCGCACTGGGCTGGCTTATCCTTAGCGCGCTCGGCAGCGTCATCGGGCTGCCCGGCGCGGGGATAGTTGCGTTCGCGCTCCTGTTGGCGACAACCGCCTTATCGCTGCGGCTCGACCTGCAGGGCATCTTGGCTTGGATCGAGGCAAGACGCGCGCATCGGCAGCAGCCCAGTCGGGTGATCATCCTCGGGCAAGCTGACGAGCCATCACTGCACGACGCGCAGGCATCGCTCCCATCATCTCCTGAGCCTGAGCTGGATGACCTAGTGATCAATGACGCGCGCAGCCGCAGACAGGCACGCGCGCGCGCGCAAGCAGACGAGGCGCCTCCTGTGCGTGTGCTCGGCGGAACGGCAGCGGCATCGCCCGAACCTGCATCGCGCTCTGCTGCGCCGACAGCAGACCAATTGCCGCCGCCGCGCCCGATTGGCAGCGCGTCGAAGCGCTCGCCACAGCCTGAGCCGAGCCCAGCGCCAACTGCGCCATCCACTCCCGTTGACGCGGTTACCTCGCGTCCAACCGTCCAGCGCACATGGGTTCTGCCGCGAATCGCAGAGCTGCTTGAGCTTGGCAGCGATGCTGCCGCTCAAGAAGCGGAAATCCGGCGACGCGCTGCCCAGATTGAGGAGACGCTGCGCGCGTTCGGCGCACCTGGGCGCGTTGTCGAGGTCAACCGCGGCCCAACGATTACCCAGTTCGGTGTTGAGCCGGGCTTCGTTGAGATGAAGGGCGGGCGACAGGTTAAGGTCAAGGTCAGCCGCATCGCCGCGCTCGCCGACGACTTAGCACTGGCGCTGGCTGCGCCACGCATCCGCATCGAGGCGCCTGTGCCGGGGCGCAGCATCGTCGGGATCGAGGTGCCTAACGGCGAGAAGGCTATCGTCGCCCTGCGCGATGTGATGGAAAGCGAGGCGTTCGAGGCGCTTCAGCGCAGGACGCGCTTGCCGCTCGCCCTCGGGCAAGACGTGACGGGCAACCCTGTCGTCGCTGATCTAACGGGTATGCCTCACTTGCTGATCGCCGGCACAACTGGCTCAGGCAAGAGTGTCTGCGTCAACAGCATTATCACCACCCTCCTGTGCCTGAACACACCGGACGATTTGCGTTTCCTGATGATTGACCCCAAGCGGGTTGAACTGACAGGCTACAACGGCATTCCTCACCTCATCGCGCCGGTTGTCGTTGATGTGGAGAAGAGCACGGACGTGCTGAAGTGGGCGACGCGCGAGATGGACAGCCGCTACCGCCTGTTCGCCCGCTACGGCGTACGTCACATTACCGACTTCAACGCGCGCGCTGAAGAGGAGCAGCGCAAGCCTGCCCCAGACCCAGATCTGCGCAAGCTGCCCTACATCGTGCTGATCATTGACGAGCTTGCCGACTTGATGATGTCGGCGCCAGACGAGACCGAGAAGCTGATCTGCCGACTGGCGCAGATGGCGCGCGCCACAGGGATTCACCTGATCATCGCCACTCAGCGCCCGAGCGTTGATGTGGTCACTGGGCTGATCAAAGCGAACTTCCCCGCGCGCATTGCATTCGCGGTGGCAACCAGCGTGGATTCGCGTGTGATCTTGGACGCACCTGGCGCAGAAAAGCTGCTCGGGCGCGGCGACATGCTCTTCGTCCGACCCGACCAGAGCATGCCCGTGCGCGCCCAGGGTTGCTACCTACGGGACGAGGAGATCAGCCGCGTGGTGCGCCATTGGCGCAGCCAAGCCGATGTGCCAGCCGCAGCACGCCCCGTGGTCAACCCGCTCAGCGCAAGCGCTGCCCAAGCTGAGCTGCCGCTCAAGTCCGAGCCTCAAAGGTCATCCCCATCAGCGTCTGCCTCTCCGCCAACCTGGGACGAAGCGCGCGCGCTGCGCGACTTGTCAAACAGCTCCAGCGCCAGCCAAGCTCAGGGCAAAGACGACAAGTTGTTCAACGAAGCCGTAGCAACTGTGCGCCTACATGGCAAAGCCTCAATTTCCCTGCTCCAACGTCGGCTGCGCATCGGCTACACCCGCGCCGCTCGATTGATTGAGGAGATGGAGGAGCGCGGCATCGTCGGTCCAGCCATCCCCGGTCAGCAATACCGCGAAGTGCTCAGCCCCCCACCTGAGGATGAGGACGATGGGCGCTGAGCCACCCAGACTAGCCGATGATCCGCCAGCCTCGTTGCTGGGCGAGTCGGCGCAGACGGGCATCGGGGTGAACTGCGACGGCTTTCTCGCTTTGCAGCAGCAGCGGAATGTCACCTTCGGTGTCGCCATACGCGACAGCAAGTTGTGCCCCGTTCGCCAGCTCCAGGACGCGCTGCGCCTTCAGCGCGCCCGTCGAGACCTCCCCGATGAGCGCGCCCGTCAAGTGCCCTGAGCCGTCTACCTCGAGCCGGCTGCCAATCCCGATCCCACCCAGTCGCTTAGCGAAGCCATCAGCGACCGTCTGATAGCTGCCCGAGGCGATCACGAGCCGCGCACCGTCCCTAATGTGCTGCTCAAGCTCAGCAATGACCTCGACGCGACGCGCCTGCCAAAGCGCCTCCACAATCTGTGCCGAGAGCCCCTCGAACTGCTCCCAAGTAAATCCCTCGAGCAGGCGGGTCATCCGCTCAAACCATGCCTCGCGGACGCGTTGGCGGTTGAGCACGCCCAAGCGCGCCCCGAGGACCAGGGGCAAGCTGCGATAAACCAGGGCGCGATAGGCTCGACCGCGCCCGCGCTGCTCGAGGAACTCGCCCACAATTCGCCAGGTCTCGCCCGTAGTTAACGTGCCCTCCAGGTCAGAAACGACTAGTCTCGGTTCACCCATTGTGGCGGACGCAATTTTGCCCCAGCACCATTACGTCGGCTTAACACACCGTCAGGCAAAAAACAGGACGGGCGCTTTGCCCGTCCTGTGCTGCAGCTAGAACTTGCGGCTCCATTCTTTGGGCCAGCGCTCGATGACGACCTTCGTCTCGGTGTAGAACTCCACGCCGTGGATGCCTTGGGCGTGCAAGTCGCCAAAGAAGCTCTCGCGCCAGCCGCTGAAGGGGAAGAACGCCATCGGCGCTGCAACGCCGACGTTGATCCCAACGTTGCCCGTATTGACTGAGTAGCGAAACTGCCGCGCGGCTGCGCCGCTGCTAGTGAAGATGCACGCCATGTTGCCATACTTGCGATCGTTGACCAGGTCAATCGCCTGCTCGATGGTCTCAGCGTGCATCAAGCTGAAGACCGGCCCGAAGATTTCGGTTTGGGCGATCTCACTCTTCGGCGGCACGTGGTCGAGGATCGTCGGGAAGATGAAATTGCCTTCCTCGTAGCCGCTGACCTTCTTGCCGCGCCCGTCCAGAAGGACGCTGGCGCCCTCGCGCTCGCCCAGAGCGATCAGGCGCTCGATCCGCGCCCTGCTCTCAGCGGTGATCACCGGCCCCATCTCGACCCCCTCATCGAGCCCATACCCAACTTTGCGCGAGGCAGCCAAATCGGCAAATGCCTCAACGAACAAGTTGCGCGCCTCGCCGACGGTGATGCCGACCGATGCAGCTAGGCAGCGCTGCCCAGCGCACCCGAACGCTGAGTCAGCCACGATCCGCACCGTCATCTCCATGTCGGCGTCGGGCATGATGACGATTGGATTCTTTGCTCCGCCCTGTGCCTGGATGCGCTTGCCAGCCCGCGCGCCGCGCTCGTATACATAGCGCGCCACTGGGGTGCTGCCGACAAAGCTCACCGCGCGCACTAGCGGATGATCGAGGATGGCGTCAACGGCTTCTTTCGCGCCGTTGACCAACTGCACCACGCCTGGCGGAAATCCAGCTTGCTCGAGCAACTGGTAAATCCGCTGCATCGTCATCGGCACTTTCTCGCTCGGCTTGAGGAGGAAGCAGTTCCCGGTCGCCACGGCGTAGGGCAGGAACCACAGCGGCACCATGCCTGGGAAGTTGAACGGGGTGATGGCAGCAACGACGCCTAGCGGTTGACGGAAGCAGTGCTCGTCAATGCCGCGAGCGATGTCCTCGTTGTTGAACCCTTGCATCAACGAGGGAATGCCGCAGGCGACCTCGACATTCTCAATCGCGCGCTGCATCTCCGCCTGGCTTTCAGCGTAGGTCTTGCCACACTCGTTGGTGATGATCCGCGACAGCTCGTCGCGGTGCTCCTCCAACAGGCGCTTGAGGCGGTAAAGCGGCTGCACCCGTTCGACAACGGGGACGCGCCGCCAATCTTGGAAGGCGCGCTGAGCGACCTGGACAGCGCGGTCAACCTCGGCTGCAGTTGAGAGCGGGACGTGAGCCAACGTCTGCGCCGTAGCTGGGTTCTTGACAGGCAGCGTCTCGGATGCGCTCGACACCTCCCACTGACCGTTGATGTAGTTGAGAACCTTTCCGTTCGTCGTCATGCGGTGTCTCCTTGCCCAAGGGGCGGTTTGGTGCTTCCTGCTCGGGCGCGTGGTGAGCCGAATCTTAACACTGCTTGGGCATTACGAATGCACGGCAGGGCTTGTCAAATTGCCCTCGCCCCTGTCCTCCTGGGGCTTTTCGTTACCTACACCTATCTCAGGCAGCCCCTTAGGAGGAGAGCAGGGGATGAGCATCGGGCGCGCGCGACGTGCCTTTACGATGTCATTCCCCTAGGAGAAGGGCGTAGGGGTAGGGCAAGGCAACACACCGCGCACCATGTCTTCGAGCCTAGCCCTCTATTCATCGGGCTATAATCGCTTACGTTATCAATTCTGACTTAAAGGATCAGCTATGCCTTTGCCGATCTCATTGGTGTTTGTTGTCCTCGCAGCGATTGGATGGAGCTGGACGTTGCTGGCATTTGACCGCCAAGAGACGCCCCCGAAGATCACACCGAGCGAGACGAGGGGCTTGCCGATCGCTTTTCTTTGGGGCGCGCTGACGGCTGCGCTTGTCTTTGTCGCAAGCACCCTGGTTCGACTTCCTGCGCTGTTCGGCACGGGGAGTGAGTCAGTCGCACGAGCCATTCTCGAGGAGGGGTTGAAGAGTCTAGGGCTTGTGGTGCTGTTTGTTTGGCAACGCGCACAATTTGCAGGATGGCGACAAGGCATTGGGTATGCTGGCCTAATCGGCGCTGGGTTTGTGCTTGGTGACTACGCTGTGCGCCTAGAGGATTTGCTCCCTGCCGAGCAATGGGAGGCAGCGTTTTTCTGGCGCATTCTCGTCTTCGGCGGGCTGCCAGGGTTGTGCACGGGGATCGCTGGTGTCGGGCTTGGCGTTGCGCGCACCGCGTCGAGCCGCCCATTGAGCGCCCTGGCTGTGGTTGCTGGGCTGGCAGGTGCAACGGCTGCAAACGCCCTGCTGAGGAGCGAGATCGTCGCTGCTGAAACGCTCAGCGCAGCGAATGCACTGCCGCCCTTCGGCGCGTATCTTCTCCTCGTTGGCGCTTACTTGCTGCTGTATGCATGGGGACGGCGGCGGGTTGCTCAGGTGACCTCGGCTGTGCCCACGCAGTGACCTCACGGTCGCTGCAGGGACAGTGCCTGTGGCTTGGATTTTGGCGTTGCTCGCCGTGGGCGTTACGACGCTCTGGGCGTGGCTGATGTGCCAGTTCGAGCGCCCGCTGCGAGCGCCCTGGCTTGCTCTGACGGTTGCCTTTGCTTGGGGAGCGCTTCCCTCGACGCTTGTCTCTCTGGGCGCTCAGAACATCCTGCTTGACTGGGCAAACGCGCAGTTCGGGCGCGAGGCAGTGCTGCTCTTGTACAGCACGGTCTTCACTGGGCTTATCGAGGAGCTCGCCAAGGGGGGTGGGATGGTGCTGCTTTTCTTTTGGCAGCGCGAACACTTCAAGACTTGGCGACAAGGCATAGTTTACGGCGCCGTGGTCGGCCTCGGATTTGCGCTGTTCGAACACATCAAGTTTCTGTTCGAGGCGCCGGCAGAGGAACAGCTTAGCTTGTTCGTTCGGCGGGTGCTGTTGTTCGGTCTATCTCACGCTTTCTACACAGGGCTGATTGGGATTGGGCTTGGTCTTGCGCGCTCAAGCTCGAGCCGCGCTGTCCGCAGCATGGCAGTTATCGGCGGGTTTGCTGCAGCTGTGGTGACCCACGCACTGAACAACACTGCGCTTGCGCTTACTGAGCGGACAGACGGCTTGTCGTTCCTTGGCGTGTGTGGGAACTATCTGCTCCTGGCTGGCTTGTATGTTGCCCTCTACGTGAGCGCCCGTCGTGCGCCTTGCGCGCACCGCCTCGACAGCGGAAGCGTCTTGACATAGAAGCTGCGCAGAGGAGCTATCCATTATCCACAACGTTGCAAAGAAGTGCATCCAACCTGTCCAGTGTCCGTGCTTGGAGCACGAGCGGCAAGAGTCCTGCAAAGCACAGGGGAACGACACAGTAAGGGCGCGCTGCGCGCGCCCAATGCGCACCCCCTGCGCTCCTCCCATAGGGCTGCCTGGGATGTGGGTGATGAAAAGCTCGGGGAGAGGAACGCAGTGCGAGGATCGCATGCCTTGTCTTATCGCGCATTCGGATGCAGTTGGCTCACGCCCCTGTAAGGGCATCGAGGATGATCTCGGCACAACGCTGCCAGGAGAAGCGTTGCATGTTGCGTGAGCCTTTGGCGATCAGCTCGGCTGCCAAAGCCTCGTCTTCTGCGATGCGCTGCAGCGCGCGCGCGATGTCCTCGGGATCGAGTGGGTCGAAGTAAAGCGCAGCCTCACCAGCGACCTCAGGCAGCGCTGCGCTGCGACTACACACCAGCGGCACATTTGCTGCGTGCGCCTCGAGCACAGGGAAGCCAAACCCCTCGTGCAGCGAGGGGATCACCAACGCCCGCGCACCCTGGAGCAGCGCTACCTTCTCGTCATCGCCAACGTAGCCCAAGCAGCACACCTCTGGGCGTTGGCACAGCTCGCGTGTGTTGCCCCAGCCGATGCCGCCAACCAGCACCAGGCGCAGGTGCTTTAACCCTGTGCGCGCCCAGGCTTGGACAAGCCGCTCTAGATTCTTGCGCGGATGAAGCGTGCCGATGTGCAGCAAGTACTCCCCCCGTTGCAGACCGAACTGCCTCAGCACCTGCTCCCTCTGCGCCTCTGAGAGTGCTGGGGTAGGTGGCGCGCCGGGATAGGCCACACGCACTTTGCTCGGCGTTGGGCGGTAAAAACGCAGCACATCCTCGCGTGTGGCATTTGAATCAACCACGACGGCATCCGCTAGTTGAACGGATAGGCGCGTGCTCAACTCAAGATACCAGCGCTGGACAAGCGGATGTGCTCGTGGGAAGTAACGATAGCCCACATCGTGCACAACGACGACGACGCGCATCGTGCGCGGAAGCAGCCGTATTCCAAAGGGCACGACATGGGCAGGGACAAACAGCGCCTCTGGCGGTGCGCGTCGCAGTTCGCGCCATAGCCCAATATGGGTCCATAGGCGACGTTGTCGAACCCAAACGGATTCAACGGCGGCATGGTGTGTCTGCCAAGCCGCAGGGTCATCGCGGAAGTACAGCCGAAAACGGTGCTGCCCTTTGCTCTGCTCAAGCAGCGCGGCAATGACGGCGCGCGAGTAACGCTCGGTGCCTGTCAGGCGCGGCGCCAGGGTTCGGCTGGCGTCAATGCCAATCAGCACACTGGGTTGACGCGCATTCGGCAGCCAAAGGCGCGTACATCTCGGTGACGTACTGCTTGAGCATCCGCCGTGTGCTGAACTGGGGAGTGATCGTGCGGATGGACTCGCGCACCCACTTTAGCCACTCGCGCGGGACGCCCGCGTCGTCCACGGTGTAGTAAAGCGGGATGATCTCGCGCTCAAGCGTGTTGTAAAGAGACTCAGCGTCAAGGCGGTCTTGCTCCTCGGGGTCATCTAACGTGCGATCTTCGCCGATTGCCCAACCGTTCTTGCCGTTCCAAGCTTCGCGCCACCAGCCATCCAGGACGCTGAAGTTCAGCGCGCCGTTCATGCCTGCCTTCATCCCGCTCGTGCCGCTTGCTTCGTAAGGTCGCCGCGGGGTGTTCAGCCAGACATCAACGCCCTGCACGAGGTGTCGGGCAACGTTGATGTCGTAATCCTCGATAAACACCATCCGCCCAGCTGTGTCGGCGTTTTTGATCACGCGGTAAAGGGTTTGGATCAACCGCTTGCCCGGTTCATCGTTGGGATGCGCTTTGCCCGCGTAGATGATCTGCACAGGACGAGCGGGGTCGTTGATCAAGCGCAATAGGCGTGGGATGTCGCGCAAGATCAACGAGGCGCGCTTGTACGTGGCAAAGCGGCGCGCAAACCCAATCGTTAACGCATTTGGGTCGATCATCACCCCGCTGGCGATTGTCTGGACGGGGTGTTGGCTGTGGGTCACCCACTTAGCGCGAGCGCGCTCGCGCATGAAGGCAGCCAGCTTGCGCTTGAGGTGCTTCCGCACCTCCCACAGGTCTTCGTCGGGCACTTCATCGAGGAGCTGCCACGTCTTCGGATCGTCCAGCCGGTTGAGCCAGCCTGCGCCCAAGTATTCGTCGAGCAAGCGCTTCATGCGCCGCGCAAGCCAGGTGCGCACATGGACGCCGTTGGTGATATGGCTGATCGGCGGCTCGCGGTCAGGGTACATCCATTGCCACATCGCGCGCGACACCTGACCGTGCAGCTCGCTGACGCCGTTTGCCTTCGCGCTCATGCGCAGCGCCAGCGGTGTCATGCCGAACTCACCTCGGTCGTCCGCCAGGGCGAGGAACTGCTCGCGGGTCAAGCCCAGACTTTCCCAGTAGCCGTTGAAATGTTGGGCGACTAGCCAATTCGGGAAGCGGTCGTTGCCTGCTGGGACGGGCGTGTGCGTGGTGAACAACGTGTTCCGTCGCACTTGTTCGCGCGCCTGCTCGAAGGGCACTCCTCGCGCCACAAGCTCTCGGATGCGCTCAAATGTACAGAACGCCGGATGTCCCTCGTTCATGTGCCAGAGCGCAGGCTCGATCTTTAGCTCGCGGAGCAGGCGTACACCCCCGATGCCCAGCACCATCTCCTGGCAGATACGCGTGTCCAGCTCTGCGCTGTAGAGGCGCTGGGTCAGCACCCGATGCTTGGGGTCATTCTCAGGCAGGTCTGTGTCGATCAGATACAGCGGCACACGCCCGACTTGGGCTTTCCAGACGTTGAAGCGAACTGGGCGACCAGCGATCTCCACGCAGGGAACAATCGGATCGCCTGCCTCATTGTGAACTTGTGTGATGGGGAGATGTTCGAAGTCTAGGCGCTCGTAATCTGCTTCTTGCCAGCCGTCTTCAGTGATGCGCTGTTTGAAGTAACCGAGCAAGTACAAAAAGCCAACCCCTACCATCGGCACGCCCAAGTCGCTTGCCTCCTTGAGGTGATCCGCAGCGAGGATGCCGAGTCCTCCAGCGTACATCGGGAGCACCTCATGCAGCCCGAACTCGAACGAGAAGTAGGCGACCGGTCCTTGCTCGGGTGACCAAGCCCCGCTGTACTGAGAGAACCAGGTCTTGCTGCCATTCTCATGTCCGCGCATATAGTGGGTGAACTCGCGAATGATGGCGTCGTACTCGGCGAGCAAGTGCGGATTGTGTAGCACGCGCACCAGCGTCTCGCGCGGCACCTCGCGCAAGAAGCGCACAGGGTTGTGATACACCCGTTCCCATAGAACACGGTCAATCGTCTGGAACAGCCGCTGCACCTCTGGATGCCACGTCCACCACAAGTTGTAGGCTAACTCGCCGAGCTGGCGAATCCGCTGAGGCAGCAAACTGCAGAGCGACTCAACGACGACTTCGTTCACGGATAAGTCCTCCAC
>JANWZM010000205.1 GCA_025054635.1 Thermoflexales bacterium
GCGGTGACACTCAACCACCTTAGGGTCTTCTCGGATCAACTCGCCTGGGCAGTCGGGGACAACGGCGTTGTTATCCGCTACGCTAACGGCGAGTGGACTACGGTGCACCCGCGGCGCTAACTCCGCTGCTCGAGGCTGCGCACGCGCTCGATCTGCTGGCGGTTCCACTCGTCCTCGGAGTAGGGCGTGCTGAACCAGGCGTCGAGGATCTCTTTCGCCATCGGGATCGAGGTCGCGCGCAGGCTGAGCGCCAGAGCGTTGGCATGATTCCAGATCCGCGCGCCGCGAGCCGTCTCAGCGTCGTGACACAGCGCAGCGCGGATGCCGGGCAGCTTGTTCGCTGCAATTGAAGCGCCTGTGCCCGTCCAGCAGCACACGATTGCTTCGTCGGCGTCGCCGCGCACGACGGCTTGCGCAGCGTTGCGGCTCGCCAGTGGCCAGTCCACCTCAGGGTCACCGTCAGCGATGGCGCCGAAGCAAATCACCTCATGCCCGCGCGCTTTCAGCTCGCGGATGAGAAAGTCGGTCAGTTCCGTCCGCTCGTCGCTGCTCAGAGCAATTCGCATACGCCGCAGAGATTACCACAAGGTCTGAATCACTGGGAGCGCCTCCTGTCGCTCTGCCCTCATGCCCATCCCCTCTCTACGTAGGGGCGCATGGCGTGCGCCCCGCATGGCGTGCGCCCTGTTGTGCCCGAACACAGGCGCGCTCGGCGCGCCCCTACCATGTCATCCCCCTACGCTTTGCGGGCTGCTTGCCGCTTGCGCTTTAAACATGGACGCTAGACAGATCGGATGCGCTTGTTTGCAGTGTTGTGGGTAATGGATAGCCTAGAGGGAAGAGCGTCAGGGGGGTGAGTAGAGGTTGTATAGTCGAAGCGATGGTTCAGGCAACGAAGTTATCCACCCTGCTTGCGCTGTGCGTCACGCTGCTCACTGTGGCACACCGTCCCGTTGCAGCGCAAACGCCACAACCCAGCGGGCGCACGAGCGCCAGTCCCGTCATGATGCAGCCGATCGCGCAATCCCCTGGCTTGCGCTCCTATCGCACCCAGATCGTGCTGCAAATGAATGGCAAGACCAAGGGCAAACCAGCAAACGGCGCGCTGAACGCTGATCTCACACAAGTGCTGACCAGCCGCAAGCAAAGCCTCACCTTGAGCGGCACGATGCTTGCCCCGCTGCTAGACGGGCAAATGCCCATCCCGGTCAACCGACTCACGTTCTACTTGTTCGACAAGCAGACCTACGTCCTCGCCCACACGCTGATCCCCTTGTGCGCGTCGCCGCGGGCAGAGATCGGCAGCCTTGCTGCGCTGCGCAAGGGCTTGTCCGCCGAGCACTTGCTCAGCGGGTTGAGCGGTGACTTTGTCGTGCGCGGGACGTTCGTGCGCGAAGAGGTCGTCAACGGCATCCCTTCACGCCGGTATCGGCTGGATGTAGCGCAGATCAATGCGCTTGCCAAGCGACGCGGGGCAAACGTGCAGCTCAGCGGTGGTGAGGTTTGGCTTGCCCAACGAGGCAATTTCGTCACCCGCCTGCAAGCTGAGCTCGTCGGCAACCTGCGCAGCAGCGCAGGGCTGGATTTCGAGGGAACAACAGTGCTCCTGCTGAACGTCAGCGACCTCAACCGCGACGCGGACATTCCTCTACCGCGCGCTTGTGCGCGCCCTGTGCCGTTATGACCACGCGCACCCTATTCCTGATCCGGCACGCCAAGTCGAGCTGGGACAACGCTTACCTAGCAGACATTGAGCGCCCGTTGAACCCGCGCGGTTTGCGCGATGCGCCCGAGATGGGACGGCGCCTCGCCGCGCGAGGCGTGCGCCCCGACTTGTTGATCTCCAGCTCAGCCGTCCGCGCCCTGACGACCGCTCGCCTGATTGCAGAACAACTGGCATATCCAGAGGAGCGCATCGTCGTTGACGAACGCTTGTACGCTGCTGAAGTTGAGCGCCTGCTTGAGGTGATCAGCGAGATCAGCGCGCAGCACCAGACTGTGCTGCTCTTCGGTCATAACCCCGAGCTGACTGCGCTGGCGCACCGCTGGGATGCGTCCATTGAGCACATGCCGACTTGCGCCGTGGCGCAGTTCGAGTTTGACGCGCCAGACTGGGCATCGGCGATCCAGTCGCGCCCAGGTTTGGTGTGGTTCAACAAACCTAAGCAGACTGAAGACTAGGGCTTGGCTGAGCAAGAACCCGAGGGCGCACCGCCATGTATGCACACAGCGCCAGCGGGCCTGTCAACAAGATGGCTGCCAACCAGGGTGCTTGCTGGGCAACCCCGCGCCGTCGCATATCCGCCTGCGCCAACGGCAGCGCAATCACATGATTCAAGGCGATGTCCAGCCACATGAAAGCCAGCCCAAGGTTTTTGCTCATGGTGTCAACCAAGCCGTCGAGCGTGCCTTGCGGCAAGAAGAAGACTGAGATGGGAATGACAGCAACAGCCAACAGCGCCCACAGCCAGCGCTGCTCGAGCACTCGCGGCGTCGGCAAGGCGTGAGTCTCCTGAGCAGGGCGACGCGCCATATACACGCTCAGCGGCAAAATGCCGACCGCGAAGTAGGGGATCACATACCATGCCCAACGCATGCCACGGCGCCGCCCATCGTCAACCATCAGCGCAGCCATCGGCATGATCAGCAAGCCAAAGTAGTTGAACCCCCAAAGAAACCACGGGTCGCGGAGAAGCGCAGAGGCATCTTGAGCTGGAAGCCCCGGCCAAGGAAGGTTGAGCGCAGCGACGAGCACCAAACAGACAACGAAAAGTGCCCAGTAAGCTGCACTGAAGCGCGATCGTTGCATGGTTTGATTGTAGGGAGGGCATGACCCAAGCTGATAACACGACAAGCCTGCCGCGGTGTGTCTGGCTAGTGCGCCACGCTCAGGCGGACTGGAATCGCCAGCAACGCTACATGAGCCATACGGATCGCCCATTGACAGCGTTTGGCGAGGCGCAGGCTGCGGCGCTCGCGCGATTCTTCCAAGCGCGCCGAATTGACGCTGTCCTCCACAGTGGGTTGACGCGCACACGGGCGACGGCGGAGCGCTTAGTCGGCGCGCGCACCATCCCAGTGTTTGCTGACGCGCGCTGGCGTGAAGCCGACCATGGCGCTTGGGAGGGGCTCACCTACACCCAAGTTGTCGCGCGCGATCCAGAGGGCGTGAGGCAGCGATTTGCAGACCCCGTGCACTGCGCACCGCCGCAGGGCGAGTCCCTCGCTGATCTAGTGGAGCGCGTCGCTGAGGCATGGCGCGACCTCGGACAACGCTTCGCAGGTCAGCGCATCGTTATCGTCACGCACGCCGGACCGATCCAAACGCTGCTCTGCGCGTTGTTTGGTGTTCCTCTGGCGCAGCACTGGCGCTGGCGCGTTGACCTGGGGAGCGTCACGCGAGTTGACTGTTATCCCCAGGCGACGATCCTGCGATGCCTGAACGTCTTGCCCTTGCACAGGTAGACACACGATGCACTCACTTCTTGGCGCGCTGCGCTTTCTCACCCTTCTGCCTGTGCCTGCTCCGAGCAGTGCAACAGACGGACGGGTCGTGCGGTGGTTTCCTTTAGTCGGGATGTGTGTCGGCGGCATAAGCTGTGCAGTCGGCGCGGCAGCTGGCTGGCTATGGGGTGAAAGCGCGCGCGCCATCGCAGTCGTGCTCAGCTTAGCAATCGTCACTGGCGGGTTGCACTTGGACGGCTTGAGCGACACGTTCGACGCGATGTTGAGCTGGCAACCGCGCGAGCGCAAGCTGGAGATCATGCAAGACAGCCGCATCGGGGCGATGGGCACGCTGGCGCTCGTTGCTGTTCTTGCGCTCAAAGTTGTTTGGGTCGTCGCTGCAGGCGAACAATGGTGGCGGAACGTGCTGCTGGCGACTGTCGTCAGCCGGTGGGTGATGGCATATGGCTTGGTGATGTTCCCCTCAGCGCGCCCAGGCGGGCTTGGGGACACCCTGCGCAGCGCCACTGGACAACGCGACCTGTGGATTGCTGCAGCTCAGGGGGCAGGGCTTGCGTTCGGTGTTTCGCTGATCGCGTTACCGACAGAAGCCTTCGGCATCGCGCTGGCGCGCACAGGCGTCGCGCTGGCGAGCGCGGTATTGGCGCTTCACCTGGTCTTCCGGCAGTGGTCGCGCGCCCTTGGCGGGCTTACAGGCGACACCTACGGCGCTGGCTGTGAGCTGGCGGAGGGGGTGATGCTGGCTGCGCTGAGCGCAGGGCAGAGGCTAGGCGGATAAGCGCAGGTTTGCTCAAGCAATCGGTAGGGACATGTCGTTCCCCCATTCCTTCCATGAGCCGTCGTACACCGCGCTGCAAGCAAATCCAGCGACGCGCAGGGCGAGCAGAGCAAACGAAGCGCTGACCCCAGCGTTGCAGTAAGTGATCAACGGTGTGCTCGGGTCGTTCACGCCGAGCGCAGCAAGCCTGGCGCGCAGCGCCTCCGCGGGCAGCAGCGTGCCGTCGGCAGCAATCAAGTCGGTGCGCGGCAGATTAAGCGCGCCAGGGATATGACCAGCTCGGCGCGCGCGCGAGGCAAGCCCAGCGAATTCTTGCGCTGAGCGCACGTCCAGCAATGTCGCTGGCATTTCGCCCCGCACGACAGCAAGCACCTCAGCCTGGGTGCGAATCCAATCTAGGTTTGGGTGCGGGAAGAAGGTCGTGGGGCGCACTGCTGGCAATACCTCGGTGACGGGAAGACCCTCGGCGATCCACTTTTGCCAGCCGCCATCCAAGACGGCGACTTTGGGATGACCGTAGTAGTTCAGCGCCCACCACAACCGCGCCGCAAACATCCCTTGCGCGTCGTCATAGGCGACGACAAAAGTCTGGTCGTCCACACCACACCTCGACATCACCTCGGCGAAGCGCTCTGGCGGTGCAACTTTCGCGTGGCGCGGATCACTCGGGTCAGTGATCTCGTGAACCCAATCAATGAAGACTGCACCAGGGATGTGAGAGAC
Source organism: Thermoflexales bacterium (assembly GCA_025054635.1). Lineage (GTDB taxonomy): Bacteria > Chloroflexota > Anaerolineae > J036 > Brachytrichaceae > DRWP01. The sequence goes on from JANWZM010000205.1 coordinate 4,967, forward strand.
CAAATAGTCGGCGTAGTGGTTGAAGTAGTGAGGCGGCGGCTCAGTCGCGGGCAGGACATGACCACGGATGTCAACGACGCGCACCTTCGGGTCAGCGAGGTGCTCAACCAGCCAGGTCGTGGTGACCAGCGGGGCGTGCATAGGCGCGATTATCACTGCGCAGCGTCTGGCGCTGGCGTCACGGGCACGCGACGCAAGTTGATCGTCCACTCGCTCAGGCTGCGGAAGCGGTCGCTTGGGTAGACGATCGGTCCGACCTGGACGTTGCGCACGCGGCTGGAGAGCACATAGGTGTAGGCAGGATAGTAGAGTGGAATGGCGGGCAGTTCTTCGGCGAAGCGTTTCTGGAAGCGCTGATACAGCTCGATGCGAACGGCGCGGTCAAGCGTCTGATGGGCTTGCTCCAACCACTCGTTGACCTCAGCGTTGTCCCAGCCGGTGAAGTTTGCACCTCTGTCTCGTCGGCTGCCGTGCCATAATGCCAGCGGATCAGGGTCACCTTCGAGCAAGATTTCAACTAGAGCGGCTTGAAACTGCCGTCGGGCGAGGAAATTCGGCACCAAGCCGCGCACAGGAAGCACAGCGACTGGGATGCCGAGGTCGCGCCACTGCTGCGCCATTGCGCGCGCAACTTCGGGGTAAATCCCGCTGTCTGGGGTCAGCAAGGTGAAGCTCACTGGCTCGCCGTCTTTCTGCCACACCTCGGTGTTGAACGGCGCAACCACCGCGCGGGAGTAGCCTGCCTTGACCAGCAGGTCACGGGCGCGCTCTAGGTCTCGCCCGGGCAAGCGCACCTCCGCCGACCATGCCCATGTGCCAGGGATCATCGGCGTGTCGGCGAGCACTGCCCTGCCCTGCAGCACGTCACGGATGATCGCGGGGCGATCCAACGCCAGCAGCAACGCCTGGCGGACGGCTGGCTCAGTGAGCGCGATCACGCCGCTGTCAGGGCGCAGATTGAACAGCAGCGCAGCGAAGCGCGCTTGCGGCATGGTGTAAATCACTGTTTCAGGTAGCCGCTCTGCCTCCGTGAGCGCTTCATGGCTGAGATTCGCCATGCCATCAACTTCACCGTTCCGGAAGGCATCGAGCAAGGCAGCGGAAGTTGGGAAGTAACGGAACACCAAGCGATCTAGCTTTGGTCTCGCTCCAAAATAGGTGGACGACGGCTCAAGCTCAATCGAGGCAATCCCGCTGGCACCTGTGCTGATGCTCGTCACGCGCCAAGGGCCGCTGCCGACAGGCTGCAAGTTGAACGGGCTGTTCGGGAGGGCAACCGCAGTAGTGCCAGAGAGCAGATGGCTGGGAAGCAGCCCTATCGCGGTGTGGTTCAAAAAAGAAGCGCGCGGGCGACTGAGCTGGAACTGCACTGTGCGCTCGCTAACTGGGATGACTGTGACATCGCTCCACGCTTGGCTCAACGTGCTCAACCCAGGAAAGCTCGGGTCTTGCAGGAGCTTGACGGTGAAAGCAACATCCTGGGCGGTGATCGGCTCGCCGTCCTCCCAGCGTGCGTCGGGGCGCAAGGTGAAGGTGTAGGTGATCCCGTCAGAGGAGACCGTCCACGACTCCGCCAGGTCTGGCTGAGCTTCACCTGATTCTGTCAGGCGAGTGAGGCCGCTGAAGATCAAGCTGCATACGTCGCGGTCAACTTCACTTGCAGGACACAGCAGCGGGTTGAGGTTCTTCGGCGCGCCGACAACGCCCTCGACGTAAGTACCGCCCTCCGCTGGAACGAGCACAGTCTCACGCGGGGCGATCAGTTGAAAAGTCAACACGCCGACGGCGATCACGCCCGCGATGAAAAGCACAACCAGCAAGACGCGGAGCGCTCGCATGCTGTAAGTATGCCCTCTCGAGGCGATCAGACGCCGAGAGGGCAACCTAACTGCAGCAGTGAAGAGGGGTCTTAGCGCGGTGAGAACAGGAGTACGTTGACGATCGCCAGCACAAAGAACAAGATGGCGATCAGAATGGTCAGCGTGAAGAGCAAGCGGTCAACGCCACGGCGGGTCTGGTACACGCTCTGGGCGCCACCGAAGACGCCACCCAGCTCTTCGCCGCGCGATTGCAGCAAAACGCCGACGATCAAGACCACGCCGAGCAGAATTTGGGCGATGCTTAGGAAGACGTTCATACCGTGCGGGATTATAGCGACCGCTCTGTCGTCGAGATTTGCATTAAGGGGCACGAGGACAAGGGTGCAGTAGGCGCGATGCGCCAAGATCGGGCGCAGCACAATGAAGCTATGCCCCTATGCACAGCGCACGACGCAGAGCGCACGTGCGGTGACCGCCACGCTCCTGGCTCGCCAACATGTTCTGCCCGTTACCCTGCGTTCGCGCTGCGGCTTTTGCCAGTTTGGTGAGTCCTGCCGCCGACGTAGCCCATCGCCTGCAGTTCCTCCATCAGCCGCGCGGCACGGGGGTAGCCGATGCGCAGCCTGCGTTGCAACAGAGAGGTGCTGACGTTGCCACTGGTGCGGACAAGTTCCATCGCTCGTTGCAGCAGGTCGTCGTCATCGTCCGCGGACGCTTCGCTGTGGCTGCCGCGTCGGTGCTGCCGCTCGGCTGCGACTTCAGCAACTAACCCCTCCCATGGTGTATTTGCCTGAGGGGAGACCGCAGGTTGGAGCGCCTGCTCTGCCTCAGCCGCGCGCTGCCACCAGCGGACAAGGTCTTCAATCTCCTTATCGCCGACGAAGCAACCTTGCAGCCGTATCGGCGCGCTGCGCTCAGGGTCGAGGAAGAGCATGTCGCCGCGACCAAGCAGTGACTCAGCGCCGGCTTGGTCAAGGATCACCCGCGAGTCAGTCGCTGTGGCAACAGCAAACGAGATGCGGGCTGGAAAATTTGCTTTGATTAGCCCGGTCACCACATCCACGCTCGGGCGCTGGGTAGCGACGACAAGGTGAATCCCCGTCGCGCGTGCCATTTGCGCTAGGCGACAGATGGTCTTCTCAGTCTCAATCGGTGCTTGCAGCATGAGGTCAGCCAGCTCATCAATGAAGACAACGATGCGCGGCAGCGGCGCTTGCTGTCGCAGCGCCACGGCTTCGTTATAGTCCTGGATGCTGCGCGCGCCAAGCTCGGCAAACTGTCGGTAGCGCGCGTCCATCTCCCGACTAACCCAGCGCAACACTGCCGGGATGCGCTCCAGGCTGCTCTCTGGCTTGCCAAGTAGGTGCGGTAGCCCTGCAAACCGTGATAGCTCGACCATCTTCGGGTCGATCATCACTAAGCGCAACGCTTCAGGACGATTGTTCATCGCCAAGCAGACAATCATGGCGCTGATGGCAACGCTCTTGCCGCTGCCCGTCGTGCCGGCGATGAGCAGGTGAGGCATCCGCGCAAGGTCGGTGCAGATTGGCGCACCGCTGACATCTCGTCCGAGCGCAAGTGCCAGGGGGGTTTGCTCAGCGAGTTGCCGAAAGGCGTCGCTCTCCATTAACGAGCGCAGATCAACTGAAGCTGCAGTTGGGTTTGGCACTTCAATGCCAACCAGACCACGCCCTGGGATTGGCGCCTCGATGCGGATTGAGGGTGCAGCAAGCGCCAGCGCCAAGTCGTTCTGCAGCGCAGCGATTGCGCTGACGCGAACTTTTTGGGCTTGCCTTTGCCACTCGATCAACACTTGTGTGTTGCGTCGGCTCATCTCGACACGCCCTGAAAGCCCTAGGTTGACCAGCGCGTCTTCCAGGCGCTGTTGCAGCCCAATCGCTTCTGCTAGTCCCAACGGCAGCGTCAAGCGCAGCCGCTCAGTGAGCATGTCGGAAGTCTCGAAGGCGTCGAAGCGCACTAGGTTGTCAGCCAACGCAGCAACCAAACTGCGGTGCAAGCCAGTGAGCTGGTTGACCTTGAGCTTCGCCTTGCGCTCGGTATCCGCGCCCAACTCGAACGCGATGCGGTTGTTGCGTGCGTCACTCTCGTGCACAGTCAGGCTGAAGTCGTAATCCGCTAACAGCGCGCGCAGCAGTTTGCGAAAGCTCGACTCGCGCGCCTCAACAATCGCGGCTGGCGCGATCAGTTGTGCCGATGTCCGGTCGAATGCCATCTCCAACGTGATGGCATCGGCGATTGCCTGAGCAACGACATCTTGGAGCTTGTGCAGCAGCTTCTCGCGGCTCTGCGCGCTGCCTCGTTCAACGTAGCCCGGCTCAACCCCAAACTGAGTCACAGTCGGACCACTGCGGATTTCAACGACACGACCAGATAGCCCAAACTGCGCCAGCGTCGTCTCGATAATCTCAGCTTGGCGCTTGATGTCTGCATCGGAGGGCTTAGCCGACTTCGCTGGGCGCAGCAAGCTAAGCGGGGGCAACGCGCTCTGGCGCTCAAGGGGCTGGCTCGCAGGCGCAACCGCTCTGCCTCGCTTAGCCGTAGCCGATGCCGCGCGAGGCTGGGCAGGTGAGCCAACCGACTGGCGCAGCGACGCGGTCGTAGGGCGAGGCTCGGGCACAGCCGGTTGCGGCTCCGCAGGCTGCGGGGCGGCTGCCTGTGAAGCGCGCGCATGCCTCTCCACCGCTGCACGCACGGACGAGGGGGCGCGCGCCGAAGGCTGCTGACGCGCACCTAGCGCACTGAGCAGCGGTGAAACAACAACCAGCGTGCAGAACACCGTAACGCTGCCCCAGATCAGCACTGCCAGCCCGTGGAGCAAGCTTGCCCCACCCTCGCGCGGGACGCCAAGCGCTCGCCACAGCAGCTCCGCCAACACCCACCCAACCGCGCCACCACCCTGACCTGTGCGCGCTGCTTGATATGCCGCCTGCCGATCCGGGATCAGGGCATGGAGCAACGCGAGAAAAGCCAGGAAGGCAACTTCTGCGAAGATCAGTTGCGCCCATTGGCGACGCCTGAAGTGGAACGGCTTTCCGAGCGCCAAGTGCACTCCGACACCAATCAGGACCAACGCAACCAGCGGTGCGCCCACACCGAGAACTTGCCTCAGCAGTCCTGCGCCCACGCCGAGTAACCCACCGCCAAAACCAAGTGCCGAAAGCAGCGCGGCTAAACCCACCAGGGTCAACACGCCCCCAGTGGTCACGCGCATTAAGCGCGAACGCATCAGCGCGCCAGCGACCTGCGATGCGAGCGTTTGTGCGGGACTCACCTGCCACTATGTTAGACGAGATTACGAAGGCTGAGCCTCCCTGTGTTTGGAGGCACTCCATTGATTTCCATAGAGTCCACCCCTCTGTGCTGCGCGCTGGCTGAGACCTTATAATCGCTGCGAGCTTCGGCAGGAGCTGCAAACCTAAATCACAACGAGGGTTCATCCATGAACACGTCTGTTCTGTTCGACTGGGACGCAGAAACTAACCGCGCGGTAGCCCCGGACAACATCCTCAGACCAATTGCCCCACCCCCTCACGAGCGAGTCACGGGCGGTCTTTCGAGCGCATCCCCCGCGGCATTCGCAGCTCTAGGGCAGTACCCGCGCAGCCAAGAGCGAGAGCTAGAAGAGGAGTTCGAAGAGGAGGAAGAAGAGGAGCTTGACGACCTGGACGAGCTCGAAGACGAAGACCTCGAGGACTTTGACGAGGACGAGGACGACCTCTTCGACGAAGACGACGAGGACTTCCTTGACGAGGATGAGGAACTCTCCCTAGAGGAGCTTGAGGAGCTCGAGGACGACGAAGAGGACGATCTGCTCGACGACGAAGAGTTTGAGGACTTCGACGAGGAAGAGGAAGAAGAGGAGGAAGACGAGCTCTTCTGGGACGATGAGGAAGACCTCGACGAAGAGGACGAGGAAGAGTAAGTGCAAGTCGGGGACAGCGAGAGCGTTCGCCAGTGCCTCAACGGATGCCGCAGCGCACCAAGCACGAGAGCCGCTTGACTGGTCAGCGGCTCTCGACTTTTCGGGCAAACTGAAGCACAACCTCAGCAATTCTGATTGCTGAATCGGGGCGCGCGAGTCGGGCTGATGCCGCTCGCGCTGCTGCAAGTGCAGCAGGCTTGTTGAGCCATAGCTTGACTTGTCGCAGCACATCCCATGGGAAGGGACACCACACCCCAGCGCCGTTCTTGACGACATACTCCACGTTGCCATCCTCCTGCCCGGGCACGGCGTCATACAAGATGATTGGCAAGCCGGCGATAAACGCTTCGCAGATTGTGCCAGGGCCTGCCTTGGTCACCAACACGTCCGAGGCGCCCATCAGCTCAGGGATGTTGTCCACAAACCCAAACACCCGCATTGGCACGCGGGGATTGAGGAATTCCAAGTTCTCCTTGACCGTCTGGTTGCGCCCGCACACTACTAGCAGTTGGATCGGCAAACCGCTGAGCGCAAGCTGCCGAGCCGTCACTTCAAGTCGTCCCATCCCGTCGCCGCCGCCGATGATCAGCACCGCCAGGCGCTCATCGAGCCCTAGCATCGCGCGTGTCTCCGCGCGCTTCTGACAGCGTTCGAGGAAGTCGGGCGCAACAGGCTGCCCGCACAAGCTGATCTTCTCCTCGGGCACCAGATTGCGGATCGCCTGCTGGCGTGCCTCCTCTGTCGGCACAATCAGATGATCAACGTCTGGCGCGTAGTGGGCGACATGTCCGGAGACCAGGTCGGTGACCACATGGATAAAAGGCGCTGCGCGCCCTAACCGCCTCAAGGCAGACGGAATGCTCTGAGCAAAGAGAGGATGGCAGGAAACGTAAATATCAGCGGGGTTGTTCTCCACGATGGCATCAGCCGCCTTCTCGCTCAGTGGGTCGAGCACGCTGCGCAGTGCCAGGATGCGCCGACGGTCGTTCGTCGCGTGGAAGCCGAGCGCATAGAGCACGCGCGCGTGGTTCACCCACATCGGGTAAGTCTCGGTGAATGCGTTGATGAAGAAGGGGGCGTAACGCAGACCGTTGACTAGTTCTGGCTCGATTTCATTTGGGCGAAGCCGCCGCAGTGCCTTCGCAATCGCCTGCGCAGCGCTGCGATGACCACCGCCTGTATCGCCGTACAGCAGCACGCACTTTAACGTCATGATGCGGAAGCCTCTTGGTGCCCCGTCGTAGTGGGCTGAGGTGCGCGCGCAACAACCGCTTTCAATCGGCGCTCGAACTCGCGCCGCGTCAGCATCACCCGACCATGGCACGTGCAGCAGCGCAACCCAATATCTGCTCCAACACGAAACACGACCCAATCATGCCCGCCGCAGGGATGTGGTTTGCGCAAACGCACAACGTCACCCGGGGCGACAGGGGTGAGCTGTATTGGAGCCATGCTTGGATTATAGGCAGAGGCTCGCTCTGAGCACGTGTGAAGGGAGTGAGCGCATGGATACATCACAAGGCTTATCCCACTGCCCTTACCCCTGCGCCCCCTCTCCCCAAGGGGCTATCCATTACCCACAACGCTGCAAAGAAGCGCGTCTTAACCTGTCCAGCGTCCGTGTTTGAAGCGCAAGCGGCAAAAGCCCGCAAAGCGCAGGGGAATGACACAGGGTAGGGGCGCGCCGCGCGCGCCCAATGCACACCCTGCACTCCTCCCAGAGGGTTGCCCAAGGATGTGGGGGGTGAGGGCGAACCGTCACACCATGCACCAGCCCACACACGCCCTGCGTGTGACAAGCGCGAGCACGCTTCCCACCGAGATGCGACCAGCGAAGACCATGCGGACGCCGCATCCGGGGAGCAGCACCCCATTCTTACCTACCCGCGCCTAAACCCTGAGCAGGATCACGTAAGATCGCTCACCGTGGAGCCGTTGATCTTCGATCTCTCAGTTCCTGGTCGCAAAGGCATTCATCTCCCTGAACCCGACGTGCCGCTCGCTGACATGCCGGGCGAGCTGTTGCGCGATTCGCTGCCCTTGCCCGAGGTCAGCCAAGTTGACGTGACTCGGCACTTCACCCGCTTGTCCCAGCTCAACATGGCGGTTGACACGACCATGTACCCGCTAGGCAGTTGCACGATGAAATACAACCCGCGCGTCAATGAGGACGCGGCGCGACTGACTGGGTTTGCCGCCATCCATCCGCTGCAGGACGAGCGCACCGTCCAGGGCGCGATGTACCTGATGCACGAGCTGCAGAAGTACCTTGCCGAGATTGCTGGCATGAGCGCCGTCAGCTTGCAGCCTGCTGCTGGCGCACAGGGCGAATTCACCGGCATCCTGATGATGCGCGCCTACCACGCCGACCGAGGTGACCACAAGCGCACCAAAATGTTGATCCCCGACAGCGCCCACGGCACCAACCCTGCTTCGAGCGCGATGGCGGGGTTGACTGTCGTCGAGCTACCCTCCGACAAGCGCGGCAATGTGGACTTAAACGCGCTCAAGGCAAACCTTGATGACACTGTGTGCGGGCTGATGATCACAAACCCTAACACCTTCGGCATGTTCGAAGAGCACATTGAGGAGGTGTGCCAGCTCGTGCATGAAGCTGGCGGGCTGGTTTACGGCGACGGGGCGAACATGAACGCGCTGCTCGGCATCGTCAAGCCCGGCGAGATCGGCTTCGACGTGATCCATTACAACCTGCACAAGACCTTCAGCACCCCCCACGGCGGCGGCGGGCCGGGCAGCGGTCCGGTGGCAGTGAACGACAAGCTCAAGGATTTCCTGCCTGGACCAATTGTGCGCGTCCGCGAGAGCGAGGACGGCGAGGCGTTGTGCGAGTGGTACACCCCGCCGAAGAGCATTGGGCGGATGCGCGCCTTCCACGGCAACTTCGGCATGCTGATCCGCGCCTATACCTACATCTGCGTCCACGGCGAGGCAGGCTTGCGCGCGGTCAGTCAACATGCTGTGCTCAACGCAAACTACGTGCAGGCGCGCTTGAAAGGTGTGTATCACTTCCCTCACGGCGAGCGCTTCTGCATGCACGAGACCTGTGCCCAAGGCAAGGTCGAGGGCGCGCCCGAAGTCGTCGCCCTGGACATCTCCAAGCGGCTGATGGACTACGGCTTCCATCCACCGACGAACTACTTCCCGCTCCCGAAGCTAGTGCCCGAGGCGCTGCTGATCGAGCCGACCGAGACCGAGTCGAAGGAGACGCTGGATCGGTTCTGCGACGCGATGTTGCGCATCGCCGAAGAGGCGCGCTCGCATCCCGAGTGGCTCAAGGAAGCGCCGCACACCGCCCCGCTGAAGCGGCTGGACGAGGTGAAGGCAGCTCGCGAGCTAGTGTTGTGCTGCACAATCCGCGACTGAAAGAGCGTGATGAATCGGCAGATCCTAAACACATGGTTGATCTCAGGGGCGCTGTTGGGTGTGACCCTGTTTTTGTTCAGCATCGCGTTCATCCCTGCGCGCCCCAACGCTCCACAAGCTGCGCCGGCACAACCCGCGCGGCTGCCGAGCTTCGGCGAGGCACAACAGCCTGCTGCCCCCGGCGAGTTGGTGAGGACTGCTTCAGGCTTGCAGTACATTGACGAAGTCGTCGGCAACGGCCCGATGCCTCAACCAGGTCAAACGTTGATCGTGCACTACACTGGCTGGTTGGACAACGGCACGAAGTTCGACAGCTCGCTTGACCGCGGTCAACCGTTCGAGTTCGTGTTAGGCGCTGGTCAGGTCATCCGCGGCTGGGAAGAGGGGGTGGCGACGATGCGCGTCGGCGGCAAGCGACGGCTGATTGTCCCGCCAGAACTTGCCTACGGCGCAACTGGCGCAGGGGGCGGGATCATCCCGCCGAACGCGCGTTTGACCTTCCAGGTTGAGCTGCTGGGTGTGCGCTGATCGGCAGGGCGAAGGCGGATGCGCAGACAGATCGCGCTGATCGCCCACGACCGCAAGCGTGCGCGTGTGCAACATCTACAACGTTCCGCTGGCGACGAATCCTGCCACGGCTGAGATGTTGATCTGTGCGCTAGCACAACACGATGGGTAGGCGCGCGGAGGCAGCCGGGCTAATTGTGCTGGCGGCGTTCGCCATCGCCAGCTCGGTGATTGTTACGCGACTCGGCTTTAGCGCGATGTCGCCGTTGATGTTCGCCACGGTGCGGCTGGTTCTGGCATCGCTCCTCTTCACACCCTTTCTCGTTGCCCGGCGCGCCTGCCTGCCCCGCACTCGGCGGCTTTGGCTCGACTTGGCTTGGCTCGGCGCCTTCAACACGGCGCTCCCAATCGTGACCTCGATCGCCTCGCTGGCATACATCTCCAGCACGATGATTGCGCTGATCTACGCGCTGATGCCCGCGGCGACAGGGCTGATCGCGTACTGGGCACTGCACAGCGAGCGGCTGACTCGGCCAAAGATCGCTGGGCTAGTCGTCGCAGGTGCGGGGGCAGTGCTGCTGCTGTTGAGCGGCTCAACGGGCATTCCTGATGTCGCGTTCGACTGGCGTGGCTACGCGCTCGGGATCAGCGGGATGCTCGCTGCCTCCGCCAGCGCGGTATACATCCGCCGTCATTTAGCCAATCAGGACACCTGGGTTCTTGCTGGCGGGCAGCATCTCTTCTCTGTTCCGCCAGCGCTCGCGCTTGTGTTCGCAGCGGAAGAAGTCCAGCAGCTTGCCGGCGTCGCCATGGAAGGCTGGCTACAAGTGGTCTATGTCGCGCTGATGAACTCAGGGGTGGCTTTTGTGTGCTTGCTGGTGTTGAACCAGCGCTTCGGCGCAGTGCCCTCGACGTTGCCTTCCTACCTCATCCCATTGATGACCGCAGTGCTCGGCGCCGTCGTGCTGGGAGAAGTCGTAACGCCCGCCATGCTCCTGGGCGGGGCGTTGATCATCACTGGGCTTGCGGTTTACAACCGAGCCTAAGTGAGTGCGCCCTAAACAAAGCCCATGCAACGCCCTCGCGCAGCTCAGTACGACGCCGTCGTCGTCGGCAGCGGGCCGAATGGCTTGTCGGCAGCGATGACGCTGGCGCGAGCAGGGTGGCGCGTGCTGGTCGTCGAACGCGCAGCGCAGTTCGGCGGTGGGCTGCGCTCAGCGGCGCTGACGCTGCCCGGCTTCACCCATGATGTCTGCGCGACCGTGCTCGGCTTAGGCGCAGTCTCGCCCGCGTTTCGCGACCTGCCGCTGGCGCAGCACGGTCTCGCCTGGGCTGTGCCTGAGATCGCAGCCGCACATCCGCTCGACACAGGGGACGCTGCGTTCGTATCGCAGTCTTTCGACGAGACCACCCGAGGGCTAGGCGCGGACGGTTGGGCGTGGCGGGCGTTGGTCGAGCCGCTGGTGCAGCGCTGGGATCAGCTTGCCGAGGACGTGCTCAGCCCGTTGCCACTCCCCCCGCGCCACCTGTTCGCGCTGGCTGCGTTTGGGGTGCGCGCGATTTGGTCTGCGCGGGGGTTGGCGCGCGCATGGTTCCGCACTGAGCCGGCACGGGCGCTGTTTGCAGGCTTCGCGGCGCACTCGTTCCTGTCGCTCGACGCGCCGCTCAGCGCTGCCTTTGGCGTGATGCTCGCCGTGAACGCGCACTGCACAGGCTGGGTTCTCGCCCGGGGCGGCTCGCAGCGTTTCGCTGATGCGCTGGTCGCGCATGCGCAGTCGCTCGGCGTCGAGTTCGTCGCCGAGTGGGAGGTGAAGACGCTCGCGGATCTGCCCCCAGCGCGCGCAGTGCTGTGCGACATCACCCCGCGCCAGCTCATCGCGCTCGCTGGCGACCGCATGCCCGC
>JANWZM010000235.1 GCA_025054635.1 Thermoflexales bacterium
TGCGCGCCTACTGGCGGATTGAGAACAGCCAGCACTGTGCCTTGGATGTGGTGTTTGGCGAAGACCTCAGTCGGGTGCGCACGGGGCACAGCGCAGAGAACTTTGCCGCATTGCGACGGGTGGCGTTGAGTATTCTGGGGAATGGGCAGTCTGGTGAGGAGGATGAACGCGCCATCAAAGCGAGGCGCTTGCGCGCGGCGCGCAGCGACGACTTCTTGCTCACGGTGCTGGCTTGCACCGCGCAGAACCTTAAAATTCCTGATGCTTAAGCTCTGCTTGCTCTCCCCTTAGAATCCAGGGCTATGGCACACCAAACGGCGGTGAACTGGCGCGAGTGGAGCGAGGCGGCGTTTAACGAGGCAAAGGCGCAAGACAAACCAATCCTACTGGGCATCAGCGCGGTGTGGTGCCACTGGTGCCACGTGATGGACCGCGGCATTCCTGGCGACCCAATCCACACCGGTGTTTACAGCGATCCCCAGATCGCGGCTTACATCAACCAGCATTTCATCCCGATCCGCGTGGATAACGACCAGCGCCCAGACATCAACGCGCGCTACAACATGGGCGGCTGGCCGACCACCTGCTTTCTGACGCCCGACGGCGATATCATCTACGGCGCAACCTACCTCGCCCCAGCCCAGATGCGCCAGCTTCTGCCGCGCGTTGTCGAAGTGTGGCACAACGACCGCGAAGAGATCCTCAAGCAGCTTCGTCAACATGCAGAGCGCCGAGACCCAACCGAATCGCTGCCGCCGACGGCTGACGAAACATACGCCGGCGAGGCTGTCCGCACTGTGCTGAATGCAGTGCTCCGCAGTTACGACCCACGCCATGGTGGTCTGGGCAACGGGCAGAAATTCCCGATGAGCGATGCTTGGGCACTATTGCTCACCGCATATGCGCAAACCGGCGAGTCACACCTGCTCGACAAGGTCGTCCAGACGTTGACTGCGATGGGCACGCGCGGCATGTATGACCGCGTCGCTGGAGGGTGGTTCCGCTACTCAACAACCCCCGACTGGAGCGTGCCACACTTCGAGAAGATGCTCGAAGACCATGCCCGCCTGTTGCCCGTATATGCCCAGGCTATCCAGGTTTGCCGCCGCGCAGGGCGCAGCGCAGAGGCTGAGACCCTACAGAGCATCGTGGACAGCGCGCTGGACTACCTACTCTCAACGCTGCTGCGCGAAACGCCGACGATGACCTACTTCGCTGGCAGCCAAGACGCTGACGAGGAGTACTACAGCCTCTCGCGCGTCGAGCGCGCTGCGAAGCCAGCGCCGTTCATTGACTGGCGGCTATACGCCGACTGGAACGCCCTGATGGTCTCTGCCTTGCTCCAAGTTGCGGCGCTGTGCCAACGCCCAGCGCTCCTTCCACTCGCAGTGCGCCTGTGGCGCACGCTGTCTGATCAGTGTTTGGACGAAGACGGGGCGGTGATTCATTCGCTCATCCCCTCGGGCGACGCGATGCACCCCTCACCCGTGCGCGGCTTGCTCGGTGATCAAGCGACACTGGCAAAAGCAAGCCTCGACCTTGCTCAGCACTGCCCAGAGCTGACACGCGAGGCGCTCAGGGTTGCAGAAGCGGCGCTGGAATACGCGCTCTCGGCACTGCGGGGCAGCAACGGCGCGTTTTACGACGCGCCTGCGCAGCCCAACGCGCTGGGCATGCTGCGCATACGCATTCAGCCCATCTTTGACAACGCTGCCCTCGCCGAGGCGATGCTCGTCTTGGGCTATCTGCGCGATCAGCCGCTGCTGCGCGAACGCGCGGCTGCGGCGCTGCGCGTCTTCGCTGAGGAATATCGCCGTTACCGCGACCATGCTTCGCCTTACGCGCTGGCCGTGTTCCGCGCCAGCCAACTGCCTGAGGAGGTTGTGATTGTTGGCGCGCTGAGCGAGCTTGAGCCGCTGATCACAGCCGCGCACGCAACCTACTCACCCTGGCGAATCGTTCGACTGCTCGACCCTGAACAGGACGCTGACCTCATCGCACAGCGCGGCTATCCTGTCGCCAAGTTGCCTGCGGCGTTCATCTGCCGTGGCACAACATGCAGTGCGCCCGCGCACACGCCAGCGCAGCTCAGCGCAGCGCTCTCTGCGGGCGTTGGTCAGACCAGCCAACGGATGACTACTACCCTTGCGTCAGGGGAGTAAGCGTCCAAACGGTGACCCTAGCGCGCA
>JANWZM010000118.1 GCA_025054635.1 Thermoflexales bacterium
TGTGCCGCCTGAGCTGCAGGCGTCGCTCAAAGTCGGCTGTGTTGTCGCTGTGCCGCTGAGAAACCGAGTTACTACAGGGGTTGTCGTCGCTCTCCTCGAGCACGCCAGCGTTAGCCCTGAGACCCTCAAGCCAATCCGCGCTTTGCTCGACCCTGAGCCAGCGCTGGACGCGGCGCGGCTGGCGCTAGCACAATGGATCGCCGAGACATACGCTGCCCCGCTTGGGCGCTGCTGCGCGCTGATGATCCCGCCTGGGCTGACGGCGAAGACGACCTGGGCTTACGCTGTTGCTGAGGCTGCGCCAAGACTTCAAGAGGAGACGCCAGAGGCGCGCGTGCTCGCCATCCTAGCTGCGCGCGGTCCATTGCTTGAATCTAAGCTTAGCCGAGCGTTGAGAGGCATTCCTGGTTGGCGCGAGGTGCTGCGTCGCTTGATCCAGCGCAGGTATGTGCTGCGCCAATCCGTGCTGCATACCCCGCTCCCTGCACCGCAGCGGACAACGCTGGTTCAGCTCGCTATCAGCGAGGCAACCTTAGAGCTTGTCCGAGATCAGCTCGCCCAAAACCAGCGGCTAGCGCCAAAGACGCGCGAACGCCGAGAGGCTGCGCTGCGCTATCTGCTCGATCAAGGCGGGTTGGCTTGGGCGGATTGGATGATGGCAGAGTGCGGCTTGGAGCGCGCCGACTTGGCATGGCTCGCCGAACGCGGCTACGTTATCCTCGGCGATGCTGAGCGTTGGCGCGACCCGCTCGCCGACATTGACTACGTCCCGCGTCTGCCTCCACCCCTCACCAGCGACCAAGAGCGGGTGTGGAAAGTGATCCAGATGGCAATCTCAACCCGCGGCGCTGCGCCCGCGCGCTTTTTGCTGCGTGGTGTGACCGGCTCTGGCAAGACCGAGATTTATCTGCGCGCGGTTGAGGCGGTGGTCAAACAAGGCAAAGGCGCGATTGTCCTTGTGCCTGAGATCAGCCTGACCCCACAGACGGCGCGCCGCTTTTTGGAGCGTTTCCCTGGGCGCGTGGCGCTGATCCATAGCCGCCTCAAGCCCGGCGAGCGTTACGACACTTGGCGACGCATTCGCAGTGGCGAGCTGCTCGTTGTCGTTGGCGCGCGATCCGCCCTGTTCGCCCCGCTGCCGCAGGTCGGGTTGATCGTGTTGGACGAGGAGCATGACCCTGCCTACAAGCACAGCGCAGCGCCGTTCTATGACGCGCGGCGGGTTGCCCTGAAATACGCCGAGCTCACTCGCGCTGGTGTGATCTTCGGCAGCGCCACGCCGTCGCTGGAAGCTTGGCACTGGGCGCGGCAAGGTCGGCTGCGCCTGCTCGAGCTGCCCAACCGCGTGCGCAGCCACCTGTATCGCGCGGGCGACCAGGCTGCCCGCCTGGGCATCCCCCTTGCGCTTCAGCCAGAGGGCGAGGTAGTCGCGTATCAGCCACTGCCCGAAGTGCAGGTGATCGACATGCGCGCTGAGCTGCGCGGCGGCAATCTCAGCATGTTCAGCGGCGCGCTGCGCGTCGCTTTGGATGAGACTTTGCGGCGTGGTGAGCAAGCTATTCTTTTCCTCAACCGGCGCGGTGAGGCATCCGCTGTGCTTTGCCGCGATTGCGGCTATGTCGTGCGTTGCCCTGATGATGATCTTCCCCTCACGGTTCATCTGGACGAAGACCAGCGCGTCCTGAAGTGCCACCAGTGCGACCGCGTCGAGCCTGTGCCGAGCCGCTGTCCAAGCTGCGGCAGCCAGCGCATTCGCTACATCGGCATCGGCACGCAAAAAGTCGAGCAGGCAGTGCAGGTGCTCTTCCCTGCAGCGCGAATTGTGCGTTGGGATCGGGACGCCGCCGGGCGTTACGGCGCAGAGGCAATGCTCAAGCGCTTCGTCAACCACCAAGCCGACGTGCTGATCGGCACCCAGATGATCGCCAAGGGCTTAGACCTGCCGCTAGTGACGTTGGTCGGCGTCGTGCTTGCCGATGTTGGGTTGTTCCTGCCTGACTTTCGCACCAGCGAGCGCGTGTTCAGCCTGATCGAACAAGTCGCTGGGCGCGCTGGGCGCAGCTTGCTGCCAGGGCGCGTGATCGTCCAGACCTACAACCCCGACCACCCTGCGATTCAGTTCGCGCAGCGCCACGATGTGCGCGGCTTTGCGGCACACGAGCTAGCGCAGCGCCGTCAGCAGCGATTACCTCCCTTCACGCGGCTAGTGCGCTTTGAGTGTGCGGACGAAGACGACAGCAAGGCTCAGGCTGCGTGTCAGGCTGTCGCACAGCAGGTCGTGCATTTGTTAGGTCAAGACGCTGTAATCGGTCCCGCTCGACCCTACTTCTCGCGCCGCAATCGCCGCTTCCGCTGGCAGGTGTTGGCGCGCGTCGCTCAGCCGGCTGACCTGTTGCGTCGGCTGCGCTTGCCCGAAGGCTGCCTAGTGGACGTAGACCCGGTCAGCGTGTTGTGAGCATCATCCGCTCCGTCCCTCGCTCAAGCGCTTCTCCACCCAGCGCACGCCGAGCGACAGAAGCAACGTCAGGCTAAGGTACATAAACGCCAGCGTGTTGAACGTTTCGGCATAGCGGAATGAGGCAGCCGCATATAGGCGCGCGAGGTTTGTGATGTCGTTGACCCCGAGCACTGACACCAGCGACGAGTCTTTGATCATGCTGACGAAGTCGTTGCCTAGCGGGGGCAACACCCGCCGAATTGCCTGCGGCAGGATCACGTAGCGCATCGCTTGGGCGTAGCTCATCCCCAGCGAACGCGCTGCCTCCATCTGCCCCTTGCTGATGGACTGGATGCCAGCGCGGAAGGTCTCCGCCTCAAAGCCAGCATATGCCAGCCCCAGCGCGATCACAGCGCGGAAGGTGAAGTCGAACGTGGCGGGACGGATGCCGAACACCTGCAAGACCAAGGGGATAACCACCAGCGCGATGTAGAAAAGCAGCACCAGGATCGGCACGCCGCGCACCACTTGCACGTAGAGCGTCGCCAGGTTGTAGACCACCGGGTTGCTGCTCACCCGCCCTAGCCCGAGCAACAAGCCGACGACAATCGCGATCACGTAGCCGCTCAGCGCAACGGTCAAGGTCACGCCAATGCCGCTGACCACCCGGCTGAGGATGGTGATGTAGGTCTCGTTGGTCAGGAATTGCCAAAGCAGCAGCACACCGCCAAGCGCGATCACGATTAACCACCATGGGAGCTGAGCCAGGCGATCCACAACTTGGGTTTGCGGTGTAGTGCTCGCGGCGGAGGGCAACGAGGAGGGCTGTTCCACAGTGGAGCTCCGTGTAAATAAGCGCGGCAGGGGATGCGAGAGCCAATGCCCCTGCCGCGCTAAGTGTCTCAGTTCAGGTGGCACGCGCGGAAGGTTGAGCTATGGTGTCGGGATCGGCGTTGGTGCAGGCTGGATGTTCTCGTAGGTGATCCCCATCTTTTGGAACTCAGGACCAAACCACTTTGCGTTGATCTTCGCCAGCGTGCCGTCCGCCTTCATCGCGCGCAGCGCCGCGTTGATAGGTGCAACGAGGTCAGAGCCCTTGGGGAAGATGAAGCCGAGTTGTTGACCGACCAGTCGCCCCTCGAGTAGCTTGATCTTGTCGGCGTTCACCCCGACGTAGCCGACACCAGCGACATCGTCGATCACCACGCCGTCCACGTCGCCGGCGATCAACGCTTGCACCGCGAGGTCGAAGGCGTCAAAACCGACGGTGCGACTCTCGCCAACCAGCCGCACAGCCTCGTCATAGTTGGTTGTGCCCTTCTGGCTGCCCAACTTGAAAGACCCCTTCTTGAAGTCCTCGATTGACTTGAAGCGGTCGTCATCCTTGCGCACCATGATCCGCTGGTCGACAGCAATGTAGCCCTCGGAGAAGTCAACCACCTTGGCACGCTCTTCAGTGATGGTGATGCCGTTCGCAGCCATGTCGAACTGCCCAGCAGCGACCGCGGCAATGGTGTTGTCCCAGGCGAGCTGACGGAATACCGGCTTGCAGTTCAACCGGCGGCAGATCTCGTTGATGGTGTCGTAGTCCCAGCCTTGCGGCTCGTTGCTGCCAACAGGGACGAAATTGAACGGGATGTAAGCGTTCTCGATAGCTATCACGATCTCGCGCCCGTTTAGATTGGGCAGTCCGCTCTCGGTTTGAGCTGGAGCAGCAGGTGCAGTCGGCGCTGCTGGCGGCGGAGCCACACACGCAGACGAAAGCAGCGCTATCGCAGCAAGCGAAGAGAGGCGCTTCAACATGTCACACTCCTTGAAAGCTTGTGTTTTGCTGTGCAAACGCACGCGGCTGTGTGCCTCGAATGTATAACACCTGTGCGCCTCATTGACAAGGCATGTTGAAGGCGAAGAAGAACAAGCTGCTCAACACGCTGATTTACTACCTCCTCGTGCGCTCCGCGCTACAGTCGAGCTTCTGCGGCGTCTTTCTGCGCCAAGCGACCCCCGATCCCGACGGGGACGCACCAGTTATCTTGTATGGCAACCACAGCTCGTGGTGGGACGCCTACGTGCCAATGGCGTTGAACGAGATGCGCTGGCGACGCGACGGCTACGTCATGGTTGAGGACACACAGCTATCGCGCTACCAATTCTTTCGCTTTTGCGGTGGCTTCTCAGTCAATCGCAGTGACCCTCGCAGCGCGGTAGAGACGCTGCGCTACGCGGTTGATCTGCTCACGGAGAAGCCGCGCCGGCTGCTGCTGATCTTCCCTCAGGGCGAGATCCGTGCCAACGACGTTCGCCCGCTGCGCTTTTACACCGGTGCAGCGCACATCGCTCGGCGCATCGTTGAGCGGACTGGACAGTGCATGCTCTACCCAATGGCGCTGCGCTACGAGTTCATCGGTGAACAGAAGCCCCACGCTTTCATGAGTATTGCCCGTCCGCTGATCGTCACGCGACAGGAATGTCCTGAGCCGCGCGCGCTCAACGCGCGCATGGAAGCCGCGCTCACTGAGACGCTGGACGCCTTGCGAGAGGACATCATCGCCTACCGTTTTGAGGGCTTTGAATGTTTGCTCGAGGGCACTTGGAGCATCAACCGCTTGTGGGATGCGGTGCGCGGCAAACGCCAGATCAAGCGCGTCGGCGGGATTTGACCATGCCCAACCGATCCCTATGTCGCTGCCCCGCGCCTCGATACTCGCTGCGCTGAGCTTGCTCGTGCTGTTGTCTGTAGCGCCGAGCATGGCTGAGCGCGCCTACGCCTATCTCCAACAGGAATACCAGACATATGCCAGCCCGTTCCTCGAGGCATTCCCTTCGCAACCAGCAACGCCGACTTACCCCTCGCGCGTGGTCGTAATTTGGGTGCGCGGGTTGAGCCTGGAAGCAGCGCAGCGCGCACCTGCGCTGGATGCGCTGCGCCGACGCGGCGCCAGCGCGATCCTCGAACCTGCGCCGCCGAGCTGGCGTCCATCCGTTGTGCTGACGCTGCTTTCTGGT
>JANWZM010000056.1 GCA_025054635.1 Thermoflexales bacterium
GGGGTGAGCGCTTCTGCCTGTGCACTTGTGCTGTGCTCGTCTAGGGCGTGCCATAATTGACGCGACAGCAGCTCAAAGGGCTACCCGAATGACACACAACGCAAGTGGGTGTAGAATCTAGAACACTTGTTCAGCAACTTAGAGGAGACCAATGCCCGCAGCAGACGGAAAGAAAAAAGCCTTGGATATTGCCCTGGCTTCGATCCTCAAGGCACACGGCGAAGGCGCAGTGATGCGCTTAGGAGAGGCAGCGCGCTCGCAGGTCGAAGTGATCCCGACTGGCAGCTTGGCGCTGGACATTGCGATTGGCGTCGGCGGCATCCCGCGCGGACGCATCACCGAAATCTACGGACCCGAGTCATCGGGCAAGACGACGATCTGCCAACACATCGTGGCTCAAGCACAGAAACAGGGCGGCACAGCGGCTTACATCGACATGGAGCATGCGCTTGACCCAGCTTACGCTGCGCGCTGCGGGGTGAACATTGACGAGCTGCTGATCTCGCAGCCCGACACAGGGGAGCAGGCTTTCGACATTGCCGAACAGCTCATTCGCTCCAACGCAGTTGACGTGGTGATCATTGACTCGGTCGCTGCGCTTGTGCCCAAAGCCGAGATCGAGGGCGAGATCACCGACCTGCAACCCGGCGTGCAGGCGCGACTGATGAGCAAGGCGCTGCGCCGCCTCGCAGGGGTGATCAAACAGACAAACACGGCGGTTGTCTTCACCAATCAACTGCGCCAGAAGATCGGTGTGATGTTCGGCAACCCCGAGACCACCACAGGCGGCATGGCGCTGAAGTTCTACGCCTCGGTGCGCTTGGACGTGCGCCGCGTCAACGCGATCAAGAGCGGCGGCGAGGTGATCGGCAACCTCACCCGCGTCCGCGTCACAAAGAACAAGGTCGCTCCGCCCTTCCGCGAATGTCAGTTCGAGATCCTCTACAACGAAGGCATCAGCATGTTGGGCGACCTGCTCGATGTGGCGCTGGGCATGAACTTGATCGAGAAGCGCGGCACGTTCTTCCTATACGAGGGTTCGCGCATCGGGCAGGGGCGCGAGAACGTCAAAGCCTACTTACGTGAGCACCCTGAGGTCGTCGAGAAACTGGAGAAGCAAGTGCGCCAGGCAATCGCCAGCGGTCAGGCGGAGAAACTGGCGACGCCGACAAAGCCTGAGATCGGCGAGGACGATGGCGTAGAGCCAATTGACGAGTGAACAACAGCGCCGCGCAGGGGACGACGAGAGGGTAACCACAGCGCGACCGCCATGCGCGTACTGATCACCGGCATGTCGGGCTTCGCCGGCAGGCATCTGGCGGAGCTGCTCCTGCGCGAGACACACTGGTTGCTGATCGGCGTCTCGCGCGATGCTAGTGGCGATCGCTCTCACCCGCGTGAGTTCTGGTGGCGGCTCGACCTGCGCGACGCCGACGGCGTGCGCCGCTTGCTGCGCTACGAACGCCCCGACATCATCGTCCACCTCGCTGCCCAAGCTCACGTCCCAACAGCCTGGAAAGCACCGTGGGAGACCTACGAGACCAACTTGAAGTCAACGCTCAACTTGTTCGAGGGGATCGTAGCGAACAAGCTCAGCCCGCGCGTGCTCGTTGTCTCAAGCAATGAGGTGTATGGCAAGCCTGAGCACGACTCAGACCTGCCCTTTCACGAGAGCCGAGCACCACAGCCAACGAACCCCTACGCTGTGAGCAAAGCGGCACAGGAGCTGATTGCGCTGCAATACCATCGCAGCCACGGCATAGACGTGGTAATCGCCCGCCCGTTCAACCACATCGGACCAGGGCAGGGCGCGCAGTTCGTCGCAGCCGATTTCGCTCGGCAAATCGCCGAGATCGAGTGCGGACTGCGCGAGCCAGTGATGATGCTCGGCAACATGGCTGCCCAACGCGACTTCACGGATGTGCGCGACGTGGTGCGTGCTTACCTGGCTCTGATCCGCTTTGCTGACGGCGGACAGGCTTACAACGTGTGCAGCGGTCAGCCGCGCTCGATCCAATCCCTGCTGGACGCGCTGCTCAAGCTCACGCCAATCTCAATCGAGCAGCGCACAGACCCCGCCAAGTTTCGCGTTGCCGATACGCCTATCAGCTACGGCAGCGCAGAGCGCATCCGCCAGGCGACAGGCTGGCAGCCCCGCATCCCCTTCGAGCAGACACTCGCGGACGTGCTCGACGATTGGCGTCAGCGCGTCCGAGCCGCAATCGCACAAGGCAAAAACCAACCATGACCAAGACCGCTCTCATCACAGGCATCACTGGACAAGACGGCTCTTATCTGGCGGAGTTCCTTTTGCAAAAGGGCTATCGCGTTGTCGGTATGGTGCGCCGCAGCAGCACCGTCAACTTCGACCGCATTCAGCACATCCAAGATCAGATCGAGCTTGCCCAAGGCGATTTGCTCGATCAGTCCTCGCTCATGGAGTTGATCCGCGAGCACCAGCCAGATGAGGTGTATAACCTAGCGGCGCAGTCGTTTGTGCCGACTTCGTTCTCGCAGCCAGTGCTCACGGGCGAGTTCACTGCCCTGGGCGTCACCCGACTGCTCGAGGCAATCCGACACGTTAAGCCCGATACCCGCTTCTACCAAGCCTCCTCGTCCGAGATGTTCGGCAAGGTGGTTGAGACGCCGCAGCGCGAGACGACGCCGTTCTACCCGCGCAGCCCCTACGGGGTGGCAAAAGTGTATGGGCACTGGATCACCGTCAACTATCGCGAGAGCTACAACCTGTTCGCCTGCAGCGGCATCCTGTTCAACCATGAATCGCCGCGGCGCGGGTTGGAGTTCGTCACCCGCAAGGTGACGCACGCTGTGGCGCGGATCAAACTCGGCTTGCAGCACGAGCTGCGCTTGGGCAACCTGGAGGCGCGCCGCGATTGGGGCTTCGCCGGTGACTACGTCCGCGCGATGTGGCTGATGCTGCAGCAGGACAAGCCCGACGACTACGTGGTCGCCACGGGTGAAACACACTCGGTGCGCGAGCTGTGCGAGGTCGCCTTCTCGCACGTCGGATTGAACTGGCAGGACTACGTAGTAGTTGACCCGAAGTACTACCGTCCAGCAGAGGTTGACTTGCTGATCGGCGACGCCAGCAAGGCGCACCGCGTGCTTGGCTGGCAGCCTGAGGTCACCTTTGAGCAGCTCGTGCGCATGATGGTGGATGCTGACCTAGAGGCGCTGCAGCGACAGGTGCGCTAGACAAGCCTGCCTGCGAATTCTTCTTCTGTGCCTGAATTGTCGAGATGTTCGCAGCTCACGGATGCAAGACTGCCTGAATGCAAGCTGCTCATGCAAGCGACACAGGTTTCACCTGCCCGTAGCCGGAGCGCGTCTGTGCGTTGGCACAGACGGGTGATACCGCTTGTCACCGTTGTGCTGGCGTTTGCGGCACGGGTGTTCGCCCTAGACACAACCTACGTGGACGGCGACCGCGCCAACCCACACGGCATGGCACTGCTGCTAGTGCATCAGCTCTCGCGCGGTGAGTTCACTGATCTGCTGCTCTTCGCTGATAACGCCTCGGTTGGGTTGCCTAACGCAGCGCTGATGAACTATCTCTGGGCACTGATTTCGCTCGTGGATCGCTCCCTGATGATGCCGACTGCCTTCGGGCTCATCGCAAACACGTTGGTCGTGGCGTTGGTTTACCTAGTCGGTCGCGTTTGCTTTGGTTGGACAACAGGCGTGATCGCAAGCACGCTGAGCGCGATGAGCAACTGGGGAGTGTATTTAGCGCGCGGGGTGTGGCATCCGGGTCAGCTCGAGGTCAGCGTTGCTCTGGCAGCAGCATTGCTGACGCTGGGCATCGCTCGGTGCAGCGGAAAGCTGCTCTTTTGGGGATGGGTGGGCGTGCTCGTCGCAGCAGGGGGATATTTCGGCGCGTTCTTCACGCCGATCCCTGCAGCTGTGGGCACGCTAATCTCAGGTGCTTGGCAGCGTCCACTACGACGTGCCTGGCTTGCCGGCGCGCTGGTATGTGCGGTTGGGATCAGTGCCTTCGTCGTCGCCCTTTTCCTGACAGGTCGGTTCTCTCTGCAAGAGATTGGGCGCGTGAGTCTATTTGCTCAGAATGAGCGCGGACTCACCGAAGAAGAGCTTGCCGCGCGCGACATCACGCCCTTCAACCGCAACCCGATTGGACATTTCTTCCGACTTGCCAGTAATCAGGACTATGCGCGCGTGTGGACTGCGCCCGACGTTGAGATGTTCCCCGTCCGCGAGCCGCTATCACAGGTGGTCGCTTGGCTGGTGAATGCAGGGGTCGCGCTTGGGTTGTTGCGGATGCTGCTGAACGGGCACAACCCAGCTAGCCGACTGCTGCTTGCATGGGCAGCGTTGCCGTTAGCTGCACTCTACCTTATTGTCGCACTGAAGTATGACTTTCGCGTGCCGCCATACTACCTACTGCTGACTTCGCCCACGATGTACCTCGCAGGCGGATATGGTCTTGCCGGAGTAGTCGAGCGTTTGCGCAGGGCTACGCCCCTAGGGTTGTCCTTGCTGTGTGCGCTGTTGGTCATCCCGCCAAGCTGGAACTTCGTGGCGGCAGCGACCACGGTTTACCGCCAACCGCTTATCTCGCCCGGCTTCATGCCGCTGCGCTGGTCGCTCAGGCTTGGTCAGCTTTGGCAGCAGGAATGCCGCACGATCAACGGCTCGAACTTTTGGTGGGATCTCAGCCTGATCCAGTCACCCGAGCGCTGGCGACCTGCGGGAGCGCGCTTCAACGAGCTGTCGTCAATCTGGACCTTTCCGCCAGAGGGAGGCACATGCGCCATCGAACAAGCAGGCGCGC
This sequence comes from Thermoflexales bacterium, assembly GCA_025054635.1. Taxonomy (GTDB): domain Bacteria; phylum Chloroflexota; class Anaerolineae; order J036; family Brachytrichaceae; genus DRWP01. The sequence goes on from JANWZM010000056.1 coordinate 4,814, forward strand.
CTCTGCCAAACAGCGAGGTGCTCTCGCTGCCCCTCGAGGACGGCTCAGTTATTCGCACGTATCGGGCACTGCCTTACAACGTGCGGCGACCGATTTCGCTGACAGTAAATCTAGGTTGGAGTCTGCTCGCGTTCGATGTGCCCGAAAGGGCATCGCCGGGTGAGATCTTAGTTGTTCGCCATGCTTGGCACGTTGACGCACTGCCGAACGAGCCACATGCGCATTGGTATTTCGCACCGTTCGTCAAGGTCTTCGCACCGGACGGCAGCCTCGTTCTCGATGTGGATCGCGCTGCTGCCCTGCTCGGCGCTGAGTGGCGCGTTGGCGAAGTGCAGGTGAGTGAGGTGCGCGTGCCTCTACCCGCTAGCTTACCTGTGGGCGTCTACCGCGTGCAGTCCAGCCTGTTTGACCCTAACCAGAAGAAGCACGCGGTTTACTTTCACATCAACGACCCAAGCACGCCAATCCTGTTCCTCGAGCGCACTCTCCGCGTCGAGTGACTCGACGCACTCTAGTGCACGTCATACAGCCCACTCCCGATACCAAAAATCAGGGGTTTTCTCCTCATTGACACTGCCCCTGCCATCCTTAGAATGAGCTGAGGAGGTGTGTCATGAGGTCGAAGCCGTCCCTAGCCGTGTGCCTTTCGATGCTCCTGATCAGCGCCGCAGGCGCAGGCGCACAAGAAGAAGACGCGCTGCTCCTCTCCTCAGAGGACGCCGAGTCTCCCCTGCATGCTCCAGGTTCAGGGAGGCGAAGCGCTGTGGGGCTGCCCGCCACCGACGAGGGCGCGGAATCCCCGCTGGAAGCGCCGTTCTGGCTGGCGCGCGCGTTTCGCAGTGCGCGCGGGGACGAAGCGGCGCTCTCCTCCCTAGCCGCGGAGAGCGCAGCGAGCTTCGCTCTTGGTCAGCCTGGGCTGAGCTTTCGTTATGTGCAGACCTTTGGTGTGACTGAAGAGCCCTACCCCGAGACGAGCGCGCATTTCCACTACGTCGAGGGCATAGGCACGATGGGCAACGCGGTATGGATTGGCGACCACCTGGGCTCGCGCGTGCTCAAGTTCAACGCGACGGGAGGCTTCATCCGCCAAATCGGCAAAGCTGGCGTCATTGACGCCACTGGTCGGTCCCTCTCTAGGGTTACTGATGTCGCCGAGGACTCGAGCGGCAACGCATGGGTGGTTGACGCTGGGTCAGTCTCGGTGGTGAAGTTCAACGCTGCAGGGCAACCTACCGCCGTGCTCGGGCAACCCTGGCAGCCTGGCTCAACCAATGACCGCTTCAATGACCCCTACAGCATTGCGATCGACGGTGCGGGCAATGTTTACGTCAGCGACACTGGCTACTGGGGTGGCTACGGCAACAACCGCGTGCAAATCTTCAACAGCAGCGGCACTTACCTCGCCACCATCGGCGGGACGTGCGGGACAGGCAACACGCAGCTCTGCCAGCCGCGCGGGCTCGCTGTGTTCGGCAACCGGCTCTACGTCGCCGACGCGGGCAACCACCGCGTGCAAATTTTCAACATCACCACTCCCGCCTCACCGAGCTACGTCGGGACGCTGGGGCAAACAGGCGTTTCTGGCTCGGGCAACAGCCAATTCAACTGGCCGCATGGCGTCGCGGTTGACACGAACTACATCTACGTCGCGGATACTGGCAACCACCGCGTGCAGGTGTTCGACCGCAGCAGCCTGGACTATGTTGCGACCATCGGCACGGGCTTCGGCAGCAGCGATGCCCAGTTCAAGTATCCGACCGATGTGGCAGTTGATGCGGCAGGCAACATCTATGTGGCGGACTTTGGCAACTTGCGGGTGCAGCAGTTCAACAGCAGCCGTGCCTACCAGCGCACCTACGGCACGACGGGTGTGCCCTACCCTGCCGCAAACAACCGCTTCAACAACCCAGAGGGGGTTGCAGTCGGACCAGATGGCAGCCTCTACATCGTTGAGGGCAAGGGGCATCGTCTGGTCAAGCTGGACGCCAACGGCGTTCCGCAATGGGCTGTGGGCACAGCCGGGCTGCAGGGTGACCGCGACGACCAGTTTGCCTACCTGTCTGATGTCGCAGTCAGCCCTGATGGGCGCATTTTCACTGCTGCGCAGTGGGGTCGCGTGCGCTGGATGCCCGCAGGCAGCCACCGTATCCAGATCTTCAACCCCGACGGGAGTTTCTACGGCGCGTTCGGCGGCTACGGCAGTGGCAGTTATCAGTTTATCGCTCCCACAGGTCTCGCCTTCGACGCGCAGGGCAACTTGTATGTCGCCGACTCGGAGAACCATCGCGTGCAGATTTACGACCGCCACCTCGCCTATGTCGCCACGCTCGGCATAACGGGCACAGCCGGGTCGGGCAACAACCAGTTCAACCGCCCCTACGATGTTGCAGTTGATAGGGACGGCAACATCTACGTCGCCGACGAGGGCAATGACCGCATTCAGGTGTTCAACAGCAACCGTCAGTATGTGCGCACCATCGGCGGTGGAGGCACAGGCGATGCCTTCAACCGCTTCGGCAGTTGGGGGCCGCACTGCGTTGCTGTAGACAGTCAAGGGCGGTTGTATGTCGCAGACACAGGAAACCGTCGCGTCCAGGTGTTCGACACCTTTGCCAACAACAACGCTTACTTGACGACGCTCGGCGGCAGCTCTGGCAGGCAACCAGGGCGTTTTAGACATGCAGTCGGCGTTGCTGTTGGGCCTGACGACAGCGTGTATGTGTCTGAGACCATCAACAACCATCGCATCCAGAAGTTTGTCCCTGGCGTGCCCGGCTGGCGACAGGTGAACATCAACGGCTTCGGGGACCGCGCGCGCAGCGTGTCCACACTGGCAAGCATCGGTGATCACCTTTACGCCGGCACCTGGAGCAACGCCAACCGCGCCGAGCTTTGGCGAATGGATGCCAACGGCAACTGGAGCCGGATCATCTCAGCAGGGCTGAACATCTCCAGCAACATCGGCGTCAACCACGTCATCACCTACGGCGGCAGGCTCTACGTTAGCTTCTTTAACCAGAATCCCCCAGGGCAAAGGCAAGGTTACGGCGCCCAAATCTGGCGCAGCGCTGACGCCATAACCTGGCAGCAGGTCGTCAGCAGCGGGTTTGGCACCCCCACCAACGGCGAGATCTTCTACATGACGGTTTACAGCGACGCGATCTACGCTGTTACCTGGAGTTACACCGACACCCACGGCGCCGAGATTTGGCGCTCGGCAACGGGCGATGTAGGGAGCTGGACACAGGTGTCGTCCAACGGCTTTGGGGATTGGTGCAACTTTGGGGTGACAGTGATGCAGCCTGTGGGTGGACAGCTCTACGCGGGAACGCGCAGCTACATTGGAGGCGCATGCGCAAGCGGCGCGGACTTGTGGCGTTACGACGGTGTGAGCTGGTCGCCCGTGGTCACCGACGGGTTTGGTTACTCAGGCACTTACGAGATCGGCGCGTTGGCAGAGTTTCAGGGCTACCTATACGCAGGCGTAGGGCGGTTCGACTTGAGCACCAACCAGTATCCAGGCGGGGAGGTGTGGCGCTGCCACATTGCGACAACAGGATGCGACGCTCCTGCTGACTGGACGCGCGTAGTGACAAATGGGCTCAACACGCCGAACAACATCAGCGTGAGCCTGCTTGAGCCAGCGGGCGCCTATCTCTACGCTGTCGCCTACAACTTCCAGGAGGGGCTGTCTGTGTGGAGGACGCAGAACGGCACGGTGTGGGAGGTTGTGGCGCAGGGAGGGTTTGGCGACTCGAACAACTACAGCACGGTGGGGGACAAGGGGCTAACTGTGTTTAACGGGCGGATTTACATTGGCACGTTCAACCCAGCCCATGGCGGCGAGGTGTGGCAAAAGACGGTCACGGCTGACTTCGTGGCGAGCCCGCGCCTTGGTTCGCCCGGCACAGTGGTCACCTTCACCAACCTGGCGGGCGGCGACATGCTTACCAGCACTTGGAACTTCGGCGATGGCTCTGCGCCGCTGGTAGTAAACCACACCAACCCTGTTGCTCACACCTACGCTGCGCCTGGCGTTTACACGGTCACGCTCACGGTTGAGGACGGGGTGGAGACTGCGGTGAGGCAGCGTGCGCGCTACATAGACATCGCCCATCGCGCCTTTGTGCCGCGCGTTGCGCGCAACCACAACCCGTTGATTGCGCTCTACGACGATTTCGAGTATGCCGGGTTCAACGGGCACTTCAACCCAGTCAAGTGGCAATTCTGGGGCGACGCGGCATATTTCAGCATGCAGCAGCAGGGTGGGGTGATGCGCCTGACTAGGATTGGCAATCCGTCAACTCAACTCAGTACGCGCCTAGTCGCGAGTTCGCCGCTGTATCGCACGCTGCGCCAAGTGCAGCGCCTGCAGGCGAAGATGCGCCTCAGCGCAGACACAAGCGGCTGGGCGCCGAGTATTCAGGTCATGGCAGCGAACATCGGTACGCCCGTGCGCACCTGGTGGGCAACTTGTGAGTTGACCACGAATCAGTTTCGGTGTTGGGTGACGAACTCGCTACAGTCGCAAAGCGAATGGGGCGTCATCAGCAACCAATCTGTCTCGCCGAACCAGTGGCATGAGGCACGCATCGAGATAGACCCTGGGACAGCGCAAGTGTGCGTCTACCACAACAACGTCCTGTTGGGATGTCATGTCCCGAGAGACGCCAATCTACTGAAGGCAGCAACGACTTTCTTGGCTCGCATCGGCGCACGGACCAGTACGACCAATTCAGCTGGCGCACTGGAGTTTGACGACGTCTACCTTACCCCAGTGAATCCGTGAGGGGGTGCGTTCTCAGGCAGCGGCGCGCTGCGTGTGCTCTACATGGCAGTCGCCGCTGTCTGCCACGGTAGCGGATTCGGAAGGCGCCCTGTGATGGCGATGCCCTCACCCTGTGCTCCCCTGTCTTGGGCACAAGGGTGAGGGCTGCTGTCCTTGAGGATGCTGAGGGGCAAGCACGGTGAACTACTTGTGGAAGGGAGGCACTGTTGACTCCTGCGGCAAAAACCAGCAGCGCATGGGCGGCTGCCTGCTGGTGGTTGGCGCTCCTCGACCAGGACGGCGCTGGCTTCAGCCTTGAGCAGCGCCTGCTGCCGACAGCGATGCGGCAGCAGGCGCAGGCGCACCAAGTGCGCGCACAGGTAATCCGCGTGTCGCTGCCCACGACTGCTGTTCGCGTGCTACATGCCGACCCCAGGCAGCCTAGAGCTACGCCGCATGCCTGTCGCTAGCCCTGCTGAGACAGTCTGTTTGACAAATTTGCGAACCTGGCATGTACTAGGTGCAGCTATGTTAGGTGGCACAGTTCTCCAGCGAGATCTAGACGAGTTCCTGCAGACGCCGCCGTATAAGGGGAACATGATGGTGACGCCGGGTCGGCTGCATCACACGATCTGCGGGGTTGGATTGGTGCTTTCCCTGGCGTTCGTGGTCAGCGGTATCTTGCTGCTGGCAGATGTGTTCAGTCGCACCATTCACCCGGTCAGCGACACAGTTGAGCTTGGGGCAGGCGGTGTGTTGCTGCTGCTGTCGGGCGCGTTGGCGTGGCGGTTTGCCAAGCCCTTCGTCTTCGCGGTTGCGGTTACCGAGAACGAGTTGGCTTGGCGCACGCTGTTTGGGTGGCAGGTAGCTGGCTGGGATGAGGTCGAGTTCGTGCTGGTTCAGACGCATACTGCGTTCGGCGCGCGCGAGGTGTACGTCAAAGCGGCTGGGCGGCGTTTCCACTATGGCTGGTACGACGCCACTGACTGGTACACCATCGGGCCGCTGGAGTCCTTCCCCGCGGACGAGGCAAAGGCGTTGACGCACACCATCGTGGTGCGCGCGCGATTGGAGCGCCGCGAGCCCGGGGTATGGGCGCGCTCGCCCGAGACACCCGTGTCAACCGGCGTAGTGCGCTGGTAGCGGTCACTCTGCCGACGCAGGCGGCTGCCCCAGCACGAACAGCTCGAACGCCTCGGCTGTCCAGGGCAGGGCGGGCTTGAAGAAGTGCTCGTAGATCGCCTGGGCGTAAACGCGGATTTCGTACTGGGCGTCGTCAGCCATGCGCAGGCGCAGGAAGTGCATTAAGTTGTGGGCGTCCACTTTGGCGACCCAGGTGTAGTACACCGCGAAGCCAGGCAGAAACAGACGCGCCTGCTCCCGCGCGATGCCTGCGCCGAGCGCGCGCTCGTATAGGCGATAGCTCTCCTGGACGTGCTTGCTGAGCGCTTCTGACCATAGCGCGCTCTCAGCCGCAGGTAGCTCGCCGAGGCTGGCTTGCTTGTTCGAGGGCGACTGGTAGCGCCAGCTTGAAGGGATGTAGAAGTCGTCCTCCTCAAAAGGCACGTAGCGCCCAGATTGCGCGTTGAAGCTCCACGTGCGGTGTCGCACCCACTGCCACCAGGTGACCACAGGCGCTCGGACGCGAAACTTGAACTCCACCTGCTCAAACGGGCTGGTGTGGCGATGCTGCATGAGATAGAAAAGCAGCTTCTTGTCGCGTGCCTCGCCTTTGCTCTCGCCGAGGAATGAGACGCGCGCCGCGTTGACGATCGCCAAGTCATCGCCCATGAGGTCTTGCAGCTCGATCCATCCCTTGTCTAGAATAGAAACGCGCTTACCGATGAGGTCCTTCGGCGCCATGGGCTTCATCGTACTGTCGAATCAATCTGCAGGTTGGAGGAAGAGCAATGGCACACAAGCGCGACCCTGATCTGGAGATTTTCGCCAGCCAGGTCAACCGTCCTGAAGCGCAGATTGACCTGGCGCGCGCAGCCCTAACCATGGGGCGGTTCGCCTACACCAAGCTCGACGTTGAGGCTTACATCCATCGGATTGACCGCCTGGCGGAGGCGGCTCAGCGCGCGTTGAAGCACACCGAGCCAGACGGCGTCATGCTAGCGCGATTCTTGTTCGACACCCTGGGGTTCAGCGGAAACACCCAGCACTACGAAGACCCGCGCAACAGCTTCTTGAACGAGGTGCTGGAGCGGAGGCTCGGCATCCCGATCTCGCTGTCGGTGCTGTATCTCGAAGTTGCTCGGCGCGCTGGAGTACGCGCTGAGGGCGTTGGGTTGCCAGGGCACTTCATCGTGCGCGTTCAGCTGGAAGACGGCGCAGTGATCTACCTTGACCCGTTCCATCGTGGCGTTGTGCTGACCGAAGAGGACTGTCGCGCTCGCGTTGAGGCTATCACAGGAGGACGCTTGCCGTTCCAGAAAGCCTTCCTTAACCCTGTTGGCGCACGCTATATCCTGACGCGAATGCTCAACAACCTGAAGAACCACTACGCCAGCGCGGGTGATTTGGAGAACGCAGCCCGTGTGATTGAGCGGCTGCTTGTGCTCAACCCAGATGACCCTATCGAGACGCGCAATCTGGGGCTGGTCTATGGTCAGCTCGGGCGTGCGCGGCAGGCAGTCGAGTGGCTCGAGCGTTATCTCGCGTTGCGCCCTGGTGCGCCTGACGCGGCGGTGATCAAACAACACCTCGAAGCGCTCGCGCGCCAAGCCTCGCAGTGGAACTGAGCGGTGTCTGCGAGGTGACCGTGGTGTGGAGAGGGTTTTGTTCAGCCGTATCTCAGGCGCTATTTACGCTTTCTTCACGGGATTCGCGTAAGGTAGCGGCGTAATACACGGCTAGGAGTTTCACCATGGTACGAGCACCACTTATCGCCTCACTCTTCGCCGCGCTCAGCCTGCTTGTGGCAGCGTGCGCGGCGCCTGCAACCCCTGCGCCGGCTGCGCCGCGCGAGGCGCCCACGCAGGCTGAGCCAACACCGACCACTGCACCAGCGCCTGCTGAGCCGACTGCTGTCCCAACGCCTGCCGAGCAGACTACTCCTGCAGCAGCAACGCCTCAGGCGCAGCCGCTCCCACCCGAAGCGGTCGAGATCATCACATACATCTTCGATCAGGCGCAGACTGAAGCCAGCTTCACCCTGAGTGAGGAGCTGTTCGGTCAGCCGACCGTTGTCAAAGGCGTCACCAACAAGGTAGAGGGTTCAATTAAGGCGAATTACTCCAACCCGGCGCAATCGGTGATCAGTCAGATTGTGATCGAGGCGGCTGACTTCAAGACGGACAACAACCAGCGCAACGGCGCCATCCGCCGCTTCATCTTGCAGACCGATCAGCACCCGAAGATCGTCTTTCAGCCAAACGCGATGGAAGGGATGCCAGCGCAGATCAAGCCTGGCGAGCAGCTCCTCTTCAAGGTCACGGGCAATCTCACCATTCGGGACATCACTCGCCCCGTCACCTTCGAGGTGCAACTGAACGTGCCAGCAGACCCGAATCAGCCGATGACAGGAACTGCCACGACCGTCGTCAAGCGCGGCGACTTCAACTTGAACATCCCCGCAGTGCCTGGCGTAGCCAATGTTAGCGAGGAGGTCACGCTGGCGCTGAATTTCGTCGCGGTCAAGCAGTAGGTTACGTGTTAACAGAGCAAACAAACAGCCGCCTCGAATGCCCGAGGCGGCTGCTTTGTTGTGCGCTCCTTGTGTGCAGAAGCCTGTGCTAGCTCTGCAGCGCAGGTGTTGGGGCGGGGGAAGCACTTTGCCGCCCAAGCACAAGGAACGCTACAACCATCGCCACGACCAAGATGACTAGCCCGATAGCTGGGTCTGGACTGTCTGTGATGAACAACGCCACCGGCGGCAGCGCTCCACCACGGTAACCCGCCAATGCGAACGAAGCAATGTTGTTCGCTGCATGCACGCCGAGCGCAGCGTCGAGTGCGCCTGTGCGCAGCGTGATCAGAGTGAACCCAACCCCAAAAGCAAACCACTGACCGAACGCGAAGGCGAAACCCTGCTGCACCTCTGGGTTAGCAAGGTGTGGCACAGCAAACAACACGCCGTTGACGATCGCAAGTAAGATTGGGCTGCGCGTCAAGCGGCCTGTGGCTTGCAGCAGGTAACCCCGAAAGAAAACCTCCTCCGCGCTGGTCTGAATTGGCAACAGCAGCAGCCCCACGAGCACCATCGGCAACGTGCGCCCAAAGTCAGGGTTGAACTCGTACCGTGA
>JANWZM010000126.1 GCA_025054635.1 Thermoflexales bacterium
TAGGTGAGATGATGATACGCTGCACTGCCGACCACGCTTGACACACCGACAAGCGCGATCGCAGCCAGCCAGTGCAGTGGGTTGAACAACGCGCGCAGCAGCACAGTTCTTCATCATTTTAACTTTGGCGAGCGTGCGACCCACTCGCAGGCACGATTGCCTCCTCGAATCCACCACGCGTGCTGCCCTGCCTTCAACGCGTATGCCCCTCTCCCTCGGGAGCTATCCATTACCCACAACGCTGCAGAGAAGGGCGTCCAAACCGTCGGGCGTCTATGTTTGAAGCATGAGCGACAAACAGCCCGCAAGGCGTAGGGGAGTGGCAGGGTAGGGGCGCGCCGCGCGCGCCCGCGTTCTGGCACGATGGGGCGCACGCAATGCGGGGCGCACGCAATGCGCCCCTACGTGCTTGTCGTCCTGGGATGCCGTAGGGGCGCGTCGCGCGCGCCCGATGCTCACCTCTTGCTCTTCTCCCAGAGGGCTGCCTGAGATGTGGGTAATGAAAAGCCCTCGGGAGAAGGGAGAGGGGTCAAGGACACAAGGGAGAGGGGTCAAGGACACAGCGACACATCACATACCATGTCCTCAGGTTCAGACCCTCCTGAGCGCGTGGGAGTGTCCGAGCTCGAACGCATACTGCGTAGTGTGTTGCCTCACCTTTGCGCCCCTTTCCATTTGAGCCTGTGCCAGTTGGCTACCCCACCTCCCATACCCCAGTGCCCCGCTACCTGCCGTGTAGTCTGGGCTGTGTGGTGCTGCTGAGCCACACTCCCCGCACAGCAAATCTACTCGTGCTCTTTGTTCAGGGTTCGAGCGCATGTGCCTCACTGCTGCATCCACCGACCTGATCTCGCTGCCGCTGCTTAGCCGTCAGCCTCTTCACGGGATCTGCCCGGGCTATAATCAGGCAAAACGAGGAACAGGAGGAGTAGGCAAGCGTGCGCCGACAGAGCGTGCGGGTCATAGGCTGAGAGCCTGCATCGGAAGAGCTGCTGCCGAAGGTCGCCTGTGAGTTGGCACGCCGAATGCACGTCGCGTCAGTAGGTGTGCCCGGGACAGCCCGTTAACGCTGGCAGAGTGCGCTGCGCGCAAGCGCAGCGAACATCGGTGGTACCGCGCGTCCAACGCCCTTCGCGCCCGATGAGGTGCGAAGGGCGTTTTGCTTGGAGGGATGACGATGGAACTAGCGAAAGCCTACGATCCGAAAACTGTTGAACGCCCGCTCTACGAGTGGTGGGAGAAGAGCGGCTACTTCAAGCCTGAAAACCAAATCTATCTCGACCCCAACGAGCCACCGTTCATCATCACGATCCCCCCGCCGAATGTGACTGGCACGCTGCACATGGGTCACGCCTTGACCAGCGCGATCGAAGACCTGATGACGCGCTATCACCGCATGAAGGGCGCGCGCACCCTGTGGGTGCCTGGCACAGACCACGCTGGCATCGCCACCCAAGCTGTGGTCGAGCGCGAGCTGGCGAAGAAAGGGCGCAACCGCCGCGAGATGACCCGCGAGGAGTTCCTCCAAGAGGCTTGGGCGTGGAAGGAATACTCACATCGCATCATCAACACCCAGCAGCGCGCGCTAGGGATCAGCGTGGATTGGGATCGCGAGGCGTTCACTATGGACGAGGCGCGCTCGCTTGCTGTGCGCACCGCCTTCAAGCGGCTCTACGACCGCGGGCTGATCTACCGCGCTTACCGCATGATCAACTGGGACCCAGTCCAGCAGACCAGCGTGAGCGACCTAGAAGTGGAGACCAGCGAGGAAGGCGAGCCAGGCTTCCTGTATTACGTCCGCTACCCTGTGCAGACCAACCGCTGGGAGGCACCGCAGCACCCTTGGGGCAGCGGTCGGTGGGCAGAGGGCGCGACTGAATGGATCACTGTCGCCACGACCCGTCCAGAGACCATCCTTGGCGACACCGCAGTCATGGTCAACCCCGAGGACGACCGCTACACCCGCTTGGTGGCATGCCACGCCGTGCTGCCTGCTCTCGGGCGGGTCATCCCGATCATCAGTGATCCCGTCGTGGACATGAACTTCGGCACAGGCGCGGTGAAGGTGACACCTGCGCACGATTTCACCGACTATGAGGTTGGCAAGCGCCATCACCTGCCCATCATCGAAGTCATGGACGAGCAAGCGCGCATGAACGACAACGCTGGACCTTACGCAGGGCTGGATCGTTACGAGTGCCGCAAGCAGCTCGTAGCCGACCTTGAGCGCGAGGGGCTGCTGGTCAAGACCGAGCCTTACCTGGTGCGCTTGGGTCGTGGTCAGCGCAGCGGCGCCGTCGTTGAGCCGCGCCTGTCGCTGCAGTGGTTCTGCGACATGAAGCGCATGGCGCAGATGGCTGCCGACGCCGTGCGCGATGGTCGCATCCGCATCATCCCTGAGCGCTTCGAGAAGACCTGGTTCCAGTGGCTGGACAATATCCAGGACTGGTGCCTCAGCCGCCAACTGTGGTGGGGGCACCAAATCCCGGTGTGGTACGTGACCAACGCCGACGCCCTGCGCGCGGCGAACCCCGCCCTGGGCGCGGCAGACCTGCCCACCCAGTACTGCGAACTGAGCGAGGAAGACGCCTACCGCGCTGCGCGGCGCGACTGGGGTGAAGCCGTCCGGCTCGAGCAAGACCCCGACGTGCTCGACACCTGGTTCTCCTCTGGCTTGTGGCCCTTCAGCACGCTGGGTTGGCCGCAGGACACGCCAGATATGCGCGCCTACTACCCCACTACGATGCTTGAGACTGGCTACGACATTCTGTTCTTCTGGGTGGCGCGTATGGTAATGCTCGGGCTCGAGTTGACTGGCGAAGTGCCGTTCACCCACGTCTACTTGCACGGGCTGATCCGCACCGCGGATGGCAAGAAGATGTCCAAGAGCCAGCCCGACAAGATCATTGACCCCCTCGAGCTGATCGACACCTACGGCACAGACGCAGTGCGCTTCTTCTTGGTGACGGCTGGCTCGCCAGGCGGAGACATCAAGATGGACGCCAAGCGAGTGGACGGGCGCTGGCGCAGTGAGCGCATTGAGGGCGCGCGCAACTTTGCCAACAAGCTCTGGAACGCTACGCGCTTCGTGCTCGGCAAGATTGGCGAGAACGGCGCTTTGGCTCAGCCTGACTCGCTTACGCTGCCCGACCGCTGGATCCTCGCTCGCCTGGCGCAGACAATCCAGGACGTGCGTCGGCTGATGGATCATTTCGAGTATGGCGAGGCAGGGAGGCTGCTCTACGACTTTATCTGGAGCGACTACTGCGACTGGTATCTGGAGTGCTCGAAGGTTCAGCTCAACGCGCCGGTACTGGTGCGCGTGTTGGAGTCGGCGCTACGCCTGCTGCACCCGTTCATGCCCTACGTGACCGAAGCGCTGTGGCAGAAGGTGAAGGAGGCGGCTTGCAAAGCCCTACCTTTGGAGAGCTTCCGCTACCTGGCGCTGATGCTCGCGCCCTACCCGCAACCGCGCGAGTTCGACCAGCCCGACCCAGACGCTGTGCGCGCGATGAGCTACATCCAGGAAGCGATTAGCGCCATCCGCAGCACACGCGCCGACTACGCTGTGCCGCCTGGGAAGCGTGTGCAGGCGCTGTTCAGCGTTGGCGAGAATAGCAGTCTGTTCGAGTCCATGCGTGGTTATCTGAGCGCACTTGCGCAAGCAGACGCCACCATCGCGCCACAGATTGAGCCGCCGAGCCGAGCCGTCTCGTTGGTGATCGGCGCTGGCACAGTTTTCCTGCCGCTTGGGGACTTGGTAGACCTTGAGGCGGAGCGCCGCCGGTTGAGCGAGGAGCTTGCCGCGACCGAGGCGCAAATCGCAAAGGTGGAAGCGCTGCTTGCCAGCGACTTCAGCAGCCGCGCCCCGGCTCACATCGTCGAGAAAGAACGCGCGCGCCTACACGATCTACAGGCACGCCGCCTCGGGCTACAGGAGCGGCTTCGCGCCCTCAGTTGAGCTCCAGCGGCGGGGCGGGTGACGACACCTGCCCCGCTGCGATTTTCCCCAGCACCAGACCAAATGCGATGGCTGATGGGCTGCTTGTGGCGTCTGTGATAATCGAACCAGCAAGCAAGGCTTATGCCGAACTCCGTCTCGCAGCCTCGCTGGCGAACCCGTCACTGGGGGGCAAGGGTGGCACTTATCCTGACGTTGGCGTTGCTGCCTTTGTGTTTGCTGGTTGCCTCTGTCGGGATCGCCGCCTTTGCCGGCGCGCGCGCAGGGCAGCACGAAGCACAGCTTCGCCGAACGGCGACGATCTCCGCGTCGATCTTGGAGCGTTTCGACAAAGGCGTGACCTTGCTCCGCTCCGGGCAGCCGGCACTGGCTCAGGCAAACTTTGAATACGTCCTGCAGTATCAACCAGATAACTACGGCGTGCGCAACCTGCTGGCGACCGCAATTGCTGCCCAGACACCGACGCCAACGCCAACCCCTCAGCCTACTCCAACGCGAGTTGTCAACAAGGAGGCGCTGCTAGCTGAGCTTGAAGCAGCCATCCAACAGCGGCAGTGGGACACGGCGATCCGCGTCGCGGAGCAGCTCATCGCCCTTGACCCGCAGTGGCAGCGCGCCGAGATTGACCTATTGCTGTATCAAGCCCTTGTTGCGCGCGGGCTGCGCCGTATTCGCACAGACGAGATCGAAGCTGGCTTGTTCGACCTCGACCGTGCCGCCTCTATTCAGCCGCTGAGCAGCCAAGTCGAGGGCGAGCGGCGCCTGGCAGCGCTGTATCAGGAAGCGACGTACTACCTTGGCGCAGATTGGGATCGCGCCATCGCCAAGCTCACTGAGCTCTATCGGCTTGCACCGAATTACCGCAATGTTGGCGCGCGTTTGCTTGAGGCATACACCCGTGCAGGTGAGGCGTTCGCCGCTGCAGGTGACTGGTGCCGCGCGGCTAGGAAATACGAAGATGCGCTCAAGCTTTTCACCAGCACGACGCTTGAGCAGCGTCGGGCTGACGCGGCTCAGCGCTGCTTGCTTGCGGGCAACGGCGTTAGCCCAGGCGCAGCAGCCGTCATCACGATACCCAACACGATGGGGCTGCAAGGGCGGCTGTTCTTCAGCCGCTTCGACCCCGCCTTATACGTGTATCGCTACTTCCGCTACGATGCAGCGACAGGTTTAGCAGTCGAGATCGGCAACGGGCCGCACCCCCCAGCTCGACCGAGCGCCTCGCCTGATCGCGCGCGCGTCACCTACTCCATCTTCCAGGATGGGGTCTGGCGCGTCGTTGTTGTGCCCGCCAGCGGCGGGACACCCACAATCATCGCCAACGGCATCATGCCAGCTTGGGGACCGACTGGCTACATCGCCTTTCAAGGGTGCACAGACCAGTGCGGCATTCACATCGTCAATCCAGACAACCCAACTGACATCCGCCGACTGACCCAGTTCTCAGGCGACCTCAGCATGCAGTGGTCGCCATTTGGCGACCGGCTGGTCTACGCCTCGAACTTTCCTGGTTCGTGGGAAATCTTCACCGTCAGCCTTTCTGGCGATTTCCGCCAGCTCACAGGCTTCGGTCGGACCAGCGTCGCGCCGACTTTCTCCCCAGACGGGACGCGGATCGCCTTCCTCTCTAACCGCGACGCTGAGTGGGCAGTCTGGGTGATGAACGCAGATGGCAGTGGGCTGTCCAAACTAGTTGACCTTGGTGCTTCGTTCCCCGCCTGGCAAACTGAGCGCTTGCTGTGGTTGCCCTGAACAAAGATTAAATCTCTCTTAAACAAAATGCAATCCGCCCTTAAGTGCAAAGGAATTAGGATCAGGCTGGGCAATCGAGTGATCCCATGACGCCAGAGGCTGCACCTGCTTCCACCGAAGTGACGCTGCTGACGCTGCGTGCGCCTCGGCGCACCTTAGTTGACAGGCTTGCTGCTTGGGTTTCTCGCTTGACTCATCCCCCAATTGTGGCGCTGATTGCTGTCGTCGTTGCAAGCGGCGTAGCAGCGAAGGGATGGTTGTGGGGCATTGGGTACCTGGCGTTGGCTGTGTTCGTGCCGACTGCATATGTGCTGTTCCAACTCGCGCGCGGTCGCGTGCACGATGTGCAGCTCTCCGTCCGGGAGGAACGGTTGAAGCCTTACCTGTTGACCGTCGTCTGCATGGTGGTCTCGTTCGCCGCGCTCCAGTATGCCCAAGCCCCACGCACGCTGCGCCAGCTTGCGCTGGCAAACGCAGTTCAGTTCTCGTTGCTGCTGTTGATCACGCTGCGCTGGAAGATCAGCGCGCACGGCGCCTCGATGGGCGGGATGGCAGCCATGCTACATGCGCTGTTCGGCGTCGGCGCGTTGCCCTTCTGGGTGCTCGTGCCGCTGGTGGGATGGTCGCGGGTTCATCTACGTCGCCATGACCTGCTCCAGGTCGCGGCAGGCGCAGCGCTCGGCATGTCAGTTGTGTGGTTTACTTTTAGCCACATCACCTGAGCATGCGAATTGCGCTGGTCACGGAGACTTTTCTGCCTCGCGTTGATGGTGTCACAAACACGCTGTGCCGGCTGCTCGAGCACCTAGCACTACGGGGTTACGAGACGCTGTTGTTCGCGCCTGCGGGTGCTCCACCATCGTATGCTCGGACGCCGATCATCGCGCTCGACGGTTGGCGATTTGCGCCCTACCCCGAGTTCAAGCTGATCTCCCCGTTTGCGCCGATCGCTGAGCCGATGCGTGTCTTTGCACCGGACGTGGTGCACGTGCTTAACCCTATCACGCTCGGCGCAGCGGCAATCTGGCATGCGCGGCGCATGCGCATCCCCGTCGTTGCCTCATATCATACCGACGTGCCCGGATTCATGGCGCGCTGGGGGTATCGCACGCTGGGCAAGCTATTCGGGCACTACCTGCGCTGGGTGCACAACATGGCTGACCTGAACCTGTGCCCATCCACAGTGACACTTGAAGCACTGCGCAAGCAGGGGTATCGCAATTTGCGCGTGTGGGGGCGAGGCGTGGACACCGCGCTGTTCAATCCGCAGAAACGTTCAGCCGAGATGCGCGCCCGGCTGAGCAATGGCGACGTTGAAGCTCCCCTGCTCTTGTTCGTCGGTCGGTTGTCGCACGAGAAACGAGTGGACTGGATTCGTGACGTGCTTGACGCGCTTCCACAGACGCGCCTAGCAGTTGTCGGTGACGGCCCAGCGCGTCCCGCGCTAGAGCGTGTGTTTGCCGGTGCATCAGCTATCTTCACGGGCGCGCTGCGCGGTGAAGCCCTAGCAGCCGCCTATGCTAGCGCCGACATCTTCGTCTTCCCAGCGCCGAATGAGACTCTGGGCAACGTTGTGCTCGAGGCGATGGCGTCCGCGCTGCCTGTTGTCGCGCCACGCGCTGGCGGGCTGCTTGACCATGCCGTTGACGGCGAGACAGCAGTGCTGTTCGACCCTGAAGATCGCACTGCGCTCGTCAAGTCTGTTGCGCGATTGATCGAAGATCCCGCCTTAGCCCGTCGCCTAGGTCAAGCCGGATGGGCGCGCGTGCAAACAAGGACGTGGAGCGTGGTCTTGGACAAGCTTTTGGAAGAGTACGAGCGAATGCGTCGCTCCGACCATCCTCGCTCGGCGATGTCGCCACAGTGGAACGTCTGAGCCTGGGGCACCTGATCGCGCTGACTTCACCCACGCTTGGGCTTTACTTGTGCATCAGCATCCTCGACCCAGCGCTGATCGGTAACCGCCTGTTTGCGATTGAGCCACGTGCTGAGGCGCGCGCCGCGACATTTGGTGCGCTGACTTTCGCTGGCTTGGTCGTCGCCAGTGTGACCCAGCCCCTGATTGGCAGTTGGTCTGATCGGGCTCGCAGCCGCTGGGGGCGGCGGCTGCCCTTTGTGATCGCCGGCGCTTGTATCGCTGTGGGTGGGCTTGCTTTGGTCGCCTCTGCTACATCACTGCTCGTGCTCGGGCTTGGCGTGGTGACTGTGCAGTTTGGCTTGAATGTGGCGCTGGCAGGCTGGCAGCCCTTGCTTGCCGAGGGGGTCAACCAGGAACAGCGAGGCACTGCAGCAAGTCTGCGCGCCGGCTCGGAGCTGCTCGCTGCTTCTGGGGGGCGGCTATTCGCAGGCGAGGTGATTGCCGCGGTTGGTGTCCTGGGCGTGTGGGCGTTTGCGGGTCTCGTCGCACTTCCAGCGGCTGTCCTGATCGTCACCCTACCCCTGGCTGCGCCGCTGATTGTGGCGCGGTCGTCCACGAAGCACGCAGACTTGCCCTCGGCTCGCCTGAGCTGGCGTTCTCTCTTTGAGGTCAACTTGCGTGCGCATCCGGCCTTTGGATGGTGGTTTCTCAACCGCGTGTGCTTCTGGTGTGGCTTGATAGGAAGCAGCGCCTTCCTGCTGTTTGTCGGTGTGGACGTGTTGGGTTTAAGCGAGTCAGAAGCTCAGCGATTCGTTAGCCGCTTGATCGTGCTGCTCGGGGTTGCCCTCGCCGCGGTGATCTTGCCAGCAGGTTGGCTTGCTGACCGAATTGGACGGCAGCCGATCATGATCGCAGCCGGCATACTCGCAAGCAGCGGGGCTGGACTGGTGTTGTTCAATCAGCAAGCGATCCTGCCCGCAGCCTTGCTCATTGGCGCTGCCTCGGGTTTGTACATAGCCTCGAGCTTAGCGTTGCTGAACGACATTGTGCCGCGCGAGGAGACCGCGCGCTATCTGGGCATTGCCAACGTCGCCACTGCTGGCAGCAGCGCGTTAGCGCGCCTTGGCGGAGGCGCGCTGATCAGCGGGGTGAACGCCCTGCTCCAGACGCGCGTCGAGGGGTATCTGGCTCTGTATGCTGTAGCAGCAGTTCTGTTTGCAGTCAGCGCCCTGATCGTGCTCAAAATCAAGCGGAACATCATGGCTTGAATGTGTGGCACGCAGTGTTTGCTCTGCACCCCTCAGGGAGATGGCGCAGAGTCGAGGTTGAGGCAGCACACACCCCACTTCGCCCACCAGTCAAGCCTTTTGAGGCGCTCAGGCTGATAGGTGGTCTGATTTGCTCCTCGACCAGTAGCCCCAGTCGCTAGTTCGCCATCGGGACGGCATCAAGTTGAGGTAAAGCAGCGCGCAGCGTACTGAGGAGTGCACCACCTTGCGCAGAACGCCCTTGCGCAAGCGGCGGTGGTCGTGTGAATACACGCGCAGCTCAGGCGCGAATCGCCCCCTGTACCCAGCCCGACACACGCGCCAGGCGATCTCAGAGTCCTCGTTGCAGGTGAGGCTTAAGTCAAAACCGCCCACCTGCTCGAAAACATCTCGACGGATGAGCAAGTTTGACCCTGTTGCGGCAGGAATGCCAAGTCGAGCGAACACCCGCTGTCCGTGAGCAAACCAGCGGTGGTAAGCCACATACTCGTCGCGCGTGTCTTTTACACCGTAGATTAGCCCTAGGCGCTCGTCTTCGCGAATGCAACTGAGACGGTCGAAGTAGTCTTCGGCGAACGAGATATCGGCATCGGTGAAGAGCAGCCA
>JANWZM010000079.1 GCA_025054635.1 Thermoflexales bacterium
CGCCGAGAGCAGGTCAACCGCGATAGTGATCCCGAAGGGCGCAGCCCACGCGCCCATCTGGAAGACCAGCGGCTGCCCCGTTTGCCAGACCACCCACAGGTTGCGCGCGCTGATCGCAAAAGCAGCGAGCATCACAGCAAACGCCCAAGCGCGCTGCAGCGCAAAGTTGCCCCGCAGCAGCACGGCGACGGCTGCCCCAGCAAGCGGTATGAGCATCGGGAGCGCAGGAAGCAGGTCGTTCATGTTAGTGGCTCAAGCCAGTGACCTCATCGTTATCGCTGGTGCGGTAGCGCGCCGACAACACGTAGATCAGCGCCAGCACAAACGCGAACCCGCCCATGCTAATCACAATTGCAGTTAGGATCAGCGCCTGCGGCAGGGCATCGCTGCGCTGCCCGACGGCTTTGGCGTAGGCTTCGACCAAGCCCTCATACGCGCCAACCGAGAGCAAGAACAAGTTGATCGCGTTCGAGAGCACTACAAGTCCGATTGCCACGCGAATGACGTTGCGCCGCAAAATCTGATACAGACCAATCCCAAACAAGGCGCCAATCGCAAGCGCGCGAATCAAGTCCATAAGCAATCTACTCCAAGTCGCGTTCAGGGTGTCCGAGCGTGTCCAAGATAAAAACTGAAGCGCCGAGCACGGCTAGGCAGATCGCCAGCTCAAACAGCAGGGAGGTCGTCAGGTCAAACCCTTCAGGCAGCGGCAACCCAAGCGCGTGACCAAAGTTGTACGGCGAGAAGAATGCCTTGCCAAACAGCATCGGCGCTGCTGAGCCAAGCATGACCGTGAGAATCCCCGCGCCGATCAGCAACCCGGGCTTGAGCAGAGTGAGCCGCCCGCGGGCGTGCTCATAGCCGAAGACGACATACCAGAACCCAACAGCTAGGCTCAGCGTCACGCCGGCGGTGAAACCATCGCCAGGTTGGTCATGCCCATAAACCATCTGCACAAAGGCAAGCACAAATGCTAGCGGCAGCAGCACATACGCCAAGGCGCGCACGAACGGCGAGGTGCGCGCCCCGTCAATCCCGCGGATGGTTGGCGGCAGGCGCACCTCTGGCGGGACAGGGCGATCTTCGTACTCCGGCGAGTCCTGCGGCGCGATCAACGCTGACTCGCGCTTCTTCATCGCCAAGCGCAGCAAGGTGAACACGCCCAGCCCAGCGACGCTGAACACAGTGATCTCGATCATTGTGTCGAAGCCGCGGAAGTCAACCACGATAGCGCCGACGATGTCAGCCGCGCCAGTGAGCGGTTTTGAGTTCTGCTCGTAGAACGGCGTGACCACGGATTCGCGGGGGCGCGAGGCAAAAGCGTAAAAGCTGAGCGCCGAGACAATCGCCCCGCCTGCGATCGCGATCACTGCCCCGCGCAGCGCGTCGCGCCGCCCAGCGCCGTTGAGCGACTCCGCTTTGCGCCGCTGCGCGCGCGGCAGCCGCGAAATCGCCAGCACCAAAATCACCGTCGAGAGCAAGTCCACGATAACCTGCACCAGCGCGACATCGGGCGAGGGCTCCAGCGCGATCAACACAGCGACTGCCAAACCCGATGAGCTAAGCGCGATGATCGCCAGCAAGTCGCGCCGAATGACGACCGACACGAACGCGGCTGCGACCGCGAGGAGCAGGCTGAAAGCGCGCAGCACGTTCAGCGGCAACGACAGGCTGCCGAGCACACCCCCTTCCATCTGCTGCGCTAGGGCTGCGCTCACGATGCGGTCTAGCTGACCGAGCACAAACACAAGCCCGAACGTCGTCAGCAAGATCACAGTAAGGTAGGTGCGAATTCGCCCGTTTTGCGTGCGCACTGCTAGCGCAGCCAGGCAGTCAAAAGCGCTCAGCACGGCGTCGTAGGCGCGGTTCAACGTCAACGGCGGCAGCGCGACAGCACGATACGCCGCTCGTCCGGCAAAAAGCCCAACGCCACCTGCAATCGCTACGCCGCTTAGCACCAACGGCAAGTTCACCCCATGGAACAGCTCCAACGAGACTTTGACCTTTGCGCCGTAGGCAGCGGAAGCAGCACGAGCAAGCAAGTCAACCAGTGCTTCAGGTTGCAGCACAGTGATGACGAGCGAGAGCAGGGCGAGCAACCCTGGCGCAAGTACCATGCCTAGCGGAGCCTCGTGTGGATGGCAGTGAGTCTCATGTGCCTCACGCAGCTTGCTAGCACACTTGAAACCCGCGCCAGGCGGGGTGATGAACGTGTCCAACACCAGCGTGCCGGCTTGCGCCAGCATCAACGCGCCCGTGAGGACGGTTGCGACAGGCTGCACGGCGCGCATGAATGGTGGCAACACCGGCTCAAACTCAGCCGCAAGCAGCGACTCCTTCGCCAAGAAGCCGAACAGCGGCGGCAAGCCAGCCATCGAAAGCCCCGCCAACAGCGCGACGGTAAAGGTCATCGGCATCACGCGCACTAGTCCACCCAACCGACGCAGGTCGCGCGTGCCTGCGCTGTGGTCCACAATCCCAGCGACCATGAACATCGCGCCCTTGTAGAGGGCGTGCGCCAGGACGCCGATGACGAGGGCTTTGAACGCAGACGGCGCCTCCTCGCCGATCAACATGGTCAGCGCGCCGAGCTGGCTGACGGTGGAGTAGGCGAGCACTGCTTTCAAGTCAGCCTGACGCAAGCCGACCAGTGCACCAGTCACCATCGTGATTAAGCCGACTGAGGCAAGCAGCCAGTCCCACAGCGCAGTGTTGCCCAGCGCGGGGTGCAGCCGCGCCAGCAAGTAAATCCCTGCCTTGACCATCGTCGCCGCGTGTAGGTAAGTACTCGCTGGTGTCGGCGCGCTCATGGCTGAGGGTAACCAGAAGTGAAACGGGAACTGCGCGCTTTTGGTGAACGCCCCAAGCGCAATCAGCCCCACGATGACGGGATACCAGGGACTAGCGCGCAGTGCATCGCCCTGCTTCAAGATCGTCGCCAAGTCGGTTGAGCCAGCGACTGCCGCAGCAAAGAGCAACCCCGCCAACAGCGCGATCCCGCCGCTGCCGGTGACGAACAGCGCTTTGAATGCGCCTTTCCGCGCCTCTAGGTCTTTCGTCTTATAGGCGATCAGTAGAAAGGACGTTAGGCTCGTGCCCTCCCAAAACACGAACAGCGCGATCACGTCGCCTGCCAGCACTAGCCCGAGCATGGCAGTCATGAACAGCAGCAGGTAAAGCAGAAATCGCCCACTCTCCTGACCCTTGAAGTAGTAGCCAGCGTAAACGACGACCAGGGCGCCGATTCCGCTCACGAGCAAGCCAAACAACAAACTCAGCCCATCGAGGTAGAGCGAGAAGCGCACGCCGAGCGCAGGCATCCATGCCCATTCCCAGACCAGCTTTTCGCCAGCGAGCACAGCCGGCGCTTGGGCGACAAGCCCGGCAAATGCCAGTGCGGGAGCAACTGCTAACACCCAGCCAATCAGTGGAGATGAGGTTCGACGCGCGGGTGTGACCGTGAAGGCGAGACTAGCGAGAGCACCCGTCAAACAAACTACAATCGGCGACGCGAGCGCCATTGCCCACATAGGTGATAACTATAGGCGCTTGCGCCAAGGCGCGCAAGCGATCAAAGTGCCCGCAGCCCAGCCTATAATTGCGCTAGCTAAAGCGACGAGCAGGACACGCTGCGCGCGCCGGCGGCTTCAGCGAGTCGCCAAGCAGGGTGAGAGGGGCGACGCCGAACCCGCGCGCAGTACCCCCTGTGAGTGCTGGCTGAGCCAGCAAAGCCAGCCGGGATTCGCCCGTTAGCGCGAGCAACGAGGGCAAGGTACTTCCGCTTTGCTGAAGTTGGGTGGAACCGCGAGCACGCCTCCTCGCCCCAACGCAGGGCAGGAGGCGATTTGTTTGCTACCTGAGGGAGCACGTATGCAAAGCCAAGCGCTTCAAGACGAGCCAATGATTGCCTACGGCAAAGGCAAGCAGATGCCGCTGTCGCTATACAAAAAGCGCCACTCGCTGGCGCACATCTTGGCACAAGCTGTCCTTGAGTTCTTCCCAGATGCGAAGCCGACCATTGGCCCGCCTGTCGAGAGCGGTTTTTACTACGACTTCGCCGTGCCGCGCCCATTCACACCAGAAGACCTGCAACGAATTGAGGCGCGGATGCGCGAGATTGTCAAGAAGCACGTTGACTTCGTGCGCCGCGAGGTGAGCGAGGAGGAGGCGCGCGCGCTTTTTAAAGACAACCCCTTCAAGCTTGAGCTGATTGATGGGCTAGTGCGCGGCGGAACGGACGAGTACGGTGAAAAAACAGACGCGGGCGCAGCGGTGCTGTCGGTGTACACCCAGGACACCTTCACCGACTTGTGCCGAGGACCGCACGTCGAAAATACGCGCGAGATTCATCCCGACGCTTTTTGCCTGTCGCAGAGCAGCGGCGCATACTGGCGCGGCGACGAGCGCAATCCGATGCTCCAGCGCATCTACGGTCTTGCCTTCGATACCCCTGAGGAGCTTCAACGTTACCTTCATCTGCAGGAAGAAGCGCGTCGGCGCGACCACCGAAAACTCGGCGCAGAGCTAGAGATCTTCCTCTTCGACGAGGAGATCGGTCCAGGATTACCCCTGTGGCAGCCAAATGGCGGTGTGATCATCGAGCAGCTCGAGGCGTTGGCGAAGCGTGTCGAGGAGGAGGCAGGCTATGAGCGCGTGCGCACGCCACATGTCACCAAAGAATCGCTCTTCCTGCGCAGCGGACATCTACCCTACTACGCTGACAGCATGTATCCGCCGATGACGCTGGAGGACGGCGAGCGCTATTACCTCAAGCCGATGAACTGCCCGTTCCACCACAAGATCTACGCAGCAAAACCGCGCAGTTACCGCGACCTGCCAATACGGCTGGCAGAGTACGGCACCTGCTACCGTTACGAACAAAGTGGCGAGCTGTTCGGGCTGATGCGCGTGCGCAGCATGCAGATGAACGACGCGCACATCTACTGCACCGAGGAGCAGTTCGAGCAAGAGTTCCTCGGCGTGGTCAATTTGTATCTGCGCTACTTTGCTATCTTTGGCATCGAGAAGTACGTCATGCGCCTCAGCCTGCACTCGGAAGAGGGTCTAGGCAAGAAATACGTGGACAACCGCGAACTTTGGCTGAAGACCGAGGACATGGTGCGCAACGCCATGCGCCATGCAGGCGTGCCTTTCTACGAGGCAGAGAACGAGGCTGCGTTCTACGGCCCGAAGATTGACGTGCAGATTTACAGCGCGATCGGGCGTGAGTTCACGTTGGCGACGAACCAGGTTGACTTCGCTGTGCCTGCGCGCTTCAACCTCACTTATGTGGACCGCGACGGCAGGGAGAAGACACCGTTGTGCATCCACCGCGCGCCGCTGGGCACACACGAACGCTTTATCGGCTTCCTAATCGAACACTTCGCCGGCGCGTTCCCCGTCTGGCTTGCCCCTGTTCAAGCTGTGTTGATCCCGATCGCTGACCGACACGTGGAGTACTGCCAGAGGGTCGCGGCAGACTTGCGCCATCAGGGGATTCGGGCGCGCGTTGACGATGGAACCGAGCGCATGCAGAACAAGATCCGCAAGGCGCAGATGATGAAGATCCCCTACATGCTCGTCGTTGGCGATAAAGAACAGCAAACAAGCGCCGTTGCAGTGCGGCTGCGCACGGGCGAGGACTTGAAGGCGATGCCCGTCGAGGCGTTTGTCGCGCGCGCGAAAGAGAAGATCCAGACCTACGCGCTGGATTTGTGAGGCGCAGCCTCAGTTGCCTACCGGTCTCAGCAGCGTGAGGAACTCAACATTCCCCTCGCTGCCCGTGATCGGCGAGGGGATAACCCCCTGCGCGCGCCAGCCGCGCTCCGCAGCAAACGTCGTGATCGCTTTAACTACGCGCTGATGCACAGCGGGGTCACGCACGATCCCGCCCTTGCTCACATACTCGCGTCCAGCCTCAAACTGGGGCTTGATCAGGGCTATTACCTGCCCAGCCCCTTGGCGCACCCAGCCAAACACCTTCGGCAGGATCAGCGTCAGCGAGATAAACGAGACGTCAACCACAGCAAGATCGACTGGCTCAGGCAGCGCCTCCAGGTAGCGCGCATTGACCTTTTCCATCAGAACGACGCGCGCATCCTGGCGCAGCCGCCAGTGAAGCTGGTTCGCGCCGACGTCAATCGCGTAAACCCGTGCAGCGCCGCGCTGCAACAGGCAGTCGGTGAACCCACCAGTGCTGCTGCCGACATCGGCGCACACCCAGCCGGCTGGATTAACGCAGAAATGGTCGAGCGCCGCCTCAAGTTTGAACCCGCCGCGCGAGACATACCTCGGCGGCTTCTCGATGGTGACCTCTGCCGTCTCTTCGACGCGCCGTGCTGGCTGGTCAACGACCTGCCCATTGACGCGAACCTCGCCTGCGCGAATGAGGCGCTGCGCCCAGTCGCGGCTCTCGACCAAGCCGCGCGCGACCATCAGCATATCCAGCCGCACCTTGGGCACAGGGTCAGTAGCCATGTGCCAGACGCTCGACTAGGATCAAAGGGAAGTCCTGCGCGCGCATTTTCTCTTGAGTGCGCGCAATCGGATATTCAACCCGATACTGCGTCCATAGTCCAGCCTCAATGTCAAGCACCGTGTAAGCAGCGCGGGGGTCACCATCGCGCGGCTGACCGACGCTGCCCGGGTTGAGGATGAATCGGTGCGCAGGGTTGAGCCGCAAGGTCATCCCCGGCGATAGGGCAAAGGCGCGCGCTCGCTGCGCCGACGTGTCCCACACGAAGACCGCGGGAACGTGGGTGTGCCCCACCAACGCGCGCGTGGTGCGCATCAAAGCGAAGTTTTCGGCTGCAATTGCTGCAGTGAGAATATATTCCCAGATCGGCTCGCGCAGGCTGGCGTGGGCGAGCGAGTAGTCTCCATGCTGCGCAGTTGGGCTAAGCGTGCGCAGATAGTCTAGGTTCTCTGCTGTCAGCGCCTGGCGCGTCCAGCGTACAGCAAACGCAGCAATGTCGTTGAAGGCTTCGGTGATCCTCTCGTCCAACACAGCCCAATCGTGATTGCCGAGCAGACAAATGTTTGGCTCGCCCGAGGCGGTGAGACCGCGTATTCGCTCGACACACTCGTTCGGGTCTGGACCATAGCCAACGACATCGCCTAGACACCACACCGCGTCGAAGCGCGCGTGATGGTGACGAGCGTGCTCGAGCACAGCCTCCAGCGCAGCAAGGTTGGCGTGAATGTCGGAGAGGACGAGACAGCGCATATCCGCTTATCGGCTGTGAGTCCGTGCGCCTACGTGCAGGCGCCTATGGCGCTGCGCGTTGGGCGATCCGCCAAGCCTTGATGCCGCTTTTGAGCACCTTCAAGCCCAACAGCGCACACTTCACCCGATTTGCCGTGAGCGGGACGCCGATCAAGTCGAGCACATGCTGAGGGTCAAGCCCCTCCACTTCGTCAATTGGCTCGCCGACGATATCCTCAAGCAGCATAGAGGTCGCCGCTTGGCTGATGATGCAGCCGTCCCCCGTGAAGCCCGCGTTTGCAATCCGTGTTTTGTCTGGACTGAGCTTCACATCAATGCGGACTCGGTCGCCGCAAAGAGGATTGCTCTCCTCGCGGGAAAAGTCAGCATCGGGCAGAGTGCCGTGAAAGCGTGGGTTCTCGTAGTGGTCTAGGATGTGCTCTCGGTAGAGGTCATTCATGGCTCATGCCCGCCTCAAGATGACTCGCGCACGCTCGATGGCTCTGACTAGGGCGTCTACTTCCGTCGGCAACGTGTAGATGTAGAAGCTGGCGCGAGCAGTAGCGTTTACCCCGAGGCGCTGGTGAAGTGGCTGAGCGCAGTGATGTCCTGCGCGGATAGCAACGCCCTCTTGATCGAGCAACGAGGCAAGATCGTGCGGGTGGATGCGCTCGACTGCAAACGTCACCACGCCGCCGCGCCGGTTCGGGTCGAGCGGCCCGAAGAGGCGCACGCCTGGAAGCGTGCTGATGCACTCCAGGGCGTAGCTTGTGATCTCGACCTCGTGCGCGCGCACAGCGGACATCCCGAGCGCCTGTAGGTAATCCACGGCTGCACCAAGCCCAATTGCCTCGATGAAGGCAGGAGTGCCTGCCTCGAATTTCAGCGGCACGTCGTTCCAACGCACACCATCGAAACCAACGTAGCTGATCATGTCCCCTCCCGTGAGGAAGGGCGGCATTGCCTCAAGCAGCTCGCGCTTGCCATACAGCACCCCGATCCCTGTCGGGCCGAGCATCTTGTGCCCTGAAAACACGAAGAAGTCGCAGTCCATCGCTCGCACGTCCACAGGCATATGTGGTGCCGACTGCGATCCGTCCACAACGACGACCGCGCCGACGGCGTGGGCACGCTCGACGATCGGCGCTGGGTCCGTGATCGTTCCGAGCACATTTGAGACGTGGGCGAAGCTCACCAACCGAGTGCGCGGGGTGATCAGCGCGTCAAGTGCCTCCAGGTCAAGCAGACCGTCCTCTCGAATTGGGATGAATTTCAGCGTCAACCCGCGCTCGCGCGCCAACACCATCCAGGGCACGAAGTTGGCATGGTGCTCGAGTTCGGTGATGATGATCTCGTCGCCCTCGCGCAAGAAAGCGCGCCCGTACGAATAAGCCAACAGGTTGAGCGCCTCCGTCGCGTTGCGCGTGAAGACGATGCACTCTGGCTCTGGCGTGCCGATAAACGCAGCGATCTTCGCCCGCGCTGCATCGTAAGCTGCTGTCGCCGCTTCGCTCAGCGCATAAACACCGCGGTGGACGTTAGCATACGCGGTGCAGTAAGCGTGATTCATCGCCTCCAGCACAGCCGTTGGCTTTTGCGAGGACGCAGCACTGTCAAGGAAGACCAGTGGTTTGCCGTTGACTCGCTGCGACAAGATCGGAAAGTCTCGCCGGATTGCCTGCACGTCGAGTGCAGGCTGTGCCACAACACAACTCATTGGGCTACCTCAATTTCCAGCTCCAACACACCAGATGACTCGCAGCTCACGCGCATGAGGAGCGTTCCAGGTGGCTGCGTCTGCGGGATGGGCAAAATCCAAGCCACGACACCATCACGCCCTGCCCGACGATCTGCACCGGGAGTCTCGAGCGCGCGCGCCGCCCCCTGATTATCCCCCTGGTACTCAGCAGCAATTGTGCAGACAACGCCTGGGCGCGCT
>JANWZM010000097.1 GCA_025054635.1 Thermoflexales bacterium
CGAGCACGCCGTATGCCCAGTCGTCGGTCGTGCCGCGCGCTGAGTACAGCAGCTCAGAGGCTTGACCGATTGCGTAGCCAGTGAAGTAGCCCATGCGGAAGGCGAGGGCGCGCAAGCCAGCGTCGTTTGGCGCGCGCTGTGAAGGCGAGCACCCTGTCGTCGTACTGCACGATACCCATCCCCAAGGCAAGAGAATCAAGTCGCTGTAGCTATGTAGTGTCAGCATCACGCCCGTGCTCGTGATTGGCGCGGCATCGTTGAGCCCTGCTCCGCGCTGGTCGTGGAAGAGCTGCGCCATCAGCGCCTCCAGCGCCTGCTGCTCTGGCTCGGAAGCAGGCGCAGTGCCGGGGTAAGTGAGGCTGCACGGGTTGCTTTGAGCGAGCCACTGAAACGAAGCGTTGCGGTTGAGGTCAACCCCATGTTGGCTCCAGTCGTTGGGGGGCACGCTGCAGGTGCCCTGCGTGTCGTTGGCGTTCTTGCGCTGCGTGTAGGGGGTCGGGCTGCCCTGCTCGACAATCCAGCGCCCATCAGGGTTTGCCACAGGGATCACCCACAGCTCGTGGTCGTCCATCAGCCAGGTCACGTCTGGGTGGACGCTGTAGTCGTTGACCAGAAACTCAATCCAGCGCAGCGCCATCTCGCTAGTGCTCAGCTCGCGCGGGTGGATCGCTGCGATCAGCAACAGGCGCGGCTTGTCCGTGTTCGGGTTGAGCTGGCAATCTTGCAGGCGGCGGCGGGTGAGGCAGATTGCCTTGAGGTCGTGCCCGTTTGGTCGGTTGTTGGCTTTGCGCCAGGAGTGACCGTAAGTGATCACGGTTGCCAAGTCTGGGCGCGCGGCGGCGATGCTGTCCATGAACGCCTCCATCTCGGCGACGGTGCGGTAGCCGCCGTAGTAGGTCTGCGCGCCGAAGGCTAGCTCGGGCAGCGGCAGCGGGCGCACGGCGCGGATGATGAAGCCGTCGGCTTCGAGCTTACGCTGCGTTTGGGCATCGCCGAGCACGACGAGCACATCGCCTCGTCGCGTGACCACGTCGTACGTCTGTCCCAAGCGCGCCGAGTCGCTGGGCGAGGTTGCCTCAACGCTGAACTCGAACACGGCCGGCGCGGTCTCAGCGCGCAGCCACGCGCGCCCGTGTGACAGCGCGACAGACCCAAGACATAGGCACACGGCTACCAGAAGAAGGCTCTTCCCCCGCATACGGCAATCTTACGCCTGTTACGGCGTCACCTCAAGTTGCCCAACCCGCACAAACTCCTCACCAGAGGCGGTGTGAACGCGCCGGCCGTCCGCGACACGGTAAAGCCCAAGCCGCAGCTCATGCGCGCCAGGCGCGAGCGGCGACCGAATCAAAACAGCGCGCGGGTCGTGGATCACCGTACCTGGCGTCCAGGTGAAATTCGGCGCCAAGCCGTTGATCGGGTCACCGTCGTTCTGGGCGACCAAGCGCCCGTCGGCGGAGACCAGGTGCACAAACACGCGCGCATGCGGCGCGGGTGTCTCGGGCGGCAGCCAACGCACCATGAAGCCCAACGTGGCGCCAACGGCAGGGCTTCTGAGCGTGGCGGTAAACGGACGGTAGATCGCTTGACCAAACGCGCCGAACGAAACCTGAGCTTCTGTGGGGTGATACGCAGTCGCCTTGGTCATCTCGGCGAAAGGTGAGACGAAGAGCGACATACGCGCTGCGGGATAGTCAAACTGCGCTGCCAGCCCCGTGCGCGACAGCAGCCACTGTTCCAGCCAGTCGTCGGCGCTGCGGGGCATGAGCTTGTAGCGCTGCAGCCAGATGCGACGGTGAGATTGGGCGATCGGCAGCGCCACGTCAGCCGTGCGCTCGGGGTTGAGCACCTGCACGTAGTGCAGCTGGAGCTGTCCTGCCCGCTCAGGCGCGTAGGCAGCGAGCAGTCCCTCTGACCAAATGAATCCCCCCACGAAGGCATCGCCACGCTGGAGGTAAGGTCGCGCGTCTAGGACGCTGCTACGCAGGTCAACTTCCGCAAGGTTGTCTGTTTGCCACACGCGCGTGCCCACAAGGCTGATGGATAGGCTTGAGATGACGAGCGCGACCCCAGTTAGCCAAGTGAAGCCGAAGCGCGCAAACGCGCTGCTTGCCAACGCAGCGAGGTGGGGCAGTGCAAAGACTAGGAACCGTGGGTGAAAGAACGGCACAACCACTTGTATGGCGAAGGACAGCGCGAGGACAACCGCAAAAAGCATGCCATAGACGGCAAGTCTGCGCCCCAATCGGCGCAGCCCTCCGTTAATTGCCCCTAAAACCAGCAGGCTCGCGCCCAGCCATGTGCCCAAAGCCTCCAGCGCTGGGTTGTCCGCTCGGCTGGCGAAAAAGCCACGGGCGATCTCAAGGGCAAGCTCGCCAGGCGCGCGAGGGGTAAACCCAATTGAGCTGCCGACAGCGCTCGTGAGCAGATAACCCGACGCGAGCACCCAAACCGCTACGGGCAAGACGGATAAGCTTTGCACAAAGGCGAGTCCCACAAACTGTTTTGTGCTCGCCTGTCGCTGGTGCTGATCTAGAAGCAACCATGCCCACTCGGTGATCAAGACAATCGCGGTGTAGTAGTGGGTGTGCAGAAGCCCAGCCGTGACCAGGACATACCAAGCGCCCCCAAGCACACTCGGGCGCCTTACCAAGTGCATCCAGCTTAGCCATGACAGGCAGGCTAGCGCCAAGCTCAAGGAGTAGGTTTTGGCTTCCCTGGTATGCCAGACAACAAGCGGAAGCGAGATTGACCACAGACTGGCGAGCGCAGAAGCTAAGACATTCGCGCCGAGTCGGCGGAGCAGGCAGAAGATCAACGCCGTTGATAACGCAGCCCACCCCACGGAGAAGTAGCGCGCTGAGAACAGCGAGGCGCCGCCCAACCGCAAGTGCACGCCGAGTAGCGCGCGGTGCAACAGCGGTTCGTTGTCCCCCGTGTAGGCGAGCCACCCAGGCAGCGCGCTCAGCTCACGCAGCGCGATGCCAATGTTCAGCCCCTCATCAGTCGAGGCTGGGATCGGGTCGAGGGCAAGCGTGCGAATCAGAAAGGCAAAGCCAACGACCAGCGCACCTGCAACAAGCGCGTCAACGCGGATGCGCCCAAAGCCGTTTGGTGACGGTTTACCTCTGGAAAGCAAGCAACGCCACTGCATTGAGCGCCACCGCGTAGGCGACTGCCAACACCCAAACACTGGTATGACTGCGCATCCCAACCCCAACGAGCACCATCAGCGCGGGGAGAAAGTCGAGGGTGAAGCGCTGCGCGTTCCACTGCAACATGCCGTTGTTGTAGTAAAGCAGCGTCTGAGCAACGATTAGCCCAACCGAAGCCCACGCGCTCACCACGAGCAAGCGATGCCACCGCGCCCAAAAGGCAGCCGCGACGAACGGGCTTGCCGCCAGAAGCGAGCTGCCAAACGGGTCTAAACCAACAGGGCGTAGGAAGTCTGGTGGGGCAAACTCAAGGTGAAACCCCTGCAGGAAGAGATAGATCGCGTTGAAAGGCACGTACTCTAGGCTGAACAGACCGTGCTTGCTCACGCGCTCAGCGAGATGACCTGTGAGCTGGATGAACCTGTAGCCAGTCTCAAAGGCGTCGCCGAAACGCAAGTAGTTCAGCAACAGATAAATCCCCACGCACAAACTAAGCGGAATTGCAAACGCGGCTGCCACTCTGAGCTGCTCGCGGGTCGTACGGCTCGGCTGTCGGGTGATCAACAAGCTGAGCACAAACAGCGCAAGGTAAACCGTCATCTGCCGGGACAGGAAAGCAAGCCCTAAACACAACCCGCTCATCCACGCTGACCGACGGACAAGCGCCTGATGAAGCGCCGTCAAAGTGCAGAGCACAGCGATGACTTGGGCAAAAAACCACACCCGCTCGCTCACGCGCACGGCAGACCAATACGCAGTGCCCAGGAAGAATCCCATCGTCGCTACAACCCCAATCAGAGGCGATAGCTCAAGCGTCTGGAGGATGCGCGCAAGCAAGTATCCACTCAACCCGCTGAGCGCAACAGCAAATGCCACAACAGGTGCACGCTCGACCCCGAAGATCGCCACGAGGGGCATGAGCGCCACGGCTGGGAAAGGTGGGAAGGGCACAAAGCGTTCGCCGCGGTGCACAGCGACGTCCTGTAAGTCTGCTTCGACTGAAAGCCGCCCGCTCAGGAAGCTCTCCGCTTGGTGCGCATACAAGTTTGCCTCGCCCCCGCTGCTCAACTTCTCCCAGGCGCTCACGGCGAGCACCATGGCGAGCCCCAGTGCTACTGCGACTG
The DNA here is from genome assembly GCA_025054635.1 of Thermoflexales bacterium. Lineage (GTDB taxonomy): Bacteria > Chloroflexota > Anaerolineae > J036 > Brachytrichaceae > DRWP01. The sequence continues at coordinate 4,280 of JANWZM010000097.1, forward strand.
GAAACGCGTGCGTGTGCCAGAAGCAGTTCAGTCGTCGCAGGGTAGGCTGCTCGGTCGTTGCCACTTCGGCGCGGAATTATCGCGCCGCAGGGGAAGGGTCGAGCCAAGCGGGGAAGACCACACGGAACGCATCAGGGCAGCGCCTGCTTCCTCAATCCGCGTCTATCCGCTAGGCGTTGAACAGCGTGACAGAATTAAAGTAGCATATCGAGCGTCCCGAATGAACATCGAAGCGCGCGTGCTCCAAGGCGACTGCCTCGACGTGCTGAAGCAGTTCGACGATCAATCTTTCGACCTGATCGTGACCTCGCCACCCTATGCTGACCGTCGCAAGTCCACATATGGCGGGATTCACCCTGCACAGTATGTCGAGTGGTTTCTCGAGCGCTCAGCGCAGTTTCTGCGGGTGCTGAAGCCCAGCGGGTCGTTTGTGTTGAACATCAAGGAGAAGTCAGAGAACGGGGAGCGACACACCTACGTCATCGAGCTTATCCTCGCGCTGCGCAAACAAGGCTGGCTGTGGGTCGAGGAATACATCTGGCACAAGCGGAACTGCTATCCCGGCAAGTGGCCCAACCGCTTTCGCGACGCTTGGGAGCGCTGCCTACACTTCACCAAGTCCAAGAAGTTCAAGATGAACCAGGAGGCAGTGATGGTGCCGATGGGCGACTGGGCAAAGACCCGGCTGCGCAAGCTGGGCAAAAACGACGTTGTGCGTTTCAACTCTCAAGTGGGCAGCGGCTTTGGCAAAAACATTGCCAACTGGCACAACCGCTCAATGGCATACCCGACGAATGTGCTGACCTTTGCCACCGAGTGCGCAAACAAAGGGCACCCTGCTGCTTTCCCAAAGGCGCTGCCAGAGTGGTTCATCAAGCTATTCACCGATCCTGGCGATTGGGTGCTTGACCCATTTGTCGGCTCAGGCACGACGCTGGAAGCGGCTTTGGCGCTTGGGCGAAGCGCGGTCGGCATTGACATCATGCCAGAATACTGCGCGCTCGCACAGCAAGCGGTAACGACACAGTGCCTTACAATGTGCGCGAACTTTGCAGCAACAGAGTTAAACCATGAGCGACATCAAGTTTGGCACAGACGGTTGGCGCGGGCGGATTGCGGACGATTACACCTTTGAGAATGTCCGCCGCTGTGCCCAAGGCTTCGCAACTTACATTTGCGCGCACACCGCGCCTGGGCAGCGCCCGAGCGTCGTCATCGGCTACGACAAGCGCTTCCAAAGCGAGGACTTCGCCGCGGCTGCGGCGGAGGTGCTCGCCGCGAACAACATCAAGGTCTGGCTGACCGACAGCGCTACGCCGACGCCAACCATCGCTTTCGCCGTGATCGCCAAGCGCGCTTCGGGCGCGATCAACATCACCGCTAGCCACAACCCGCCCCAGGACAATGGCTTCAAGGTACGCGGCTCGTCTGGCGGTGCGGTTGACCCCGAGGGCTTGAAGCAGATCGAGGCAAATATCCCTCCCAAAGGCGCGCCGATTCCAACCGTTGACCTCGACAGGGCGATCAAACAAGGCTTGGTCGAGCGCTTCGACCCCAGCGCTGAATACATTGAGAGCATCCGCCGCCAGGTTGAACTCGAGTCAATTGCCCAGGCCGGGCTGCGGGTGATGGTTGACGCGATGTGGGGCAACGGCGCAGGCTGGCTGCCGCGCTTGATCGGCGGCGGCAAGACCGAAGTCCACGAGATCCACAACACGCGCAACCCGATCTTCCCCGAGATGCGCCGACCCGAACCGATCCCGCCGAACGTTGACGCTGGGCTGCGCAAGACCGTTGAGCTAGGCTGCGATGCCTGCTGCATCACCGACGGCGACGCTGACCGCTGCGGCTTCGGCGACGAGCACGGACGGTTCGTCAACCAACTCCAGGTGTATGGTCTGCTCGCACTCTACCTGTTGGAGATCCGCGGGCGGCGCGGCGCAATTGTCAAGACGTTGAGCACAACCAGCATGCTGGAAAAGCTCGGGCAGCTCTACGGTGTGCCTGTGCACGAGACCGGCGTTGGGTTCAAGTATGTCGCGCCGAAGATGCTAGAGACCAACGCGATGATCGGCGGCGAGGAGAGCGGCGGGTTCGCGTTTGGCGGTCACGTCCCTGAACGCGACGGGATTTTGGCAAACCTGTTCCTGCTCGATTTCATGGTGCAAACAGGCAAAAAGCCAAGCCAGCTTGTCGAGCTGCTCTTCAGCAAGGTCGGCGCGCATTACTACGACCGAATTGATAGCCCGATTGACGCTGCCCAGCGTGAGGCGATCAAGGCGAAGCTCGCCGACGCCAAACCAACCCACATCGCCGGGCTGTCCGTCGTCGGCAAGAACATGACCGACGGCTACAAGTTCATGCTCGCCGATGGCGGCTGGCTGCTGATCCGCATGAGCGGCACAGAGCCGCTCATGCGCATTTACTGCGAAACAACCCGCGAGCATCTGGTTCGTCCAATCCTAGAAGATGGCGCCGCGCTCGCCCGCGTGTAGCCTTTTGCGCCGTCCCTCGTGCTGTTTGACACCCATTGCCATCTGGACACGCCTGCCTTCGACGCTGACCGCGAAGCTGCTTTGGTGCGCGCACGGCAGGCAGGTGTGTCGCGCTTCCTCAACCCAGGCTACGATTTAGCGAGCAGCCAGCGCGCGGTTGAACTGGCGCAGCGTCATCCCAACGTCTATGCTGCGGTTGGCGTTCATCCGAATGACGCAAGGGAGTTCGCCGCCGAGACGCTTGACCAGCTCCGCGCTTTGGCAACGCAGCCGAAGGTCGTTGCCATCGGCGAGATCGGGTTGGACTACTACTGGAAGACAGTGCCACCGCAGCGCCAAGCGGAAGCATTCGTTGCCCAGCTCGAGTTGGCGCGCGCGCTCGACCTGCCCGTGATTATCCATTGCCGCGATGCTTACGACGACTGCCTGGCGCTGCTCGAGCGCCACGGGCGTGATCTGTCTGTTGTGATGCACGCTTTCGGCGGGGAGCTATCGCATCTTTGGCGGGCGCTGGACTTGGGTTGCACCATCGGCATCGGCGGGCCGGTGACCTACCCAAAGGCGCAGCGGCTGCGTGAGGTTGCGGCGTCCGTACTGCTCGACCGCTTGGTGCTGGAGACAGACGCGCCGTATCTGTCGCCGCAACCGCATCGCGGCAAGCGCAACGAGCCTGCCTTCTTGCCCCTGGCAGCGGCGGTCGTTGCGGATGTGCGCAGGATGAGGATTGAAGACCTTGCTCGCGCGACAGGTGATAATAGCGTTAGATTGTTCCGTTTGGAACAAACTCACGAGTGACAGGGGAAGAGCGGCCGTGACGAATGTAGAGTTGTCAGAGCGCCTCCGCGACGGACTAGCGCCAGGTCAGCGGACGGATGTATTGTTGGCGCATGAGCTAACGCGCGAGCCAATGGCTCGGGTCGAGCGCACCTTGCTCGACTTGCCCGACCTGCAACCTGCCGCGCTGCGCCAAGCGGTGATCAACGTCGTCTCCGCGGGCGGGAAGCGCATTCGACCGGTGATCTCCCTGCTGATCGCCGGCATGTTGGGTCGTCTAGATGACCCGCGCATGATTGACCTTGCCAGCGCGGTCGAGATGCTGCACACTGCCACGCTGGTTCACGACGATTTGATTGACGGCTCGCTGATGCGTCGCGGCACTCAGACCCTGAACGCGACCTGGACGCCTGCCGCAACCGTGCTCACTGGCGATTACCTGTTTGCCTACGCGGCAAACCTCGCTGCGCGCACCAACAGCACGCGCGTGATGAGCATCTTCGCCGATACGCTCTCAGTGATCGTCGCTGGCGAGTTGCAACAGCAGTTCACAGACTTCGCCTTGCGCGTCACGCGCGATGACTACTACCGCCGCATCTACAGCAAGACTGCCAGTATGTTCGTCCTGGCGTGCACTGCCGCAGGCGTGCTGTGTGAGGTCACTGAGGCGGAGTACAACGCGCTATACGACTATGGGCGGGATCTGGGCACGGCATTCCAGGTGATGGACGATGTGCTCGATTTCACTGGCGATGCGCATAATGTCGGCAAGCCTGTTGGCGCTGACCTACGGCACGGGCTGATCACGCTGCCGGTCATCTGTTACGTCGAGCGATATGGGCGCGACGGCATTGAGTGCGCCTTGCGCGGCGAGTGCGACCCGCAAACCTACGACCGCATCATCGCCCGCATCCGCGAGTCCGACGCGATCGCCTGCGCGCTGCATGAGGCGGAGGGCATTGCCGACAACGCGCGCGCTGCGCTGGCGATCTTCCCCGCCAACCCCTATCGCCAAGCCCTGCTTGACCTAGTGGACTACACGTTGAGGCGCACACGCTAGCTCAGCGCATGGTGTGCGTCGTCATCGTGAGCTGGAATGTGCGTGAGCTGCTGCGCGCATGCCTGCGCGCACTCGACGCCTATCCAGCGACGCGCTGTGCCCAACGCATTATCGTCGTTGACAACGCTTCGACGGACGGCAGCGCCGAGATGGTGTGCAGCGCCTTTCCCGCTGTTCACCTTGTCGCAAACCAAACGAATCGGGGGTTCACAGGCGGCAACAACGATGGGCTGCGCGCCGCTGCTGACTTGTTCCGCGCGCAGCCAGAGGCAGATCACTTCGTCCTGTTGCTCAATCCAGACGCTGAGGTGACCGCTGGCGCGCTCGACGTCCTGTTGGACTTCGCGCTCGCTCATCCGCGCATCGGCGTTGTCGGGCCGCGCCTGCGCTACCCTGATGGACGGGTTCAGTCCTCGCGGCGACGCTTTCCAACGTTGGCGACGGCGCTGTTTGAAAGCACACCGCTCCAGCCAATTGCGCCCCCCGGGCTGCTGCGCCGCTTCTACGCGCAAGACCTACCAGACAACATACCCGTTGAGGTGGATTGGGTCGTCGGCGCAGCGATGCTAGTGCGCTGGGCAGCCATTCAGCGCGTGGGCGGGCTTGACGAAGGCTTCTTTATGTACTCCGAGGAAGTGGACTGGTGCAGGCGCATCAAAGCGGATGGCTGGCAGGTGTGGCACCACCCAACCGCAGAGGTGATCCATCACGAGGCACAGAGCAGCAGCCAGGTCGCCGCGCAGCGGATGATTTACTTCAACACAAGCAAGGTGCGTTACTTCGCCAAGCACCATGGCAGGCGCCAGGCTGAACTCGTGCGGCTGGCGCTGCTTGGGCTGTGGGGTTGGGAGTGGTTTGTCGAGTCGGCAAAGTGGCTCATCGGTCACAAGCGCCCGCTGCGCGCGGAGCGTCGCCGTGCTTATGCCGAGGCGCTGCGATCGGGTTTTCTACCCGCTTGCTAGTCGAGTTCGACGCCGAGCGCGCGCAGGCGCGCTTTGAGCTGCTCATTGCGCTGGCGCTCTACCTCTAGCTGCTGTTGGATCGTCACCACCTGCCGTTCTGCTGCCTCTGCCCGTTGCCGTTCTGCCTCCGCCCGCTCACGCCCCGTCGGCACCAGCACACCTTCGCTGTCCTGCCACCGCAGCCACTCTGCCTCAAGGTCTTCATACACTCCACGCCACAACACGACCTTGAGTTCAACGCCTGGCAGCCAGGTGTCTGCCAGCGGTCTCCAACCCTGAAAGGTGCTCTCGAACGCGCGCAGCACCTCGCCCCCTAACTCGCGTTTCGGGTCATATACGACGTAGTAAGGGACGCGCATCCAGCTATACAACTCTGCCTTGTGCTCCAGCTCGCCGCCTTTGCGGTTGGACACAATCTCGATGACCACGTCGGGCGGCTTGCCGTAGATCCAGTTCAAGTATGACTTACCCTCTTGCTCCCAGACTCGAGGGTAAATCTTGACCCCGACGCTCAAGAGCACGTCTGGGACAATTGCCGACTCGTAGGGGCTGTAGAACACCCCGACGTTGGCAGCAGCGAGAAATCGCTTGCCGTAGCGAGGGTGAGACCAACTGGCATAGAGCGATTCGACCAGCAGGTGCTGTTGTTTCTCGGAGAAGAGGTTGTCCACAGGTTCATCGTCCTCGGTAACCAGTGCCTGAATGGCGCGCTGGTATTCCTCAGCCAACTCAGGGGGCAGGGTAAGGGTCGGCTTGCTGGGGTGGTCTGTTGGCGCCGTTGTTGGCGCGGCTGCGGGCGTGACAGTCATCTGTTGCGATCTTACTGCGTGGCGAGAGGGATCATGGCGAATAGCGAATGGCAAGCCGGGAAGGGCTGCTGGATTCTTGCACAAGGATATTGGCACCTAGCAAGGCTAGAAGCGATGCTGGGTTTGTACGGGGCAGTAAGCCATGAACGACCGCGCCAAGCTGCACACGACCAAGCGCAAGCAGAGGGGTTATGCAGCGGCGCGCACAAAAGCCGGCTTTAGGGCGGGGTAAAGCTCGCGGAAGCGCGCGTAGGCTTCATCGTACTGCGCGCGCACAGTTGGGTCTGAACTGGGTGAGGTGCGCGAGGTCACGCGGATCACCGCGTCGCATGCCTCACGCGTGTCGCGCCATATGCCGATCCCGACTCCTGCCAGCAAAGCTACGCCGAATGCGCCGCCTTCGGTCGAGTTCACCAGCGTGATGTCGGCTTGGAAGATGTCTGCGAGCATCTGACGCCAAACTGTGCTGCGTGCCCCGCCGCCCGCGGCGCGCACCTCGTTGACCTGCAAGCCGAGCGCGCGCATCAGCTCAATTGAGTCGCGCAAACCAAAGCTGATACCCTCGATCACTGCTCGCGCCAGGTGCGACTGGGTGTGGCGCAAGGTCAGCCCAACGAACGCCCCGCGCGCCAACGGGTCGCGGTGCGGGGTGCGCTCGCCAGTGAGATACGGCAGGAAAGTAAGCCCCTCTGCCCCAATCGGCACTTCGGCTGCGCTCTGCAGCAGCACGTCGTAGGGGGCTGTCTCGCCTGAGACGCGCGCAACGAGCTGGGGGTGACCGAGCGCAACCACGTCGCGATGCCAGCGCAAGCTGCCGCCAGCGGAGAGCATCACGCCCATGAAGAACCAGGTGTTCGGCACAGCGTGGCAAAACACCTCGATTGCCGTGTCGCGGATTGGCGGATAGTGCTCGACCGAGGCAAACACCACGCCCGACGTGCCCAGCGTCACGTTCACGATGCCCTCGCGCACCGACCCCAGACCAACGGCAGCCGCGGGCTGGTCGCCGCTGCCGCCGACGATGGGAGTGCCCGGCGCCAAGCCTGTTTCGCGCGCAGCTGCCTCGCTCACCTGCGCAGTTGGCTCGTGCGACTCAGCGCAGCGCGGCAGCCACTCGCGCGGGATCTCCAGCAGGCGCAGCATCTCGTCAGACCAACAGCGATTGCGGACGTCGAGCAGCGCCATGCCGGTGGCGTCGCCGACTTCGGTTGCAAACTCGCCGCTGAGTTTGTAGCGGATGTAGTCCTTGGGCAGCAAGACATGCGCGATCCGCGCGTAAATCTCTGGCTCGTTCTCGCGCACCCAGAGGATCTTCGGCGCGGTGTAGCTCGTCGTTGGCGGGTTAGCGACCAGCTGGCGCAGGCGCAGCATTCCTCCGGCTCGCTGTACCATCTCATCGCACTGAGCAGCTGTGCGTTGGTCATTCCAGAGGATCGCTGGGCGCAGCACGTTCCCGTCGCGGTCGAGCAGCGTCAAGCCATGCATCTGACCGCTCAGACCGACTGCGCGCACCTCGCTGCCGCTGATCCCTGCCTTTGCCAACACTTCTTGGATCGCTTCGACAGTCCCGCGCCACCAATCGGCTGGGTCTTGCTCGCTCCACAGCGGCTTTGGGGTGTAGAGGGGGTAGTCCACAGTTGCACTGGCGAGCGTCTCGCCCGCTTCGTTGATCAACAGCGCCTTGACGGCGGTTGTGCCGAGGTCAATGCCGAGCAGTGCCATACGCCTCGTCCTATTGCGTTGTCTAGGGCAAAGTGTAGTGAATTTTCAAGGCTTGGCGAACGCTGCCCTAGACCCATCGCCCGCCGTGTGAAGCATTGAGTGTGCCGCTTGCTACTCGCCAGCCTCCATTCGCCATTCGCTATTCGCCGTTCGCGATTCGCTTAATCAGCTCACGTTCCTCCTCAGGAGAGTGCACCTCGCCATCGAGCCGCGCCTGGCGCAGTTGTTTGAGCAGGCGGGCATATTGTGGGCCGGGCGGCAAGCCGAGCTGGCGCAGGTCGTCGCCGTTGAGGGCAGGGCGCACGTGCCGCCACACAGTCCACTCGTGCCGCATCGCCTCCCGCTTCAACGGGTTGCGCTCGAAGGCGTAGCCGATGCACAGCGCCAGACCGCTGAACGGGCTGAGCAGCTCAGATTGCTGGCTCGCCCGCGCGCCCACGAACAGCCCTGCAGATAAGCTGCTCAACGCGCCGAGCGACACCAGCGCGTCGCGCACAACGTGGGTGAATGGAATCCACGACACCCAGCGGCTCGTCCCAAGCTGACCGAGGTTGTATGTGAGCGCACCCCAGCCCAGCGCGTGACGCAACTCCACCCTTGAGCGCAGCCCAAGGGCGGCAGGTTGCCATGTCTCCGAGTCTTCGAGAATGGACTGGATCGCCTCGAACCGCTGCTGAAGCGCGGCTGCATCGGGCACGGGGATGCCCAACGTACGGAAGGCACCCCATTCAGACAACAGCGATAGAGCTTGTGCGGCTGTCGGCTCTTCAAAGATCAGCTCCAAGTCGTATTTGACCCGCTCGCCGCTGAGGGCGCGCAGGTAGGGCAGCCCGGCTGCCATCCAGCCTTGGGTCTCGGGCGCGAGAGAAAAGCCAAGCCGCGCAGCGTAGCGCGCGCCGCGCAGCAGCCGTGTTGGATCGTCCACAAAGCTGTTTGGGTGCAGCGCGCGCAACGAGCGCGCTGCTAGGTCGCGTTGACCGCTAAGGGGGTCAATCAGCGCAGCATCGCGCAGGCGCAGCGCCATTGCGTTCACTGTGAAGTCGCGCCGATGCAGATCCGTCTCGAGGTCTGTCGGTGAGACCACGGGCAGGGATGCTGGGTGTGGATAAGTCTCCTTGCGTGCAGCGGCGATATCCACTGCTGCGCCGTCCAAAAACCAGGTCGCTGTGCCGAACCGCGGGTAGGCATGTGCTGCGCCGCCCTCGCGCGCTCGCAGCGTCTCCGCCAGGGTCAGCGCGTTTCCCTCAACGACGAAATCCAAGTCGTCAATCGCTGGGACGCCCAACAACCAGTCGCGCACCGCCCCGCCGACTAAGTAGACGGGGATCGCCAAGTCGTCAGCAGCCAACTGGATAGCGCGCAATACGCGCTGCTGCAGCGGACTGAGCTTGTCGAGCAGGCTCGATGGGAGAGGCGCGTCGGTAGGTGCAGGCATGTTGTGCTGAGCGAAAGCATACCTGAGAGCGTGCTGCGATACGGTAGAGGTGCACCGCGTGCGCCCTGTGCGCCGCTGAGGTTGACAGCCTGCAAGCAGGGTTCCGCGAGGCGAGCTGATTTACACGTGCACTTGCGTCCTCAGCCCACTTAACAAGTGCAGCCAACGCTCAGGCTTCTCTGTGTGCACGGGGATGAGGTGCTCAGGCGCGGCACGTTGAACCAGTCGGACTAGGTCTTCCTCAGAGGCATGCCCAGAGGTGTGGAAGCAGTTGTCCACAGCGTCATACGCGCCATCCTCTGCAACGCGATTGAACGCGTCCGGCAGCAGCTTGAAATTCAGCATTCTTAGCCAATTGCGCAGAATGCGCACATTGAGGATCTGCTCATCGTCAGCCCAGAAGCTGTTGCTGAAGATGTAAATCCCCTCGGGGTTGTCTGAGTTAGCCGCTAAGCGGATGTCCAACAGGCGATTGAGCTCGAAGAAGCCGAAAGCAAGGACAAAGTCGCCCGGCGCTCTTGCGATCGCCTCAGTTGTGACTGGTTTTATGGTCGGCTGCTCCCACACGAGCTCCTCCCAGCCTTTGCTCTGCACCTTCGGCTCTTGCAGCACGCGCACTTGGCTGAGCAAGTCGCGGTGTGCCTCGTGCAGCTCGCTTAGCCCAAGGAGCAGGTAAGCGTCTTTTGCAGTCACAACCAGCTCGCGCTGAGTCTCGCGCGCAACATTGGCACAGCGCTTCATGCGCTCGATGTTTCGCGTCGCGAAATCAATCGCGACGGGCTTGCCAGGGTGTTGGGCAACTGCGTCGTAAATGCACCCTTGGACTTGGTCTTCAGTGTGGGTTTCACTAGGCCGCCCTAGCCGCGTTCCCTCGACGATGAGCGCCAGCAGCGGCTGCTGCTCCAGGCGCTTCAGGAACGCCTCGCTCGCCTTGGCGCGCTCGCCATGAAAGCGAATGTCGCCGCTGTAGGCGACGATGCCCTGGGAGGTGTGAATCAAGAAGGCGAGCGCGCCGGGGATGGAGTGGTCAACGGGCAACGCCTCGACCTTGAACGGCCCAACCTGCACGGGCTGCCGCGCAGCTTGCCAGACTGCGCCTGCTAGGGCTTTCGTCTTTGCTGGCGAGCGCGCACTGAACTCAGGGACGGACGCGCTATCCAGTAGGTAGTAAGGTCGGCGCAGATACTCCTTGCCCTCCGGCCTCAGGATGCCTTTGTCCGTCAGCGGAAGGCGCGGGGTGAAGTATGTGACTTCTGCGTCCATGTCGGAGTTACCCGTGTCCTGCGTTGCCTTGAGGATGACCGCGCTCTCAGCCGAGGTGTAGATTGGTAGGTCGCTGCGCAAGTATGCAATCGCGCCGGCATGGTCGAGGTGGGCATGGCTGAGCAGCACCCCATGCAGCGTCCCGATGCTGCTGCCCTTGATCAACTGGCGCTCTGCATTGGTGGGGAACAGCGTGTCGTCTGGCAAATCGCGGTAAAGCTCAGGAATGCTCGGGATGAGCTGCAGCTTGAGCAGGTCGCGCAACCCTTTCACGCCGCGAGGCTGCATGAACTCGGTGAAATACATGTCCCAGCGTTTAAACGAGCGCCCAAAATCGAGCAGCAGCGCGTCCTCGCCGTCGCGTAACAAGATCTGGTTGCCGCCGATTTCGCCGGCGCCGCCCCAGATCTCGATGTGCACGGTGCCGAGCGCAATCGTCTTCATGTGAGTGATGCCTCAGTTTTCGTGCATTTCTAAGCGCGCCCCGCCGCAAGCTGCACGGTAGCCGAGCGAGCCCCTTCCGTCAGGAGCTTTTGCGCCCGTGTTGCGGTGCGATGTCTTCTGGCTGCGTGCGGAACACCTGATCCCAGAAGTTGGTGCTCACCCCGAACCGCGCGTCAGGCGTCTTGAAGTGGTGCTCCATGTGATGGCGCTTGAGAAATTTCATCACCGAGCCTTTTGCTGGCAAATGGTGGGTGGCGTAGTGGACCATGTCGTAGGTGACGTAACCCAACACTGTCCCTGCGAATGTTGGCGCGACAAGGTGAGGCATGCCTAGCAGGCGATCCAGCACCAGCCAGAACAGGGCATAGAACAGCGCTGCCATCGGGATACTCACCGCAGGCGGCATCACCAGCCGTGTCTTGACGTGAGGCTGATAGTGGTGCACGCCGTGAAACAGGAAGACGATCTGCCACTGCGTCCGATTGCGCGGCTCGAAGTGAAACAAGAATCGGTGCAGCACATACTCCAGGAATGTCCACAGCACGGCAAACCCGAACACCAACGCTGCAACAAACCAGGCTGGCGAAATGCCTTGAGGCCAGCGCGTGATCCCAAACGCAGTAAAGACACCCGCAACGGGCAGCCAGATCGCCAGTACTGCTTGCGGCGTGACGTGCGTGAAGAACTCGAGGAAATCAGACTTGAACAACCGAATCGGCTTCGGGTCGTGCGAGATCTTGTCGTGGGGGATGGTGTCCACGTTAACTGCCATCAAGCGATCCAGCCAGTTCATCGCAACAAGCCCTCCAGGGTATGACCGAGCGCTTATTCTAGTGCGTCGCAGCTAGGCTCTTCGCAAGGGCAGTAGCTATGTGAATGCGCTGCAAGGCTTGCCACACTGCGCTGACCCCTGCGCCCTTCCTCCCAAGGGGTAGAGGGCGGAGATGAGGGCAAATTAGCGCACCGAGCGCCATGTGTCCGAAGCCTAAACACTCCCTGCCCCTGCGATGACCGTTGTTCTGCAGTAGAATCGTAGGCTTGCACGTCCGCATCGGCGGACTTGGCTCGGTTATACATCTTTGAGGAGAAGTTATCGCCATGGGTCCACTGCCAAAACGGAAATTCTCCTGGGGACGCACCCATCGTCGGCGGGCGCATCATGCGCTCACCCCGGTTCAACTTGTCGTGTGCGACACCTGCGGGCAGAAGAAGCTGCCGCACACAGTCTGTCCTTCCTGCGGCTATTACAAGGGTCGCCAAGTCGTCGTCGTCGGCGAGCCAGAGAACAAGAAGTAGTCCGTCGTTTCAATGCCGACGGCTTACGTCTTCCCAGGTCAAGGGTCGCAATTTGTCGGGATGGGCGCGGCGCTTGCCGCGCTGCGTCCAGTGATGAAGGGCTATTTCCAGCGCGCCGACGCTGTGCTGGGCTTTTCGCTGTCGGCACTGTGCTGGCAGGGTCCAGAGGAGGCGCTCTCCGATACCCTAAACACGCAGCCTGCCATCTTCACTCACAGCGTGGCGGCATATCACATGGTCGAGATGTCGGGCGAAGTTGAGCCGCCGGCTTTCATGGCTGGTCACAGCTTGGGCGAACTGAGCGCGCTGTGCGCTGCTGGGGCGCTGACCTTCGAGGACGGCTTAAAACTCGCCCGCGAGCGCGGTCGGCTGATGAAAGCCGCGGGCGAGCAGGCGCCAGGCGGCATGGCTGCGATCATCGGCTTGGACGCGGAGCGCCTCCAGCGCGTGTGTGAAGAAGCCTCCCGCGCACATCCACTCGGCGTTGTCGTCGCCAACGACAACGCGCCAGGTCAGATCGTGATCTCGGGCGGCAAAGAAGCAGTTGCTGCAGCATGCGAGCTGGCGAAGGCAGCAGGCGCGAAGCGCGCGATCCCGCTCAACGTCAGCATCGCTGCGCACTCGCCGTTGATGGCACCAGCGCGAGATGACTTCGCCCGTGCTGTTGCGAACACACCGATTCAGCCTGCGCGCGTGCCCATCGTAGCGAACACTACTGCCCAGCCAATCGTCCACCCCGACGACATCCGCGCGGAGCTCACAGCGCAGCTCACTGCGCCTGTGCGCTGGGTAGAGAGCGTGCGCTATATGCACGCTCAAGGCGTCACGCATTTCGTCGAGGTCGGCCCGAAGGATGTGCTATGTGGCTTAATTAGACGCATCCTCGACACAGTGGAGACACGCGCCATTGGATGAGCACAACGATAGGCACACAGGAGAATCATCATGACGCTGCAAGGCAAAGTAGCCATCGTCACTGGCGCGTCGCGCGGGATTGGCAAGGCAATCGCACTTGACCTCGCCCGGCGCGGTGCGGCAGTTGTTGTTAACTACAACACCAGCGAAGCCGCCGCGCGCGAAGTCGTGCAGGCGATCACCGATGCTGGTGGCAAGGCAATCGCAGTTAAAGCTGACGTCAGCCGAATGGACGAAGCCGCCAACCTGGTCAAGGCGGCGCTTGACGCTTTTAGCCGCCTCGACATCCTAGTCAACAACGCTGGCACCACCCGCGACACGCTCCTGATGACGATGAGCGAAGCAGACTGGGACACCGTGATCAACGCCGACCTGAAGAGCGTGTTCAACTGCTGCAAAGCAGCCGTGCGCCCAATGATCCGCGCCCGTGCGGGGCGGATCATTAACATCAGCTCGGTTGTCGGCTTGGCAGGGCAAGGCGGGCAGACCAACTATGCAGCCGCAAAGGCAGGGGTGATTGGCTTTACCAAGTCGCTGGCTAAAGAGCTTGGCTCGCGCAACATCACAGTCAATGCCGTCGCGCCTGGGTTCATCCCAACGGCGTTGACTGAGGTGCTGAGCGAGGAGCAGAAGCAAGCTGTGCTGAGGGCAACCCCGCTTGGTCGCTTTGGCACTCCGGAAGAGGTCGCCTATGCGGTATCATTCCTGGCGAGCGACGAGGCTGCGTTCATCACCGGCGCTGTTTTGACGGTTGATGGTGGACTGGTGATGCACTAATGGATCAGGTCACAGTCGCGCCTGAGGTTATTCGCACCGTCGTCCGCAACACAGTACTTGCCATGCCCAGTGTGCGCGGGCTGGTGAACCCTCGCGTGGCACGCGAGCGTGGGCTGGAGCGCGGCGTCGCTGTCTCAGTGAAGGACGGGTCTGTTAGCGTCTCGCTCCATGTTATCGCCGCACAAGACGTGCCGCTGCTGGAACTTGGGCAGCAGATCCAGATTGAGGTCAAGAACGTCGTCGAGGAGGTCATTGGGCTCTCGGTCGCAAAGGTTGATGTGAGCTTTGAAGATGTCACGACGTGAAGCCCGTGTGCTGGCGCTGCAAGTGCTCTATGAGACTGACGTCGCAGGGCACCCTGCAGGGGAGGTGCTGACGCGCCACCTGCGCGAGGTCGAGCGCCCTGAAAGTGTGCACGGCTACGCCACGCAGCTTGTGAGCGGCGTGATCGAGCACTTGCCTGATCTAGACAAGGAGATCGCCCGCCACGCGCCCGAGTTTCCTGTCGAGGTGCTCTCGCCGATTGACCGAAACATCCTGCGGATCGCGCTATTTGAGATTAAGCAAGGCATTGTCCCGTTCAAAGTCGCCATCAACGAGGCGGTTGAGATTGCGAAGGCTTTCGGCAGCGACAGCAGCCCGCGCTTCGTTAATGGCGTCTTGGGCAGTGTAGTCAACTCATGAACGGCACGCTTCTCGGCATCGGTCCGCTCGAGGTTCTGTTCATCGGCATCCTTATCTTGCTGGTTTTTGGCCCAGAGCGGTTGCCCGAGTTCACCCGCGGGCTTGGTCGTGCTTTGCGCAAGCTGCGCGAGAGTTACATTGCCTTCACCCATGAGTTCAAGGACGAGCTGCAACCGATCGCTGCAGACTTGCAAGAGGTCACCCGCGAGCTACAGCAAGAGGTGCAAGCCATCCGCGAGGCAGCCGACCTTCGCTCGGTGCTCAATCCCTACGTTGAGGACATTAATCGGGCTGCCACAATCGCCCCGACGCCGAACGGTGTGACCACGACCGACGGTCTCGCTGCGCCCTCAGTAGTCAACGGTACAACCGTTGCCACGCCAACTGCGTCCGCTGTGCGCCCAAGCTCTTCCTACCCCCCCCTCTCCTTGCCGCCTGACAACCCGTGGGCTTCAGTCGGCGCCTCGATTCGCACTGACGCACTGGACGAGGACAACCCCTGGCGGGGCTGAAGTTGGCTGCAGCAGGCTTCACTGACGAAACTGGTCGAGAATCTGCAGCACTTCCTCGTCGCTGAGCTGCTTGAAATCCTGATACCAACTGCCAATGCTGACGAGATGCTCAGGAGCGAGGCAACAGACGACCTCGTCAGCCTCTTGCTGCAAGTTGACCACCGCCTCTGGGGAGGCGACTGGCGCAGCGACGATGACCATTCTGGGCGCTAAGGCGTACACGGCGCGCGCAGCGACGAGCATAGATGCGCCAGTGGCAATCCCGTCGTCAACCAAAATCACGGTACGTCCGCTCAGCGGCATGGCGGGTCGCCCTGCGCGGTAGCGCTGCTCGCGGCGCTCCAGCTCCCTGCGCTCAAGCTCGGTCACGTGTTCGATGACGTCCGAGCCGATGTTGAACGCGCGGATGGTGTCGTGCCACAGGACGCGCACATTGCCCGAGGCTAGCGCGCCCATCGCCAACTCGGGCTGACCAGGCACCCCCAGCTTGCGAACCAGGAACACGTCTAATGGCGCATTGAGCGCTTTAGCGACCTCGGCTGCGACAGGCACGCCGCCGCGCGGCAGCGCCAGCACGATCACGTCGTCACGCCCTGCATAGTCTTTCAACAGCGCTGCCAGCATGCGTCCGGCATGCGCGCGGTCTGTGAACGTTGGCTGTGGTCTGAACTCTCTGAGCAGGCGGCTCAATGCCCTAAGTCGCTCCCGCAGGTTCATCAAGTAGTGTTTGAACCGCAACCGCAATTGCGCGGTCAACGGCGATGGACTTTGCTTCAAGCACGACGTTTTCGCTCGCGGTGCGCTGCGCGATCACGCCGCAGATGCACCCAGCAGCAAAGCCGTACACCCCGCCCATCTTGAACAGCGTGCCGCTCTCCATCTCGTAGTTCAAAATGTTGAGCTGGCGATACTCTTCGGTGATGCCGCGCAGCCAGCGCAGCAAGTGGGGATTGGCTGAGTCTGAGCGCTCTTGACCCTCGTAGAACGTGTCCACGCTGGCAGTGATGCCGACGTGATGCGGAACACCGAGTTTGCGCGCGGCTCGAGCCAGCGCAACTGTGAGGAAGGGATCGGCTGCGGCAGGATACTCGACCGGCGCGATGTCCAGCGCCGCGCCTTGGCGACACAACGCGGCGCTGCTGATCACCACGTCGCCCGGCGGGATATGTGCCTGAATCGAGCCGCACGTGCCGACGCGAATGATCGTGCGAATGCCGACCTGCACCAGCTCATTGACCACGATGCTCAACGACGGCGCGCCCATTCCGCTCGTTGCCGAGAGCACAGGGCGTCCGTTTTGCAAGAAGCCCAGATAACTATTCAGCCCGCGATTCTCGGATAGGCGGACAACGTTGTGCAGGTAGCGCTCGGCGATCAGCCGCGCGCGGTCAGGGTCGCCGCTGAGCAGGGCAACCGAAACTCCTGTGCCCTGTAGGTCGTTCACGCCAAATCCAATGTGATACAGCTTCGATGTCATAGCCCTATGCGCTTCAGCGTACTCGCGTAGGCGATTTGGCGCAACTAAGCGTGCAGCTTTGTCTCGCCTGTGCCTTGCATATACTGCGCGCCGCAGATGTTCAGCTTTCGCTTGATCCGCGATGGCTTTCACAGCGGTGCAGCGAACATGGCGCGCGACGAGGCGATCTCGCGCGCGGTAAGCGCAGGCAAGCAACTGCCGACCCTGCGGCTTTACGGCTGGACGCCGCCTGCGATTAGCCTAGGCTACTCGCAGCGCACAAGTTCAGTCAACGAGGCGCGTTGCCGAGAGGATGGCGTCGAGATCGTCCGCCGACCGACAGGGGGGTTGGCTATCCTGCACACTGACGAGCTGACCTACAGCGTGTCGCTGCCGATTGATCATCCCCTCGCCGAGGGTGACGTGATGACTTCGTATCGGCGGATCGCTGAGGCGCTGATGCACGCCCTGCGACTGCTCGGTGTGCCCGAGGTCGCGGCAAATCGTGTGCCGAAGGAAGGACGCGCCAAAGGGCCGGTTTGCTTCGAGGCGCCGAGCGACTACGAGATCGTCGGCGCAGGCAAGAAAATCGTCGGCAGCGCGCAGTGGCGACGATTGGATGGGGTGATGCAGCATGGCAGCCTGCCCCTACATGGGGACATCGCCCGCATTTGCGCTTACCTCTGGGACGCGCCCGCTCCAGAGTTAGTGCACGCCCACGCCGCGACCTTACAGGAATTGCTCGGTCACCCGACCAGTTGGGCAGAGGCTGCGAGCGCTTGGCAGCGTGGCTTTGAGGAGGCACTTGGGATACACTTCACTGAGGCAACACTAAGCGAGGAGGAGCAGCGCTGCGCAGAAACGCTGATCGCGGAGAAGTACGCCAACGACACCTGGACGCGGCGGCGTTGATACGGGTCAGCGCGGGCGATGCCGAAAGCGCACGGGAGGGGGGGGCGGCTCGTAGTTTGGGCTGAGGTAGGCAAGTCGCGTCGGCATCTTCGCCGGCACAAAGCCAAAAATGCGATGGACACCACCGATTTCGGTCGTGCGGTTGTATGACAGCGCCTCAAGCTCGGTTTCGTCGAGCGCGTTGCGGCAGCGCGCGATAAAGCGCGCCAGTTGGCGCGTCAACCCACTCGGCACACGC
>JANWZM010000101.1 GCA_025054635.1 Thermoflexales bacterium
GGCGCGCCATTTTCGGCGATGCGCGGCGCTTGGTTTGCAGGCGTTGCAAACATGGCGTTGCCTCGCCCTCCTCGCCCCCCGCGAGCGACGATGAGTTGCTGCCCGCGCTGGGTGAGGTCGCCGAGCACTTGACCTGTCTCAGCGTCATAGACCACTGTTCCGGGCGGCACCTCGACGTAGCGAGGCTTGCCGCTGCGCCCTGTCTTGTTCTGGCTGCCGCCGTTTCGACCGTTCTCCGCGACGAAGCGACGCTTGTGCTGGAAGTGCAGCAGCGTGTTCAGGTGTGGGTTGACGACCAAGATCACATGCCCGCCACGACCGCCGTTGCCGCCGTCTGGCCCGCCACGCGGAACGTGCGCCTCGCGCCGAAAGCTCATCGCGCCGTCGCCACCTTTACCCGCCTGAACGGTGATCGTTGCCTCGTCGTAGAACATGGACTCGTAATTCTACGAACAGCACAGGCACATCCAGAAGGAGTGTCCAGGCTCGAATACGTAGTGCGTAGCGTGCCGGTGGCTTGCCCTCATCCCAACCCCTCTCCCTGAGGGCTTTTCATTACCCATATCTCAGGCAACCCCATGGAAGGGAAAGCAGGGGATGCGCATTGGGCGCGCGCGGCGCGCCCCTACAGCGGCTCGGGTCAACGGACACGTAGGGGCGCATTGCGTGCGCCCCGTTGTGCCAGAACGCAGGCGCGCGGCGCGCCCTTACCATGTCGTTCCCCTGAGCTTTGTGGGCTTCTTGCCGCATATGCTCAAAAACACGGACGCTGGACAGGTTGGATGCACTTCTCTGCAGCGTTGTGGGTAATGGATAGCCCCGAGGGAGAGGAGCGCAGGGGTGAGGGTAATGTGACCAGTCACTCCCTATCCAGACGCAGATATGCTGCGCGGTGCGTCGAGGGGGATGGGTCGAAGGCTAAATTCCGCGCTAGCGGTTTACATTTCAGTGCAGCCGCTCGATCACAGCGTCCGCCATCTCGCGCGTGCCGACGGTGCGTTCGCCCGGCGCGGCGATGTCGCGGCAGCGAAAGCCGTCCGCCAGGGCACGTTCAACCGCGCGTTCAACGCGGTCGGCGTGCTCACGTAGCCCGAAGGACCAGCGCAGCATCATCGCTGCACTGAGAATCATCGCGAGTGGGTTAGCGATCCCTTGACCAGCGATGTCGTGCGCTGCGCCGTGGATCGGCTCGTACAAGCCACGGCGGTAGCCGTGGCGATTGAGCGTGTCGCCTAGCGAGGCGCTGGGCAACATGCCCATCGAGCCGCTCAGCATCGAGGCTTCGTCGCTGAGGATGTCGCCGAACAGGTTCTCAGTGGCGATCACATCGAAGCTGCGCGGATTGCGCAGTAGGTGCATCGAGCAGGCGTCAGCATACATGTCCTCGTAGGTCACCTCAGGATATTCCTCGCGCAGCTCATGGGCAACAGCGCGCCACAGCCGCCCAGTCGCCATCACGTTTGCCTTGTCAGCTTGGGTGACTTTGCGCTTGCGCCCGCGCGCTAGCTCGAACGCCATGATCATCAGCCGGCGCACCTCAGCCTCGGTATAGGCAGTGGTGTCCACAGCGCTGCGGTTTGGCGGCTCGCCCGATATGCCCTGCGGCTTGCCGAAGTAAGCGCCCGCTGTCAACTCGCGCAGGATGATCAAATCTGTGCCGCGCACGATCTCTGGCTTGAGAGGCGAAGCGTCCAACAGCGCGTCATATGCTTTGACCGGGCGGAGATTCGCGAACAGGTCGAGTGCCTTGCGCAAGCCGAGGATCGCCTGCTCTGGGCGGACAGGTGCATGGGGATCGCGGTCGAACTCAGGCGTGCCGACCGCGCCGAAGAGCACAGCGTCAGCGTCCAGCGCCATGCGCAGGGCAGTTTCAGGTAGAGCTACCCCTGTGGCTTTGATTGCACAGCCACCGACATCGGCGGTGTGAAGCTCCAAGTCGAGGTTGAGGGCTTGGAGCACGCGAACGGCTTCGGCACACACCTCTGGACCGATGCCATCGCCGGGGAGAACCGCAATCCGCAAGGTAGGCATGGCAGGGTCAGAACCGCGCAGCTTGCAGCTCTGCGCGGAAGTACTCAATGGTGCGGCGTAGACCCTCCTCAAGCGGGACGCGCGGCGTCCAGCCGAGGATTTGGCGGGCGCGAGTGATGTCGGGCTGCCGACGCTGCGGATCGTCAGCGATCCGATCAGGTCGCGGCTGGTAGAAGACGATCTCGCTAGTGCACTCCGGACCGGCGGCTGCTTTGACTGCTTTGGCAAACTCGAGAATAGTCATCTCATTCGGGTTGCCGAGGTTGACCGGCATCACCTCGTTGCTCCACAGAAGGCGCAACATACCGTCGACTAGGTCGGACACGTAGCAGAAGGCGCGGGTGGCGCTGCCGTCGCCGTATACAGTGATCGGCTGATTGTGCACCGCCTGCGAGACGAAGTTCGGCACTACTCGCCCGTCGTTGAGCGCCATGCGTGGGCCGTACGTGTTGAAGATGCGCGCGATGCGCGTCTGCAACCCGTAGGTGCGGTGGTATGCCATCGTCAGCGCCTCGGCGAAGCGCTTCGCCTCGTCATAAACGCTGCGCACGCCGATTGGGTTGACGTTACCCCAGTAGGACTCCTTTTGTGGGTGCTCCAGTGGATCGCCGTAAACCTCGCTGGTGCTGGCTTGCAGGAAGCGCGCCCCCTTGACTCGCGCCAGCTCCAGCGCGTTATACGTGCCGTGTGAGCCGACCAGCATGGTCTGGATTGGATTGTCCAGATAACCGACAGGGCTGGCAGGGGAGGCAAGGTTCATCACTGCGTCCAAAGGCTCGTCAACCCAGCAGCGCTCGATAATGTCGCTCTCGATCAAGGTAAAGCGCGGATGATCGAGCAGATGCGCTACGTTGCGCGGCGAGCCAGTGATGAAGTTGTCTATGGCGATAACGCGGTGTCCCTCTTCTATCAGGCGGTCGCACAGATGCGAACCAATAAATCCAGCGCCGCCAGTGACAAGAATATTCATGCCGGTCCTGAAACGTGTCTAGTGGACTTTGCTGCCGATGCGGACAAGCTGCACTTGGGCTTGGTAGCCCTTCTCTGCGTCATCGCCGAGCGAGAGCTTGCCATTGCCGAAGAACCCTATGCTGCCCGTGCGGAACTCCTTTGGGCTGAGCACCAGCATCCCTACTTCCTCGTTGTTGACGAAGAACTTGACCTTGACGATCATGGGTTTGACTTGCGCCATGACGCTGGCATGATACCAACAAATGCCGCGCTACATTGCCCTGTTCAAGCCCTACGGTGTGCTTTCGTCGTTCACCCATGAAGTGCAACCTGGCGAGAGAGAAACGAAGCGCACACTGAGCGAGTTTGGTCTGCCCAAAGGGGTGTACGCCGCTGGGCGGCTGGACTACGACAGCGAGGGCTTGCTGATCCTCAGCGACGACGGCGCGTTCATCCATCGGTTGACTGACCCGCGCTACAAGCTGCCTAAGGTGTATTGGGCACAGGTCGAAGGCGTGCCGACACCTGAGGCGCTGGCGCGGTTGCAGCGCGGCGTGGTCGTCAAGGGCTACCGCACGCGCCCGTGCCAAGCGCGCATCATCGCAGAGCCAACCTTGCCTCCGCGCGGTAAGCCCGTCACCCCACACGGACCGACCACTTGGCTAGAGATCGTTTTGACTGAGGGCAAGAAGCGCCAGGTGCGCCACATGACCGCCGCAGTTGGCTTGCCCACACTGCGCCTGGTGCGCGTCCAGATTGGACCGATCAACCTGGGCGACTTGCAGCCTGGGCAGTGGCGCGATTTGGCAAAAGAAGAGGTCGCCCCTATAATCCGAAGAAGTTATCACTCAGCGCACCCACTGAGCCGAGATCAGCGCCTTCAGCGGAGGCGTAACACTAAAACAACCTGAGAGGGAAACCGAATATGACAACCGCGACGCTCACGCAGCCAAATGGAGCACAGCGCATCCCCTTCTCAAAGGGCTTGGATGGTGTTGTGGCTGCCCAAACCGAAATCAGCATGGTGGACGGCCCGAACAGCACCTTGCTCTACCGCGGCATCAACATCAACGAATTGGCAGAGCACGCCACATACGAGGAGGTCGCTTTCCTGTTGCTAAACGGGCACTTGCCGACGCGCAGCGAGCTTGCTGACTTTAACGCTCGCCTTGTCGCGAACCGGTGGCTGCCCGCGCCGATGTATGACCTGCTGCGGACACTGCCGCGCGACACGATTCCGATGGAGGCGTTGCGCACTGCCGTATCCGCGCTGGCGTTCTACGATCCTGAGATCGAGGACATCAGCATCGAGGCAACTCGCCGCAAGTCGGTGCGCCTGATCGCGCAACTGCCTACGCTCACGGCTGCGTTCGACCGCATCCGCAACGGCAAGGAGCCGATTGCGCCAAACCCGCGCTTAAGCCATGCAGCAAACACCCTGTACATGCTCGGGCTGAGCACTGACCCCGAGTTTGTGCGCGCGCTGGATGTGTACTTCATCCTGCTCGCTGACCACGGCATGAACGCTAGCACGTTCACCGCTCGCGTTGTCGCCAGCACCCAAGCCGACCTGCACTCAGCGGTGACCTCGGCGCTTGCCTCGCTCAAAGGGCCTCTGCACGGCGGCGCCAACGAGGCGACGATGCACATGCTGCTGGAGATCGGCGAGCTGGAGAACGTGGATGCCTTCGTGGATCGCGCCTTCGCCACTAAGCGCAAGATCATGGGCTTTGGGCATCGCATCTACAAGCATGGCGACCCGCGCTCGGCGCACCTTAACCGCTGGTCGGAGCGGCTAGGCAAGAAAGTCAACCAGCTCAAGTATTACGAGATGTCGCTGGCAGTCGAGCGCGCGGTGCTGCGCCACAAAGAGCTTTACCCTAACGTGGACTTCTTCAGCGCGACGCTGCTATACGACTTGGGCATCCCGATTGACCTATTCACGCCGATGTTTGCCTGCGCGCGCGTGGCGGGCTGGTGCGCGCACGTGATCGAGCAATACCGTGACAACGTGCTTATCCGTCCGCAGTCGGAATACATCGGCCCAGTCGGCGTTCACTACGTGCCGATTGACGAGCGCTGAAGCTGCTGCACATTGCTGGGTGCAGTGTGCCCCTCAGCACTGCACCCGGCGCATCACTTTCGAAATTCACTGTAAGACAATCAACACCAGCGTCACTGGCTCATGCTCCAGTGTCTGCGGTGAGACCTTTCTGCCGACTTGCACCTGGATTTGTCGCTCATCCCTCCCAAAGATCAGCACCGCTTCCTCAAAGCCAGACCGCTGCTGCAGTGCCCACCCTGCTTGCGCCATTGCCTCTCGGTAGAACGTCTCTGTCTCTGCAGGTGAGGCATCGGTCTCAAATGTCGTCGCCCAGGCATTGAGCGAGACATCCTTTGCGCCGGGCGGGAAAGGCACGTCGCCGCCTCCACGACAGGATGGGGGCAGGTCGACGGCGAAGTCGCCCTCGATGCGCTCAATTGCATACTCAGACGCCATGCGCGTGCTCGTCGGTTGAATCAAGCTCGGCGCGGCGCGCGTCCCGATGGACTCGTTACGCTCGCGCACGACGACGTTCAGCCCGCGCGCAACCCAAAGCTCGCGCGTTTCCTCAAGCTGGACATCCCCGATCTTCTCAGTGCTCGTGAGGACGTAGCGATCCGTCAAGAAGCCGTTGACGATGATGCCTGACTCAACCGGTTGGGCAGACTGCTCAGCGTCGTTCTCGGGGAAAGGGCGCAAGTAAATGTCCGACGCGCGCAGGTAAGGTTGCTCCCCACTCCCCGCGAGTTTCTGCTCATCAACGGCGATGCACGAGCGCTCGCGATTAGCCGACCGCGTTGCGTAGTGCATCTTGCCAACGACGTACGAGAAGTGCAGCTCTTGCTCGCCATCTTTGACAAACAGAGACTGCCGGCGCTCTCTGCCTTGCGCGTCAACCTCGACCACCGATTCGTGTGGCTGGCTGCTCTGGGGCGAGACCGCGCGGGTTCGTACGCGGAAGGCAACAATTGGAGAGTTATCTGCTGAACTGGCGAGCCCGACCTCTGATGATGCTGTGCCTGGCTGAGCCTGCCCGCCCTCAGCAGGCTGGTGCGGGGGCGACACATTGCCACACGCTGCGAGTGCGAGCAAGGCAGCAAACACGAAACCCAGTAGAGAACCGTCTGTGAAGACCATCGAGTAGCTCTCCTGCAAAAGACACGGTCTGAAGCCCAAGTAAAACGGTGCAGGGGGTTAACCGCCTGCACCGTG
>JANWZM010000114.1 GCA_025054635.1 Thermoflexales bacterium
CACCTGCTTGTTGGGCGGATAGATGCGCCCTACACGCACCATGGAATAGATCACCTTGTTGGTCTCTGCCATAGCGAGTTGTGCGCGCGATTGTATCGGTCGAGCAGCACTGCGTGAAGACGCGCCGCATTTACCTCACCCCAGCGAACCCGTGAGGCTGCGTTGAGGTCGAAAAGCCACAGTGGCTTTGGGGGTAATCACTCCTCCACAGCGAGGGGTGCCCCTTTACACTCGATTAAACTATGGTGTTGCGCTTACTTTGCTGCATACACGGTGTTCGGCTATGACCAAGATCGCTTTCATCGGCGCTGGCAGCACGGTTTTCGCTAAGACCCTGCTCGGCGACATCCTCAGCTTCCCTGAACTCGCAGAGTCGCACATCTGCCTGCATGACATTGACCCAGAACGCCTGCGGACCTCCGAAGTTGTTGCACACAGGGTCGCAGAGAGGCTCGAAGCGCGTCCGCACATTGAGGCGACGCTGGATCGCAAGCACGCAGTGGATAGTGCTGACTACGTGATTACCATGTTTCAGATCGGCGGCTACAAGCCCTCGACGGTGATCGACTTTGAGATCCCGAAGAAATACGGGCTGCGCCAGACCATCGCCGACACGCTTGGCGTCGGCGGCATCATGCGCGCGCTGCGCACCATCCCCGTTCTGCTCGATCTCGCGCACGAGATGGAAGCGCTCTGCCCGCATGCAGTGCTGTTGCAGTACGTCAACCCCATGGCGATGAACTGTTGGGCGCTGCATCGCGCTTCGAAGATCAAAGCCGTTGGGCTGTGCCACAGCGTGCAAGGAACCATTGAGCAGTTGGCGCAAGACCTCGGTGTGCCAGTTGAGGAGATCAACTTTGTGTGCGCAGGCATCAACCACATGGCGTTCTACATCAAGCTCGAGCGCAACGGCGAAGACCTTTACCCCCACTTGCGCCGCGTGCTTGAGGAGGGGCGCTACCCTGCCGATAACCGCGTGCGCTACGAAGTGTTCCGCCATTTCGGCTACTTCGTCACCGAGTCCAGCGAGCACTTCAGCGAGTATGTGCCCTGGTTCATCAAGCGCGATCGCCCCGACCTGATCGAGCAACTGAATATCCCGCTGGATGAATACATGCGCCGCTGCAAAGCGCAGATCGCCGGCTGGGAAGCGCTGCGCGCGCGCCTAGAGGCAGGCGAGGAGTTAGACGACGTGGAGCGCAGCCACGAGTACGCCGCCTTGCTCATCCACAGCATGGAGACGGGACAGCCGCGCGTGATCTACGGCAACGTGCCAAATTACGGCTTGATCGACAACCTGCCCGAGGGGTGTTGCGTCGAGGTGCCTGTGTTAGTGGACAAAAACGGTCCTCAGCCTGTGCGCGTCGGGCGCTTGCCCGTCCAGCTTGCAGCGCTGATGCGCACCAACATCAACGTGCAGGAGCTAACGGTAGAAGCTGCCCTCACCGGCAACCGCGAGCTGGTGTATCAAGCCGCCTATCTCGACCCACACACAGCCGCTGAGCTTGACCTCAATCAGATCCGCGCCTTGATCGATGAGCTGCTCGAGGCACACGTGAAAACAGGCTTCCTCTCAGAACGCTGGTTAGCGTAAGCTGTGGGCAGGCGCTTTCACAGCATGCCTCGCCGCAGGCGCGTA
>JANWZM010000115.1 GCA_025054635.1 Thermoflexales bacterium
AAGGTCAGCGCCCAAAGCGGAACGAGCGCATCGCTGCCTCGACGACTTCATCGAACTGGGACTGGTTGCCTTGCGACAAGCGCGAGTAGGTGGCGACTATCACGCGGCTGCGCTCAGGAAAGATGTAGAACACCTGCCGAATGCGCTGATCCTGGTCGACGCGCTCTGCAACGATGCGCGCTGCAGTGACTCCATCATCAGTCTTGAACTCCTCTGAATTGGACACCGAGCGGTATGCCGAGTCATTGCGCAGTTGGCGCAGTGCGGAGCGCACATACGAGGCAAGCGAGCCGGGTAGCTCGTCCTCGACAAAGACCACGTTCGGCGCGAAACCCTGCGAAGCAGGCCCAAACAGCGCAGCAAACTCGAGGTCAGCCCCAGTGACCTCCTTGGGTTGCTTCACCTCCCAACCCGCGGGTATGTTGTAGGAGAAGTTGCCGCCGCGCTCGAAGTAGCGCTCCACCTTGCCTGTCTCGCCAGATGGCTTGTCCGCAGCGTCGGCTGGGGCAATCGTGTTGACCATTGCCTCAATTGCTTCGTCGTCTTCGGTTGATCCGCTGCGTGGGCGCGCGTAGATGACGAAGACCTTGACGGGGTCGAGGTCAACGACATACATCACGACCCGCACGCGCTGGCGCTGGATCGAGGCGTTGATGACGAACTTGGCTGCGTCGTATCCTGCCTCCGTCTCAAAGCCCGAGTCTTCGACAATTTGGGCGTTTTGGAGGTCTACCCCAGATTCGTTCAGAAGTTCAGACAGGCTGGCGCGGAAGGCGCGGCGGAAGTTTGCATCCAGAGTGCCTGGCAAGCGACCGCTCTGGAAGACGACGAAGGACTCGTCTTTGCGCAAGGACTTGTAATCAGACCCAGGCTCGTCCGTAAGCTCCCAACCCTCAGGAGGCACATACGAGAATTCACCGTCGTCTGGCTCAACATACCGCTTGCCCTTAGCCGCCTGTGGCTCGGACAGTGTCTCGATGGACTTGACGATTGCCTCGACGGCTGCGTCGTTCTGCTGCCCTGTGTTCCGAGCGCGGGTGTAGGTGACGCTCAGCTTTTGGCGCCCGAAGTCAACGAGGTAGAAGATTTGGCGCAATTGCCGCCCCTCAATCGTGGAATTGGTCACAAGCTTGACCGCATCTCTGCCCTGGTCAGTCTTCAAAGTGCCCTCTTCTCAGAGCGAAGTCAGGTAGTTCTGCCTCAAGCTCGGCTATCCACTCTTCTTTGAACGACTCCAGTGACTCACTGTCGTTGACTGTCCTCAAGCCGCCAACCCGAGGGCACAAGGTAGGAGAAGCCACCCTCTTCCTCAACATGGCGTTGACCGCTCGCTTGAGTTTGCGCTATCGAACCTCAAAGTCCTCAACTAGTGCAGGCGTCGGCGCGAATCACGCCTCTGCGTTTGAGCGAGCGGAAATCGCCCGCGGCTCGGGGGCGCTGCTGCACGCCACCAGCGCAAAAGCAGAGGCAGCGCTGAGAAGGATATAGGGTATAGAGATAGCCATCTGTCGTTTTGATCCTCCATCATGGGGAGATAGCTGCGTCGCCGACGCACAGCGTCCGGGACGGCTCGCCTGCAGGATACTACGAGGTGGATCGCGATAGGTTGCATAGCGCTACCTTTGCGCTAATGTGTCTTGTCGAGACGCAAGGTGCTACCATCGGTGTTGCCTTCCCGTGCGTCACCGACTTCAAGCAGAAGTTTTACTCGCAGAAAAGCCCCTTGCCCGTGATCATGCTCTTCGCACCGTCAGCCGCAGAGACAGCCGAGACTGCGCGCGCAAATCCCTCACCGAGGAACGCGCTGCCGACGCGGCTGACGACTTCAAACGCGACTGCTTGCGCCAGAGTGCAACCCAGATCTGAGAAATCAGCCGCTTTCTCAGCGTCCTGGGTGCTGCGCGGTGTCGGGTCATCTGCCGAAACAGGCAGTTGCGCGATGACCGCCGTGGCTGCCTCGAGCTTCTCGTGGAGCTTAGCTGCAAGCGCTAACCAAACGCCGCCTGCGAAGCTGAAGCCGCCTAACCCGCTCATGGCGAGCAGGTCGCTCACAAGCAGCGCCCCGTCCAGAATTATTATGGGGGATAGAGTGCTCCCGCCACCCGCAGTGGCCACACCGTTGCCCCCCAGGACTCCCCAGATAGCGCCATGGCGGTCAATTGCCCAGCCAGCAAGCGTGCCGTCGCTTGGGACGAGGGTGAGGTGACCTTCTCGCAGCCAGGGAGCAAACGTTGCGATGACGCTGCGGTGCACGCCCTCGGGCGCCCCCGCCTCCTTCAACAGCCTAAGGATGTCAGCGTCGTAGCGCGCCAGTTGCAAGGCTTTCCCCTTGAGTGCAGTCACCGTGCTGCTCGGGAAGCCGAGCGCCTCGGCGAGCGCGAGTCGCGCGGTGCGCTGAGCTGTCAGGCGGAAAGCACGTTCTGCGTCCCCGTCTGCTGTGCGGAAGCTGGCGAGCGGCAGCAAGTCAACCCAGCGTGCGGCAGCGTCTTCACCAGTCGAGGATTGCACAGGCAACGCGCGATGCAGCGTCACGCGCAGCCCGTGCTCGAAGGTCATCGGCTCAGCGGGATTGTCTGGCAGCGGGATTGAGCCAAGGTGCAGGTCTGAGGGTGGAAGATACAGCGGGTTGCTCGCCATGGCGTTGAGACGCCCTGCGAGGTCGCGTGCCTCCAAAATTGGGCGAAGCGAAAGCATCGCCGTGTAGCAGTCATCGAGGACTTGAGACAGGGTAGGCGCGCCTGCCTCGAAGCTCAGCGTGGTACGGCTACTGAGGGCACGGCGCACGGCGTCAAGGTGCTGTGGCGTGGGCGCGTCGTTCCTATTCGCGGTGAATAGCCCGCCAAGCACTCGCGTAACGCTCCGCAAGCCAACAGTGATGGTGAGGAACAAGCCACTTAGCGTTGGAAACGCTGCCCGCGCGTTCTTGGGTGGAACCGTGTAGGACAAGCGAGCTTGCTCGACATACGAGGACGGCGCGGATGGGCTCAGCACGCGGATCGTCACCGTACGCTGCTCGCCGCCAGCTTCTGGAGCGCGATACGTGAACCGGTAAGGTGGAGTAGGGTCAGCCTCGAGCGCCTTCACTGCGGCTGTGATCGCCTCTTCCTGGGTAGAGGCTGGGAAAGCGCCGAGCCGCCCCGCTGCGCCGAGCTTTTCCAGCATGGCTGGATCTATCTCTCCCACACCAATAACCACAGCAGGCGGTCCCGTGCGCACGGCGGCTAACAATGCCGGCGGCGGCTCGGTTATCCGCTGACCAGAGGCATCGATTGCTTGTCCATCCGTGATCATCACAATCACAGTGGGATTATGTCGAGCCGCATCCGCTAAAGACTCCCACAGACGCGAGCCAGCCCCTGTCACCGACTGTGCCTGAGCGGGCAGTGCCCCTGGGTCAGGTGTCCACTTGTTGTAACCCGCGTCCGCGCGCTCGTCGAAGATTTTGGCGACGCGGAATTGAGCGTCTGGACGAGCTGCCTTGATGCGCGCTGCAAGCTCGCGCACGAGCACCTGCGCTTTCTGGGCGCGGAAATCGGCGGGGATGCTGCCAGAGTCGTCGAGGAGGATCAACACGCGCGGCGCAGGACGAGCCCACTGCTCCATCAGTGCGGTCATCGGTTTGCCGTCTTCTTCGATGATGAAGTGATCTGCCGAGAGGTTTTCGATCACCTCACCTTTGCGATCGCGCGGGGCAATCTCGACGATGATGTAGGGGAAGGCAGCCGCATTGAGGCTTGCCTCGAGCGCACCGATGGGCGCTTTCTCTCCTCTCGCTGGCAACGCTCGGTCGCCAAACGCAGCGCGCCCGCCGCGCTCCTGCAGGACTTGCCCGCTGAGCGTGAAGGGTTGACCCAAGACGCTGAGCTTCTGGACGGATGCCGTGTCCAAGTCCGGTCCGTAGACGACCAACGCAGGCGTCAGGAGAAGCTGTTGCGCGCGTGTGCTCGTGCGTCGGTAGGCGAGCACCTCGCTGAGCGTTCGCACTGGTGGAACAAACGCTATTTCAACCTGGCGACCGACCAAGTCTTCTGCGCGCCAGGTGCCTTCGACAAGCGTGAAGCGTTCTGATGGCGCGTGGCTGTGAGCAGCTTCGACGCGAATGGTCACGCTGAGGGAGGGTTGTGGCTGTCCTGCAGACAGGTAGCTCTGTCCTGCAGGCAGGAAAGCGGCTTGATCAGCAGACCACAAGTTCGCCAGATACACCTGTCCATTCAGCGTCACCTGCACGTTCGGCAAGGAGAACACCCGCTCGCGCGCGTTGAAGGGCAGAGGCGCGCGCGCCTGACTCCCGAGCGCTTCGAGGATTGGGCGGGCAAGCGCCGCAGATTCGCGCCCCTCAGGGTCGGCGGATGGCACAGGCTGAGGCTGGGGAAGGTTCAAGGCGCGCCGCACCTCGCTCAACAGAGGCTCTTCCAGCGCAGGTGCAAATGGCTGCGATCGGGCGCGGCGGATGACCTCTGCAGCGGTCACCAGGCTGCCTGCAGACGAAATCACGACTTGCGCTTGAACCCCAGCCCGTTGCAGCAGCTCCGCTAATAGCTCAGCGACCTCGCGCGGCGTTCCTGCGCCGCCGCGCAAAGTAGCGCGCGTGCCCCAGCGCCACCCCTTCGTGGTGTCGCCGATGCCATACTCGGCGGAAGGATAGACAGCAATCGCCTCACGCACGAAGCGCACGATGCCCTCGGCGTCCCGTGCAGCGACGAGCGCCTCCGCGCGCGCGACGCGATGGTCTGGGCTAGCGCGCACCGCGCGGCGGAGCGCCTCGAGCGCGTCGAAGAAGCTTAGCGGCTGCGGGGTCGGCGTCGGCGGAGGTGGGGTCTCAGTGGGCGTCGGCGCCGCTGTCGGCGTAGAAGTGGGCTGCGGCTCACTCTCAGTGCCACAAGCAGCCAGCGTCAGCGAAGTCAACGCAGTCCCAATCAGGAACTGGCGGCGGGTCATTCGACCGTTCGGCATGGGGCGTCTCCTCCTGCTTTACTCAGCATGCGCAGGTGGACTGGTAGTTGTAGTCCACGCTACAGCTATACGTAGATCGTAGCGACCCAGCGTCCACAAAACGTCCACAGCCTAAGCGCAGTGTGTCGTGCCAACCCAATGTTGAACGCGACTAGGAATGCCTATGTGGATTCACACCCAGACCGCTCTGCGGGAAAGGAGTGCGGAGGAGAGAGCAAGGCGACGCCCCATGCGCTGTAGCGCCGAGTTCGGACAATCAGAGGAGACCTGTGCGCTACAATCCGCGCGCAATGAAGTCCGTCATGGTCACGGGCGGCGCAGGGTTCATCGGCTCTAACTACGTTCGCTTCGCCCTCGAACGCCATCCTGATTGGCGCATTGTTGTCCTCGACAAGTTCACCTACGCTGGCAACCCCGATAATCTCAAGGACATTGCTGAGCGCTTCAAAGACCGCTTCACAGTTGTCCGCGGCGATATCGCTGACCGTGAGGTGGTGTTCGAGACCATGCGCATGCACCGCGTGGACATCATCATCAATTTCGCTGCGGACACCCATGTTGACCGCTCGCTCACTGAGCCAGGTCAGTTCATCTTAACGGACGTGTACGGGACGTATGTCCTGCTGGAAGCAGCTCGGGAGTTCAAGGTCGAGCGCTATCACCAAATCAGCACGGATGAGGTTTACGGCGACATCCCTGAGCCGCACCGCAGCCGCGAGGACGACCGACTGCGCGGCAGTAGCCCATACTCCGCCAGCAAAGCAGGTGGAGACCTAATGTGCTTGGCGTATCACCGCTCTTTCGGCGTGCCCGTCACCATAACCCGAGGCACGAACAACATCGGTCCATATCAGTACCCTGAGAAGGTCGTGCCGTTGTTCATCACCAATGCAATTGACAACCTTCCTCTCCCCCTTTATGGCGACGGGAAGCAGATGCGCGATTACCAGTATGTGCTCGACCACTGCGAGGGGATAGATGTCGTGATTGAGCGCGGGGTGCCAGGTGAGGTTTACAACATTGGCAGCGGTGTCGAGACACGCAATATTGACATGGCGCGCGCCATCCTCGACCTGCTTGGCAAGCCCTACACGCTGATCCAGCCGATTACAGATCGCCCAGGTCACGACCGCCGCTACGCGGTGGACATCAGCAAAGTGCGCGCGTTAGGCTGGCAGCCACGCCACACCTTCGCTCAAGCCATCGAGAAGACAGTGCGTTGGTACGTGGACAACGAGTGGTGGTGGCGCAAGATCAAAAGTGGTGAGTTCATGGAATACTACAAGCGCCATTACAGCGGGCGAGAGGTAAACCTCCAATTGGAGCTTTAGCGTGCCTACCGCCAAGCAATCATCGTGCGAAACAGCCTTTACCTCTGAGCCTACTCGAAAGTGAGCGCAGACAAGCCAGCCTACAACAATGGAACGGCGAAGGTGAACGGTGAGTTGCGAATCCGAGGAAGTTGGCACGCAGTGTGTGGGCATGCTACGTGGAGTCGCATCGTATGCACTTAGTCGCACACGCGCCCCGCAGACGCATCCAGCGCGTCGCTGCATGCGTGCTCCTGCCCTCAACGCGGTGCACCGACATAGCCCTCACCTATCATGTTTGAGTTGACTTTCCTGGGCACAGCAGCGGCTGCGCCCTTGCCTAAGCGAGGCTTGTCTTCGGCGATCGTCGCCCACGACGAGTACCGCTTCATGGTTGACTGCGGCGAGGGCACTCAGCGCCAGTTGCTCAACAGCGGTTTGGGCTTCCGCCGATTGGAGCATATTCTGCTGACGCACCCTCACCTCGACCACATCCTCGGCTTAGCAGGCATTCTCTCCACGCTTAGCCAGTGGGAGACGCTTGAGCGCATGACGATCTATGGCGGCAAAACAACCCTTGACCGTGTTGAAGACTTGCTGTGGCGCATCGTCTTTCGCGGCACGCGCCCTCCGATCCAGATTGACCTGGTCGAGGTGCGCCCGGGGTTGATCTTGCGCGGCGAGGATTTTGACGTGACCGCTTTTCCTGTTCGACACCGCGGGCCGGACTGCTACGGGTTTATCTTCGAGGAACACGCCCGCCGACCTTTCCTAAACGATAAGGCAACTGCGCTCGGCGTACCTCAAGGCCCCGAGCGACGCGAACTGGTGCGCGGCAATCCAATCACCCTCGCTGACGGTCGGGTAATCCACCCTGATGATGTGCTTGGCGACTGGGTGCCTGGCACAAAGTTAGTCATGACAGGCGATCTCGCCGACACCAGCGGGCTGGCGGAGATCGCTTGTGGCGCGCACGCACTCGTCACGGAGGCAACTTATATCGAAGCGGACGCTGAGCTTGCCCGCGAGAACGGCCACCTCACTGCTGCTCAAGCCGCACGCTTGGCGCGCGAGGCAAACGCCCGACTGCTCATCCTCAATCACATCTCTGGGCGCTACCGCGACAAAGACATCGAGAACGAGGCAAAAGCGATCTTCCCGAATACAGTCGTCGCTCGCGACTTCGACACCTTCAAGATCAAGGCTGACTGAATGCCAACGATCCTGCTTATTCGCCACGCGACCAACGACTTTGTCAAAAGCGGACGGCTGCCCGGTCGCACGCGCGGCATTCACCTCAATGATGAGGGACGCAGACAAGCCGACGCGCTCAGCGCAGCGCTTGCTAAGCGATCACCAGACGCGATCTACAGCAGTCCGCTCGAGCGTGCAATAGAAACCGCGCTGCCGCTGGCGCGCACCCTGAGTTTGCCGATCCGCGTCTTACCTGCGCTCGCCGACATCGACAACGGCGACCTCACTGGGCGCGAAATCAAAGCGCTCAGCGAAGACCCTGCCACGCGCGATTTGTGGCGGACGGTAACCGAGCGACCCTCACGCGCTGCCTTCCCCAACGGCGAGTCTATGCTGGACATGCAGCGCCGAGCGGTCGGCGCTATCGAGCAAATCATCGCTGCTCATCCTGACCTGTCCTTGCCGCCAGAATCGAATGCAGCACAACCTGAGTCTCCCAAGATGCGCCCGCAGACTATCGCTGTCATCAGCCACGCTGACGTTATCAAGGCGATCCTTGCCCACTACCTCGACATGCCGTTTGACTCCTTTCAAAAGATAGTGATTGCGCCTGCTTCAGTGAGCACGCTCAGCGTAGCAACAGACGCCGAGTCGTGCCGCCGCGTTGCTGTGCTCTCCGTGAACTACACCGTTCCCAACGAGGGTTGATCCATGGTCGAGACTTCCCTGTTGATTGCGCCCTACGGCGGCAGCCTAGTCAACTTGCTTGTCGGCGAGCAGGAGCGCGCTGAATGGGTGGCGCGGGCTGCTCGCCTGCCCTCGATCCAGCTCTCTGCGCGCGCCTTGTGCGATCTGGAGTTGCTCGCCGTCGGCGGTTTCTCGCCGCTGACCCGCTTCATGGACAAAGCGGACTACGAGCGCGTTTTGCACGACATGCGTTTGGCGAACGGCTTGCTGTTCCCAATCCCAATTACCTTGACCGTAGATCGCGCTCAGGTCAAGCTCGATGAGTGGGTTACGTTGCGCGATCCGCGCAACAACATCCTCGCCGTTATGCGTATCGAGGAGGCGTTCGCTTGGGATCGTACAACCGAAGCGCAGCTTGTCCTGGGCACGACCGATTCGCGCCACCCTCTCGTTGCGGAGATGCAGCGCTGGGGCGAAGTGTGCATCTCTGGCGAGCTGCGCGTGATCAACCTGCCCAAAGCGTATGATTTCAC
The DNA here is from genome assembly GCA_025054635.1 of Thermoflexales bacterium. Lineage (GTDB taxonomy): Bacteria > Chloroflexota > Anaerolineae > J036 > Brachytrichaceae > DRWP01. The sequence goes on from JANWZM010000115.1 coordinate 8,678, forward strand.
TGAGCTGCGCCGAACGCCAGCGGAGACACGCGCTGCACTAGCGCAGATGGGGCGCTCGAACGTCGTCGCCTTCCAAACGCGCAACCCACTTCATCGAGTGCATGAGGAGCTGACCAAGCGCGCTGCCGCAAGCGTGGACGGCAGCCTGCTGATACATCCTGTCGTTGGGCTGACTAAGCCTGGCGATGTGGATCACTTCAGCCGCGTGCGGATTTACAAAGCGCTTGTCGAGAGATACTACGATCCCAGCCGAACGCTACTCAGCCTGTTGCCGTTGGCAATGCGCATGGCAGGGCCGCGCGAAGCAGTGTGGCATGCCATCATCCGCCGCAATTACGGCGCGAACCACCTGATCGTAGGACGAGACCATGCCGGCCCAGGCAAAGACAGCGCGGGTCGCCCGTTCTATGGCCCGTATGACGCTCAAGAGATGGTCGCCCGTTTCGAAGGTGAGCTTGGCGTGCGGATGATCCCCTTTCAGGAGCTGGTTTACCTGCCCGACACTGATGAATATATCGAAGCCAACCGCGTACCAAATGGGGCGCGCGTCGCCTCGATCTCGGGCACGCAGGTGCGCGAGGAATATCTGGCGAAGGGCAGACTACTGCCAACATGGTTCACTCGCCCAGAGACAGCGCAGATCTTGGCTGAAGCATACCCGCCGCGCCAACGACAGGGCTTCTGCGTGTGGTTCACAGGGCTAAGTGGCGCAGGCAAAAGCACCGTCGCCGAGGTGCTTGTCGTCAAATTGCTGGAACGCGGGCGGCAGTCCACCTTGCTCGATGGCGACGTGGTGCGCACGCATCTTTCGAAGGGGCTGGGGTTCAGCCGCGAAGACCGCGACACAAACATCTTGCGCATCGGCTTCGTTGCAGGCGAAGTGGTGCGCCACGGTGGCGTGTGCATCTGCGCAGCAATCAGCCCATACCGCGCCACGCGCGACGCCGTGCGCCGCATGATCGAGGAGATCAACGAAGACGCCTTCATCGAAGTGTTCGTGGACACGCCAATAGAAGTCTGCGAGCAACGCGACACCAAGGGGCTTTACGCCAAAGCCCGCCGGGGTGAGATCAAAGGGTTCACCGGCATTGACGACCCCTACGAGCCGCCAATTGCGCCTGAAGTTCGCTTCGACACGAGCAAGTTGGCACCCGAAGCCTGTGCTCAGTTGATCTTGGACTGCCTACAAGCGCGCGGGTTCATCGCAGCAGGAGGTTGATCGCTGGCAACTCCTGGGCTGGCTTTAAAACAGGCACCTTCGCGCGCGTAGCGCGGCATGCCCCAACCTGGCACAGGTGACAAGGGCGATACTGGTTTTGGACTAGAGTTACAGATCGAGGTCAACGCCGAGCGCGCGTAGTCGCGCTTTAATCTGTTCTAAGCGCAGTCGCTCAGCCTCAGCGCGTTGCTCAGCAGCTTCTGCCCGTTGGCGCTCGGCTTCGGCATGTTGCTCGGCAGCTTCTGCGCGCTGGCGCTCCATCTCGGCGCGTTGGCGCTCAGCCTCAGCACGTTGGCGCTCGGCTTCGGCGCGCTGGCGCTCAGCTTCAGCACGTTGACGCTCGGCTTCGGCAAACGTCGGCACCAGCCGCCCCGCGCGGTCATACACCCGCAGCCAGCGGTTGTCCACACCCCCATACACCCCAGCCCACACCCCAAGCCATGCCCCCAACGTCTCGCTCCACACCCACCCCCGCTCATCCGGCACAATCGCCTCATACCCCCTTCCCTCCGCCAGCCGCCACGCATACAGCTCCACCGGCGACGCTTGGTCGGCAGGGTCAAGCCCAAAACAGACATACTCGGGAATCTGCAACCGCTCCTCGTAAAGCTGCTTCTTCCGCCCCAAGTCCTCCCGCCGCGTCGACTCCGACAGCAGCTCGACCACCAGGTCAGGCAGTTTGTCGTCCTCTTCCCAAGTCGCCCAATACCCCCGCCAGCGCTGGATGTTCACCTCACGCACCACGAACAGGTCGGGACCTTTGTAGTCTGCGGTCTTGTCCTGGTCTGGGCTGAAGTAGAGGAACATGTTGCCACCGACGAAGAAGTTGGTGCGGTGTGACCACAGGGAGTGGATGCACTCGTCGAGGAGGTTGATTTGCAGGCGATGCCAGGGGGACTCCAAGGGGACACCGTCCTCTTCGGGGAGTTTGCGCGCAGCCAGGGCTTGCCGTTCCATCTCTGAAAGTTGGACAGGTTCATTGGTCGGCGCTACGGCTGCTTGCGGTTCCACAAGACGCAATTCTAGCCTGCCCGTGCCCAAGCTGTGCCTGCATGAGAGCATCCGCTGCACCTCCTGTCTGGACCAGGGCATGGACTCCTGCAAGATAGGCTCACCTCGCAGATATACGTGCGCTGGAGAGTGACTAGATTGAATACAGCGCAAGGCTTGTCACACTGCTCTCACTCCCGTCCCTTCTCCCTTGGGGAGAGGGGCGCGGGGGTGAGCCTAGACACTCCCGTGCGCCGCAGGAGTAGCCTCTTCAAGGCTACAATCTCGAAAGCGCATGATGGCAGACTTTGAATTGCTCAAGACGCTGATTCAGCCTGCCGAGACCAAGATTGTGCTCTTGGTGATGGACGGCTTGGGCGGATTGCCCCGACCAGAGGATGACAAGACCGAGCTCGAGGCAGCGCACACGCCAAACATGGATCGCCTCGCGCGTGAGGGCTGCCTCGGGCAACACTACCCTGTGGACTACGGGATCACCAGCGGCAGCGGTCCAGGACACTTGGCATTATTTGGCTACGACCCGCTGCGCTACGAGATTGGACGTGGTGTGCTTGAAGCCGTTGGGATTGGCTTTCCAGTCACAGAGAAAGACGTATGCGCGCGCGGCAACTTTTGCACACTGGATGCAAATGGCAACATTACCGACCGCCGCGCTGGGCGCATCCCGACTGAAGTCTGTGCACGCCTTGTCGAACGCATCAACCAGGCGAACATTCAGTTGGATGGGGTCGAAGTCTTTGTTCAGCCTGTCCAGGACTATCGCTTCGTTGTTGTCATGCGCGGCGAGGGGCTGAGCGGCGAGATTGAAGAAACAGACCCCCAGCGCACCGGCGTTCCGCCCCTGCCAGCGCGCCCGCGTGCGCCCGAAGCTGCGCGCACGGCAGCGCTGTTCAATCAGTGGATTCAGCAAGCGACCGCAACCATCCGCGACCAGCACCCCGCGAATGGCTTGACCTTACGCGGCTTCGCCAAAGAGCCGGGCTTGCCTAAATTCAAGGACGTGTATGGGTTGCGCGCAGGGGCAATCGCGATCTACCCAATGTATCGCGGCGTTGCCTCGTTAGTCGGTATGGATCGCGTCGAGCACCAGGCGAAAACTGTGCGTGAGGAGTTTGAAGTTGCCAAGCATGTGTGGTCGGAATATGACTTCCTGTTCATTCACGTCAAATACACCGACAGCCGCGGTGAGGACGGCAACTTCGAGGCGAAGAAAGCGGTCATCGAGGAAGTTGATGCAGCATTGCCCGTGCTGCTCGACCTGAAGCCCGACGTGTTGATCATCACGGGTGACCATAGCACTCCTAGCCAACTCCGCAGCCACTCGTGGCATCCTGTGCCGTTGCTGCTCTGGGCACCAGCGACCGCTCGGCGCGATGGCAGCGATCACTTCGGCGAGCGCGCCTGTGCTCGCGGCGGACTAGGCACTTTCCCTGCGCGCCAAATCATGCCGTTGGCGCTGGCGCATGCCTTACGCCTGCAAAAGTTCGGCGCTTAAGACGTGCACCCTGTCGAGCGCAGCGCTTGCGCCAAAGTCATCCTGTGCGGCGAGCACGCTGTAGTCTATGGGCGACCCGCAATCGCCCTGCCGTTGCCTAGCCTACGCGCTGTCGCCCGTGTTGAGCCCGCGACAGGTGGGTTGACGATCAACGCTCCAGACATCGGCAGGACGGTTCGCCTGTGCGACGCCGCGGCTGACGATCCACTCGCCCAGATTGTGCGCTTGACGCTGGCGCACCTGAACAAGGCAGCGCCAGACGCAATGATCACAATTCGCTCTGCAATCCCGCTTGGAGCGAATCTCGGCAGCGGCGCAGCCGTGTCGGTCGCAATTGCGCGCGCGCTAGCCGCTTACGTCGGGGCTGAGCTTTCTGCCGCAGCATGCAGTGCACTCGCCTTCGAAGTAGAGAAGCGCTACCACGGCACCCCTAGCGGGGTGGACAACACGGTGATTGCCTACGAGCAGCCAGTCTGGTTCGTGCGCGGCTGCCCGCCTGAGGTGCTCAGCGATATTACAGCTATAGCGGCGGATCTGCCACTAGTGATCGCTGACACTGGACGAGCAACGCCAACTCACATCCCTGTCGGCGACGTGCGCAAAGGTTGGGAACGCGACCGTGCTCGATTTGAGACGCTCTTCGACGCAATCGCGGAGCAAGTCCTGCGTGCGCGCGAGGCGTTGCAGCAGCGCGACTGGCGCGCGCTCGGCAAGGCAATGAGCGCAAATCATGCCTTGCTTCAGCAGCTTGACGTGTCTTGCCCAGAGCTGGACACGCTGTGCCAAGCTGCGCTCGCCGCCGGTGCACTTGGCGCAAAGATGAGCGGCGGCGGGCGCGGTGGCGTTATGCTTGCCCTTGCTCGTGATGCAGACCATGTGGCTTCGCTCAGTGCTGCCCTGCGCGCCGCAGGCGCAACCCGCATTTATCAAGCATAATCCTCACATACCACGAAAGGAGACTTGTCTTATGCGTCCGTTGCTTGCTGTTGTCTCGCTATGCACTCTAATCTGGACTGCTGGATGCGGCGCGGTCGAATCGCTCGTCGGAGGGGGCGGAGACAGCTCGAGCCCAACGACCCCTTGGGCTGATGTTCCGGTTGCGGACGGCTTCACCCGTCGAGATACGGAGATCCCGATGGCAGTGCGCTTGCTGCTCCGCACCATACTCCAACCTGCCGCGGAGTCGTCTGGCGTCTCCCTCGACAACTTCGAGTTCATGATCTACGAGTCGTCAACCAAGAAGCCCCAAGACATAGCGAACTTCTACACCAAGGAGCGTATGGCTGCTGCAGGCTGGACAGGGGAGGAAACGCTTGGCTGCATCACCGCTCCCGCTGAGACAGGCGCGCAAGGAGGGGTGTATTGCTTGTTCTCGCGCAAGGACGGTCAGCAAAGCACGCTGCTGGCAATCCTTACCTCAGAACCAGAAGCAGGAAAGACCGAGCTGTTCTTGCTGCGTTTCAAGAGCACAGGTCAGCCAACAGGGAACTGAGGTGACCCTGGTATTCAGCACTGCCGAGTGCCTCTCCTCGGGGTGACCGTGCGAGCACAGAGCAGGGCAATGCATCGTGCAACGTGTATCTGAGTCTGGGCACTCCTTCCTCTTCGCTTCGACAGACTTTCGGCACGAGGCAGTGCAGCGCGCTACTGCAGCACATACGCGCTTCGGGCTGAAGCGTACTCGTGCTGACTGCTGATCTCGTCCGCGAGAAGGCACTGGAGCTGGGCTTCGACCTAGTGGGATTCGCGCCGGCAGGTCCAGTGTCTGGCGCTGAGCGCTTTCTGAATTGGCTTGCCGCAGGTCATCACGGGCAGATGGCGTATCTGGCGAACGCGCCAGAGCGTCGCATTGACCCCACTCAGGTGCTGCCTGGCGCGCGCAGCGTCATAATCGTCGGGCTAAGCTACGAGACGTTGGCTGTGCCCGAGGTAGTGCTGCGCGACCCCTCGCGGGGGCGGATTGCGCGCTATGCCTGGGGCGCGGACTACCATGACGTGATGACCCCACCGTTGCGCGCGCTAGGCGAGTGGATCGCCCGAGAGTCGCGCGCCTACGTGGACACCGGCCCTGTGCTCGAGCGTGCCTGGGCAGAGCGCTGTGGCTTAGGATTCATCGGCAGGAACACCTGTCTGATCCATCGCCGAAAGGGCAGCTATCTCTTCCTCGGCGCAGTGCTCACCTCAGCCGAGCTGTGCGAAGCTCAGGACACTGCACCAGTGAGTGCGCAACCATTCTCGGGCTGCGGGCGTTGCGTCCGCTGCCTGGTGGCTTGCCCGACCTCGGCATTTCCCGCGCCAGGCGTGCTTGATGCGCGCCGCTGCATTTCGTATCTGACTATCGAGTTGAAAGGCAGCATCCCAGAGGCGCTGCGCCCGCTGATGGGGAATTGGGTGTTCGGCTGCGACATTTGCCAGGACGTCTGTCCGTATGTGCGCCGCTACTCCCGCCCCTCGCCCTCGCCCCTGGCAAAAGCGTTCTATCCCATGGACGTTGACCGCGCAGCGCCAAAGCTTGTTGACTTGCTCTCGCTTGACCGCAGCGCGTTCAACCGCCGCTTCAAGGGCACGCCGCTCATGCGCGCGAAGCGGCGCGGGCTGGTGCGAAACGCCTGTGTGGCAGCCGGCAACTGGGGCAGCGAGCAGGCGCTGCCTGCACTGAAACGCCTTCTCGATGACGAGGAAGCAGTCGTGCGCGAACATGCAGCTTGGGCGATCCGCTCCATCGAGCAAGGCTAATTGAGCCGCCCTCCAGACACGCACCCTTGGCACTACACTCGAGCGCGCATGACGCCTTCATACACCCTCGCTGAGTTCGACCTGCTCGAAGCCCATCGATCTCTGCGAGCGCTGTTCCTGCTACGTGAGGATGTTGTGCCGCTCAACAACGGATCGTTCGGTGCTTGCCCGCGCCCCGTCTTAGAGGCGTACCAACGCTGGCAGCTTGAGTTCGAGCGCCACCCTGACGGCTACATGCGCCGTTGGCTCGATGAAATGGACTGCGCTCGCGCTGCGTTGGCAGCATATCTGGGAACCACGCCCGACCAGCTCGCCTTCGTCACAAACGCAACGATGGGCGTCAACATCGTCGCCCACTCACTGCGCGCCTGGCTGTGCGAGGGCGACCAAATCCTGACCACAGACCACGAGTACGCTGCCTGCAACAATGCCTGGGCGTTCGTGTGCCACAAGACTGGCGCACGTTACATCCAGCGCTCAATCCCGCTGCCGCTGACCACGTCTGAAGCTTGGCTCGAAGCGTTTTGGTCAGGCGTCACGCCGCGCACGCGCGTCATCTTCCTCAGCCACATCACCTCGCCGACAGCGCTGACCTTTCCCGTCGAAGCTGTGTGCCAGCGAGCACGACAGGCAGGCATCTTGACAGTGATCGACGGCGCGCACGTGCCTGGGCAGCGCCGATTGTCGCTCGATGCACTTGGCGCCGACTTCTACATTGGCAATTGCCACAAGTGGATGATGGGGCCGAAGGGCAGCGCCTTTCTTTACGCTCGCCGCGAGGTGCAATATCTGATTGAGCCGCTTGTTGTCGGGCACGGCTGGCAGCCCAGCGCAGTCGCTGACAAGCCAATGCAGGAATACGTTGAGCGTCTGGGCACGCGCGACCTTGCGGCGTTTCTAGCCGTGCCTGCTGCGATCGCCTTCTTGCGCGAGCACGACTGGGACGCTGTGCGCCAGCGTTGCCACCAGGTCGCTCTTGCCGTGCGCAACCACCTGGAATCGCAGCTCGGCACGCAGCCGATCTGCCCACCGACGTTCGAGTGGGTCAGCCAGATGGTCGCTATCCGACTACCTGAACGCACCGAAGTCGAAGCCCTGCAGCGCGTCTTGCTTGAGCGCTACCGAATCGAGCTGCCTATCATCCGTTGGGGGCAGCACACCTTTGCTCGCCTCTCGGTGCAAGCGTATGTCACCCCACCGCACCTTTCGGCGCTGCTTGAAGCGCTGCTCAAGCACTGCGCCAGTTAGCGCCGATGCACATGTCCTTTCCAGCGCAGCCGCAAGCACTTGCGAGCGGGAGAAGCACGTTGATGCGCCGCAGCCCAGCTTCCCTGTCTAGCCTCTGTGCTTAAAGCGCTAGCAGCGAGAGACCTACAATCCACAGGGCAACAACACAGCGTCGGGCGCGCCGCGCGCGTCCGATCCTCACTTGCTATGTATTCATGTAGTTACTCTGGCACACGGTCGTGCACTGCTGCCGCCAAGCTGTTTCTATACCTTGCCAGGGCACTCGCAGGACACAGCAAGCTACTCGCCAAACCGCACTGACCATACGCCGTCCTGATAGTGCATGATCAGCCCCTTGTCTCCAACTAGCCAAGCTGACCGATCAGATACCACATACACGTGGTTGAGGGTATGAGACTGGAAGAGCCGCTGTCGTTGCCATTTGTCTCTTTGATACGACAGCAACTCGCCCTCACGCGAGAAGAACCAGACTGTATCTGGGCTGGGCACTCGGATTGTCCATGGCGAGAAGTCGCGCGTTAGGTCAGCGCTAAAGATGACGCGCTCGCACTTGCCTTGTTTCACGCGCCAAATGTCTTGGGGGTAAGAATCAACCGCGTAGCCATCGCTGGAGCTACCAGGGAGCGATGCAAATCGGCGGATCGTCGCCGAACCGCATTGGACTGTTTGCTTGCGCTGACCTTTGACGAAGTAGCTTACAACACCGTTCGACTCCACTAACCACAACTCTGTTGCCGAGACGACGTACTCAACGTATGCGTCTCTTAGGTCGAAGAGCTCGATCTCCCACTGCTGGTCTTTGCCAAAAAGCACGAAGGGACGATTGATAAGCCAGTCGCCTTGCTCTGACCAGCGACCGATGATGAAGATAGTGTCATCGTATAGGTGACCGATATGGTCGAGTTCGTATCGGCGCGAGCCAAGCGTTGCCTGCACATCAACTGCCCGCACCCATTCGTTCCCAACCAAGCGGTGCACGTCCTTGGGCGTCAAGATCCAGATAGTCCCTGTGCTGTCCATCGTGCCTCGCTTAACGTCCGAGAGCTCCTCGAGCGACACAGGGATGAGCAACAAGTCCTCTCCGTTGAAGTGAAACAACCGCCGCCTGTAGCCGAGATCGCCAAGGATCCAAAGCTGGGTGTCAGTCGCGCGGAGGATGCGCCACAGGTCAGCTTGTGCCATCGCGCGACGCGCCTGTGCGGTCGCGGCGGCAACGGCCGTGCTCGTTGCCTCGGGATACACGCGCACGACAGGCACCATTGGTGTTAGCTCTGTGTTCGGCTGGGCTGTGCTGTCTCGCTTTGAAGATGCCACAGGCGATGTCGCCGCTGTGGACAGGGCTGAGATGCTGGGCAAGCTACCTGCTGATTGTTGTGCGGCTGATTCCCTCTCCAACACGCTGGAAACGGCGCTCCACAACGCCGTTAGCAAGCTCAGCAGACACACTGCTAGCAGCAGTATCACGATGATCAGAGCAGGGCTCGTTCGACTTCGGCGTGGCGGGGCAGCCAGAGGAGGGGGAAAGGGTGCTATTGGTGGTGGGATGACGGACTGTTGCATCGTGCGGTAGGACAGAAGCTCGTATTGTTGCTGCACTTGCCGCAGCGCGGCTGCGAATTCGGCTGCGCTTTGGAAACGCTGGTCTGGGTGAGATGCAGTAGCGCGAGCGATGGCTTCCTGGAGCGCAGGTAGGATGTCAACGCGAAAGCTGCTGAGAGGCGGCAGGGGTTGAGAGGCGCTGAAACGCACGGCCTCCAGCCTGCCGGCGGGGCGCGCCAGGCACTCCCACAGCGTCACCCCAAGTGAGTAGATGTCTGAGCGTTGGTCTGGCGGATACCCCAGGATCTGCTCGGGAGAGGCGAAGATCGGCGAGAGCGGCCCGAACCCGCCTGTCTGCGTCACGCGTGTTCGATCGCGGGCTAGGGCAATTCCAAAGTCGCCCAACTTGTAGATTGGTTTGCCGCCGATCTCACCGATGAGGATGTTGTGCGGCTTGATATCTCGGTGAATGATGCCCTTCTGGTGGATGAAGCTAAGCGCCTCACTGATCTGGATACCAATCATGAGCGCTTGCGCAATCGGCATGGCAACACGGCGTGTGCTGAGCGCGTCGAGTTCATCTTGGAGCGAACCGCGAGGCAAATACTCCATCACGACGTATGTCGGCTCGCCCTCACCCTCAGCCAAAACGGCATGATAAATATTCACTACATTCGGGTGGCTCAGCGTCGCCATGATCTCCATCTCGCTGCGCCAGCGTTTAAGTGCTTCTTGGCTCAGTTGATCAACGCGCAGCGTCTTGAGCGCCACCTGGCGTTTGAGCGCCAGGTCGCGTACTAGATACACCTCCCCCATCCCACCCGCTCCAAGAAGGCGTTCCACCTCGTAATTCCCAACTCGGTCTCCTGGTCTAAACCTAGACATCCCTGCTGCCCAAACCCAAGCGACTTTCCAAAGCCCTACCGACGATCCTGCCTAGAGGGAATGTGGAATCCACCGCCGCTCGAACAGCGCTGCCCGCCGCGCTTCGAGCTTGACAAGCTCTTGGTAGGTCAATGTCCACACGGTCGAGTAGTAAGCCGTGAATACGGCTGCGAATAGTGCTCTTCCTACTGTCCTGACTGGCTCGCTCAAGGTGCTGCCCTCCAGGTTCAGGACAGCGACTAGCAACGTCAGGGGAACTTCTGTGACTAAGCCCAAGAGCAAGCCGATGATGAATGTCAGCGTGAGAACCATGAGTGCAACGACGGCGACGATGCCAAAGTGGCTAAACATCATTTTGACTGCTCGAAGGATGCCTCTGAACGCCCCGTAGCCTTCGAGCAGGATTGCGCGCTGACCGAACGTCTGTATTCCTGCCGAGAGCACGACGTAGGGCAGCACCACGCACAACAAACCGATGCAAGCGAGCCCCGAAGCGAGGAGTGTTTCAAACGCTGTAGCGAGGCTGGCTGAACCTTCACCCACTCCCTTATAGAGCACGATTGTAGGCAGCGCAGCGAAAGCGAGGTACAAACCAGTTAGTCCAAGCCCGAAGAGGACAAAGACCAGCAGCAAATGATGGAAGCGCTTGAGCGTGCGCCACAGCGCGGAGCCAAGCTCTACCCGACCTTCACGCACAACCTGATCGACGGCGACGATCAGCCCGCCGAAGCCAAACAATCCTACGATGCTGAAGGGCAGGGTAAGCGGGAGGAGGTTAGCTATTTCTAGCAGAAGAGCTTCGAGCAGCGCAGCTGCCTCTGCTGAAGTGCTACCAGCACCAGGGTCGGGCAACGCTTCAAGATCAATCCTCAGCAGATCAACACTTGTGTCGCTGAGCGCAGCTAAGAATCCAAGAACCCAGAGTGCAGGATATTTAATCGTGAGGCGCAGTGCCTGCGAGAGGACAAGACCATAGTCCATCGCTCACCTGCTCACTAAGAATACCCAGTGTCGCGTAGAGTATAGATGCAAAGCTGCTGATGCAGCCTGTTCGGCAGGATGAGTCGTGAACACATCGCGCGTACGGTACCGCCCTGACCCCCCTATAGGAAAACCATCAACCACTCACAACTGTGCTATGCATTCATGAATTCGCACGATCAGCGCGCTGTGCACAGCAGTATGCAGCGCACGGGGTGCGCGCATGCGAAGCGCTCCGCGAGCAAGCGGCAGGGGCGCAGCTTCACTGCCCCAACCCACCCCTCGTGAGGCGCTCAAACAGCGCCTCGAACTCTTCATCCGAGTAGAACTCGATCACCAGCCGTCCTCCCTTGCGGCTGCGTTGTAGTAAGACTTTCGTGCCTAGCACCTCGCGCAGACGCTTCTCGTAAGTTCGCGCCTCAGGCCAGGCTTTTGATCGTGACTTCTTCGCAGGGTTTGGCTGCGCGCTGGTCATGCGTCGGACAAGCTCTTCGGTCTGACGCACGCTCAGCCCGCGCGATTTGATTGCTTCCAGGACAGCTAGCTGGTCTACCGCTGTATTGAGCGCAAGCAAGACGCGCGCATGACCCTCGCTGATCTCACCCCGCATTAGGGCAGCCTGAACTTGACCTGGTAGCTTAAGCAGTCGCAGCGTGTTCGTGATTGCTACTCGGCTCTTGCCGACACGCGCGGCAACCATCTCCTGAGTCAAGCCGAACTCGTTGATAAGCTGCTGATAGGCAGTTGCTTCTTCCAACGGACTAAGGTCGCTGCGCTGGAGGTTCTCGATCAACGCCAGCTCCAGCATTTCTTGGGGCGTGGCTTCTTTGACCAGCGCTGGCACGCGGGTCAACCCGGCTTGCTTTGCTGCGCGCCAGCGACGCTCGCCAGCGATCAGCGTGTAGGGCGCACCAGCTCCCTTCGTCCGAGTGACGATCAGCGGTTGGATCACACCATGCTCGCGGATGCTCGCAGTGAGTTCATCCAGCTTGAGTGCCTCAAGACTGCGCACTAGCCGTGGCTGACGCGGGTTGGGTCGAATGTCGTCGATAGCAATTTCGACAACCCCTGTTTGGGCTTGTGCATTCGCTTCATCAGCGCCAGGGATCAGCGCGCCCAGCCCCCGCCCTAGTCCAGCCTTCTGCCCCACGATTCTTTCCCCTCACTCCCTTGTCTGACGATGACGACAGTTAATGTGCCGAGGCACTGGACACAATAGACTCGGCGACATCTTCAGAAGACCTCAGCACACCGTCTCTTGCTAAGAGTTCCTCGGCAAGCTGCTTGTAAGCCCGACCTCCAGGCGAGGTCGGTGCGTAAGCGTTGATAGGGATACCGTGACTCGGCGCCTCGCTCAAACGAATGTTGCGCGGAATGCGCGTCTCGAAGACCTTATCACCAAAGTAGCGCTCGACTTCTGCTACGACCTGCTGAGAGAGCGCTGTGCGCGGGTCATACATCGTCATCAGCAAGCCACGGATCTCAAGCTGCGGATTGAGCCGCTGGCGCACAAGCTGAATCGTGCGCATCAACTGCGAAAGCCCTTCAAGCGCCAGATATTCGCACTGGACAGGGATAATGACCCCCGTTGCCGCAGTGAGCGCGTTGACCGTGAGCAAGCTGAGCGAGGGCGGACAATCAATCAAGACGTAGTCATACCGCGAGGTCTCCACGGAGAGCGCTTGGCGCAGCCGGTACTCACGTGCCAGCTCACCGACCAACTCAATCTCCGCGCCTGCGAGCGTCGGCGAAGCAGGGATGATTGACAGGTTCATGCGCGTGTTGCGCAAGGTGGCTTTTGAGGCAGTAACAGTGCCAAGCAGCACCTCGTAGATCGAGGGAGAGACCTTGTTCTTGTCCAGCCCCAGGCTGCTGCTGGCGTTGCACTGCGGATCGATATCAATGAGCAACACGCGCTGCCCAGCAAGGGCAAGGTAAGCGCTCAGGCTGACGGCTGTCGTTGTTTTGCCAACGCCTCCTTTTTGGTTTGCTATTGCATAAATGTAAGCCATCGGTGCAGGGCTGCGCTGGGCGCTCACATAGAATTCTCCAAGACGATTTTACTGCAACGCTCTACCTCTTGCGGCGTCGGTAACCCCTGCAGGGAAACTCGGGTGACCGATTGAGCAGCAATGCAGTTAGCAAAGGCACAAGCTCGAACCGGATCGTGCCCACGCTCCAGCGCGACGAACAACGCAGCCGCAAAGATATCCCCTGCACCAGTAGGGTCAACTTCAGCTACTCGGGGCGCTGGAACTGTGTAAGGTCGCCCATTCAGGAAGAGTGTGCAGCCTTCTGCGCTCTGGGTGACGACGAACAGGCGCGCCTGCGCTGCCCAGCGCAGCAACGTGCGCCAGTCGCCAGCGACATCGTCAATGCTGATCACCACGGCATCTGCGCGCGCAAGCAGCGCCTCAGCGTGTGCCCATGCCTTGGGCGAAACGCGCCCCGCCTCATCCCACTGTCGAAGCCACCCTTGAGGGGTAAGACCGATGAAGGTTTGAGCTGGGGCAGCGAATGCGATGCTCGCGCTGACTTCGTCGCACACGGGTGCAAGGTGAATGATCCGGCTCCGCCAAAGCCACTCGTCCAGCGCAGCCTCTGTCAGCACGACTGGTGCAGGGCGGACATATTGGATGCGTCCTTGCGGCGTGTAGATGTTCTCAAATTGTGTCGTCTGTGGAGCGTCCAGCCGTCGAACCATGACGCCTGGGAAGACTTGCGCTACTGGGAAGTCAGGCGCTGCGACTGTCAGCACGCCGACGTTTGAGACCAAACGCCGCGCTGTGAGTGAGGCATACATCACTGTGCCGCCAGCGGTGACCTGTCCATCGCGCCAGACGTCCTCAGTCACATGCCCGACCGCGAGATAGTCGAGCGGTGCTTGTGTGGGCGAGTGCACAGCCGCAGTCAGGCACGTGGGGTGCGTGGCTTGATCTGCACCCTGCGCGCTTCGCCCTCGCCTGTACTCTCCGTGTAGACCTGTGCGTGGTCACGCAGCGCTACATGGATGATGCGTCGCTCCACGGCTGGCATTGGCTCAAGCTCGATGGGCTGACCGCTTGCCGCAACCTTCTCTGCGAGGCGTTGCGCCATGTTTGTCAATTGTCTCTCTCGACGCGCGCGCACACCGTTGACATCCACATTGACCCTCAAGCTGCTGCGCGTTTGGTGTGACCACAGGGTCTGAAGGACGAACTGAAGTGCAGGCAGCACATCGTCCTGTTCAGTGAAGAGCGCAGCATCGCGCTTATCCATCGTGATGTCCAGCCACAGATATGGCTCATCGTCGGGATGGGAGGGGAAGACGCTGCGCACAGTCACCTGCGCACGCCCAAAGCCCATGCGCTCGAGCAAGCCCCGCGCTAGCGCTAGGGCAAGCTCCTCGCCCTCAATTTTGGGTGGAGGAACTCGTACCTGGTCGCCAGCGGCGTGTGTATGCGTGCGCTCGGCGTCAGCACGCGCTTGACTTGGAGCAGCAACAGATTCGCCGGATGCCACCTCGGCGAAAGGCGTCAGCCGCACGCGCGCAGGGCGCCCGCCGAGGCCGAGCACACCGCGGCTGCCCTCGTCAAGGATTTCGATGTGCACCTCGGCGCGCATCAAGCCCAGCCGCTGCAACCCCTGCTCGATTGCAGTCTCAACGTCAGAAGCAGTGACCTCAATAGGCGACATTCTGTAGCAGATGGATCACGACCGAGGACTACCTGTGCGTGGCGGTTGCCCCTTCTTCTTGACCGCAGCGGAGCGGTTGACCGTGCCAATAGCTTTGACCTTGACCTTTGCTTTGGGTGGCTCAAACAGCGGCTTTGCTGGTGCAGCCGCGCCAGGAGCAGTCTGCGCGTCAGCCGTTGCAACCGCAGGGAGAGCATGCATAGCGCGCGCTCGATCTAGGGCTGGCTTCGTGATGTAATACTGTAGGACGCCTGCCACGTTTGAGACAATCCAGTAAATCCCCAGCCCAACTGGCGTGCTCAGCATGAAGAACCCAAACATCATCGGCATCATCAGTTGCATCATCTGGTTGGTCTGCCGCATCGTTGGGTCTGTGGTGGGCGGGGTCATCAACTTGTTCGCAAAGTATGTCGTGACAACAACCAAGATCGGAATGATGAAGAATCGGTCAGGCGTGCCCAGGTCAAAGATGCCGAGAAAGGTTGAGTTGATCGGCACGAGGCTGGCAATGCCAGGCAGGAAGCTGTAGGTGTGGCTGCCGAGTTCAACCAGGCTAAGCGGCGTCACCGCCAAAGTGCGAATGATTGCTTGATACATCGCTATTAAGATCGGGAATTGGATCAGCAGAGGGAGACAGCCGCTCAGCGGGTTGAAGCCCAGCTTACGCATCTCCTGCGAGAGCGTCTGCGGGTCGTTCTTGTATTTCTCCTGAAGCGCCTTGATCTGCGGTTGCAGCGCGCTCATTTTCATCGCCGAGATTTGCTGGCGCAAAGTCAGGGGCAGCGTCAGCAAGCGAATGATCAATGTGAGCGCCACAATTGCCAAGACGTAGCTGTTGCCCAACGCACCATACAGCAGCATCAGGGCGTTGGTCATCGGGTTGACCAGCAGAAAGTCAAAGATGTTGCCCATTTAGTCCTACTTAAAGCATACTGCGCACAGCTAAGGTGCTACGCGGAACTCATACGCCTTACGGCCTGTGGCGAGGTCGACCGCGACAAGTTTGATGTCGCCATCGAATAACGGCACAAGCAGCAGCGAGTTGAACACCTGTGGCGTCGAGAGCAACCGGCGTCCCAAGCCGTTCTCAAGCACGCGCACCGGCTCAACTGTTGTCGCGCCATTCGCGTCCAGGGCAGGGCGGCGGGGCAAGCGATACAGGTAGCTGTCGAACGACACCACGTAGAAATAGTCACCTACTGCGACGGGCTGGGCGCGCACCGGTCCGCCGGTCTGCGCTGTCCACAGGCGTTTGCCGCTCGCAGCATCGAAGGCATAGACTTTGCCCTTCACATCGCCGACAACAACGACATCGTCATCAACCAACGCTTGACACCAAATCCATCCCTCGACGGGTGCTTTCCACAACAGCGCGCCATCTTCCGCGTTGAGCGCGTAGAACGATTGATCGAACGAGCCGAAGTAAATCCGTCCCTCACTCAACGTCGGCGTCGAGGCAATCGACGCGCCAGCCGTGAAGCGCCAAATCTCTTTGCCCTCGGCTGCGTCAACAGCATAGAGCGTGTGATCGAGCGAGGGAATGTACACCCGTCCAGCCGCAACTAAGGGGCGCGACCACAAGCGATTGCCTGTTTTGAACGCCCAGACAACTTTGGGCTGACCCTCCTGGAGCTGTGAGGGATCCAGCGCATACAGCGTGCCGTTGCCATTCGGCGCAAAGACCAACTTGCCATCGGTCTCGACGCCATCGGCGTACTCGCGAGTCGTGTCGTCACCAAGGAAGCGCCACAGCTCACTGCCGTCTACGTCAGAGATCGCATATAGCCGACGGTCGGGCACGTCGCCGAAGCGCAACGTGCCGCCGACGATGATCTGGTTGCCTAGTTTGACCGGTTGACCTGCAAACGGACCGACCGGCTCCTGACCCTCTTGCATTCCAGGGAAGCGCCAAAATTCCTTACCTGTGCCCGCGTCGAGCTTGTGCACGTATAGATTGCTGGCGAGGTAGGCGCTGCTTCCGACAACGGTGACGCCCGCGAACGACGTTGGCTGAGGCTCGCCAGTGCAACCTGCGAGCAGCACCAGCCCAAGCACAAGCGCACGAGCGAGATGCAGGGGTCTTACCATGATGTGTGGATCAAGGGACTGGATCATATCCCCCAGGGTGGAAGGGATGGCAGCGTAAGATGCGCTTGATCCCAAGCCACACGCCCTTCAGCGCGCCGTATTTGCTGACTGCTTGCAGCATATACTCGCTGCACGAGGGGTAAAACCGGCAAGACGGCGGCAGCGCTTGAGACAAGGTAAGCTGATACACGCGAATCGCTCCCATCAGAAGTCGGTCGAGGAGGGCATGCTGCCTCCACGTTGAGGCGTTGTAGGTGTCCAAAGGGACGTCTCGGTAATCAGATTGGCTTTGCCGAGTAGCCACAGCAGTTCATCCCGCACAACATGCACGCGCGCGCGCTCGACAGCAAGCGCCGGGTAGGCAATCAGGACGATATCCCATCCTGGCGCGATAGCAGGTGCGAGTGCACGCATTGATTCGCGCAGCAGGCGGCGCGCCCGGTTGCGCTTCACAGCACGGCCGAGCGTGCGCGCTGTCACAAACCCGACGCGGACGGCACTTGGGACGACTTGCTGAGGCGCCGCGTTCACTGCGCAATAGCGCCCCTTCCACTTGACACCCTCGCGCCGCACACGCTCGAAATCTTCCCGCCGCTTCAAGCGCACCAGTTTTGGCTGGGCGCTGCCAGCAGCTACTTGTTCGTTGCCGTGCCGCGCTTGCTGCGCGCCGGCGAGTAAACCTCGTTCCAATTGACTTTCTTGACGTGGTTGTTTGCAGTCACGGTCAACCGCTTGCGCCCAGCAAGGCGACGGCGTGCCAGCACCTTTCGCCCATCCTTCGTCGCCATTCGGGCGCGAAAGCCGTGCACGCGCAAGCGGCGTCGGATCTTCGGCTGATACGTTCGCTTTGGCATCTGTGAGTGTCCTTGCGTTGAACTGATAAACACGCCCTCCGCCCTGCCGAGCAGGGTAGGAGGGCGCCTACATCTGCGCTTCTACGCCCTCGGATTATACCGAATGGCTTTGACCCAGGGTCGCAAACGCTTCAAGTTCGGCGTAATCGTCGTGCTGCAAACACGTGAATGCACAAAGAGCGTGCTGCTACGCTCGCATACACTCATCGTTTAAAGCTTCTCGCGCTCTCGCGGGAGACACGCAGCAAGCCGCTGGTTCTGACCGACACGTCAGGGCCCTGCTCTGCTGCCAATCGATTTCGAGACCGCGATTGACGCTGAGCTAACTACTCCTGAATCAGTAAGACGAGCGCTCTGCGTGCGCTGCAACCGCTGCACGAGCACGCCACCCTGACTTGCTCAGGCGGCTGAGCATCAGGCGCCCAACAGTCAAAGCAGCCCGTAGGATTTCACTTGAGGAGATTTTGGACACGCCACGGACTCGGTCTTCGAAGATGATTGGCACCTCGCGCACTCGAAAGCCTCGCTGCTGGACTGCGTTCAACATCTCGACCA
>JANWZM010000127.1 GCA_025054635.1 Thermoflexales bacterium
CGAGTCCAGAGCGCACGGAAGCCCTCTGCTTTCTCATCCTGCGTTTGGTGAGTATGCCACAGGTATAATCTCGCAGGCTTTTAACAATGGCAAGTCCGCTGTATTGGGACGACGCTTACCCCATTGCGCTGGCGCTTAACCAACGCTACCCTGAAGTTGAAGACCCGACCGAGGTGAGCTTGGGCGTCCTGCATCGTTGGGTGGTCCAGCTTGAGGGGTTTAGCGACGATCCGCAGCGACCTGCCGTTGAGTGGCTAGAGGATATCCAGACGGAGTGGGTGGAGCTGAAGCTGGCAAGTAGCCTGCAACGATAGGATGGGTTGAGCGATGAGTGATGCAGTGAACCGGGCAAATCCCCCTGCCTTTGAGAACGACCCGCGCGTCCCAGAAGAGCTGAGGAACAACGTCTTCATCACGACGCTGGACAAGCTCTACAACTGGGGGCGCAAGCGCAGCATGTGGCCGATGCTGTTTGGTCTGGCGTGTTGCGCAATTGAGATGATTGCAACCGCAGCAAGCCGGCACGACTTGGCGCGCTTCGGTTGGGAGCTGATGCGCGCCAGCCCGCGCCAGGCTGACTTGATGATCGTTTCAGGCACGGTCACCAAGAAAATGGTGCCTCAGATTGTGCGCCTTTATAACCAGATGCCTGAGCCTCGCTACGTGATCGCAATGGGCGCGTGCGCGACTGCGGGCGGCCCATTCAAAGAGGGCTACAACGTGGTGTCGGGGATCGACAAGTTCATCCCCGTTGACGTGTACATCACGGGTTGCCCGCCTCGACCAGAAGCGCTGTTGCACAGCTTCATCAAGCTGCAGGAGAAGATCGAGAAGCAGTCCCTGCGCACTGTGCCCTGGTATCGCCCAGGCGAGGATGATGTCGTGCCAGTGCCTGTGCTCGGTCCGGACTTGATTGACATGCGCCGCGCCGAGGAGATCCGCCAGAAGGCAGCCGTCGCTCAGGAGCAAGCCTAGTGCACTAGTGCAAAGGAGGGATTCCCATGGCTGAAGAGACAAAGCCCGCAGCGCCTGCCGCTCCAGCCGCAAAGCCAGCTGCTGCGAAGCCAGCTGCCGGACATGGCGCAACGAAAGCGCCGCCGCTGGCGCCGATGACGCCAGAGATGACTGAGCTGCAACAGCGCTTCGGTGAAAGCGTGCTTGCGCCTGCCCCCTACGTCGGCTTGTTGCTCAGCGACAAGAGCAAGCTCGTTGAGGTCGCTACTTACTTGCGCGACGAGATGGGCTACGACAGTGTGACCAACCTCACAGCAGTGGATTACATCAAGGACGGCTACTTCGAGGTTGTGTACCACTTCCAACGCAGCCGCGGCGGCGAGCCGTTCACGCTCAAACTTCGCGTGCCGCGCCCGCAAGGCAATGATCTCAGCGAGCCGGTTCCCTCGCTCACGTCTGTATATGCTGGCGCGGAGTTCCAAGAGCGTGAGGTGTACGACATGTTCGGCATCCCGTTCTCGAACCACCCCGACCTGCGCCGCATCCTGCTGTGGGAGGGCTTTTATGGCTGGCCGCTGCGCAAGGACTGGAAGGAAGCCTATTACGAGGGCGACACCAAGCCGTTCGAGTCGCGCTGGCCTGGCGGTCACCATCAGCTTGCTGAAGAGCGCGTGCCTTGGGCGGACAATGTGAACTATCCGCTCGGCTTCGACCCGCTCAACTTCCACGCTGACCCAGACGCTGGGTTGTATGACACCATGGCAGAGGGTGTGCCTGGGTTGGCGAAGCGCAACGGCAACGGCAGCACCGCCCCGCAGCCAACGGGAGTTGGCGCGGCGGTGTCTGTGTTCGACCGCGACCGCAACAACCTCGCTGACGTTGACGAACTGCAGACTGACCAAATCATCGTCAACATGGGACCGCAGCACCCCTCCACCCATGGCGTGCTGCGCATGGTGGTCAAGCTCGACGGTGAGACTGTCACTGATCTCAAGCTCGTCTTGGGCTACCTGCACCGCAACCACGAGAAGATCGGCGAGCGCAACACCTGGCTGCACAACATCCCTTACACGGATCGCTTGGACTACATCTGCGGTCTGGCGAACGAGTGGGGATACGTGCTGACCGTCGAGAAGATGATGGGCATCAAGCCCCCAGAACGCGCGGAGTATCTGCGCGTGCTGATGGCGGAGCTGACCCGCATCGAGTCGCATTTCTGGGCAATCGGCTTCTTGCTCAACGACCTCGGTGCGTTTTACACGCCGGCGCTGTATTTCATCACCGAGCGCGACTTGATCCTCGACTTGTTCGAGTCGGTGACCGGTAGCCGCCTGATGTGCAACTACTTCCGCTTCGGTGGCGTCAGCCGCGACTTAACCGAGGCACAGCTTGCGCACGCCAAGGAGCTCGCTTTCGAGCGCATCCCGCGCAAGATTGACGAGCTGGAAGAGCTGTTGAGCGAGAACGAGATCGTCAAGGCGCGCACGGTCGGCGTTGGCTACCTGCCTGCGGAACGCAGCATCAACTACAGCTTGACCGGCCCATGCCTGCGCGCTGCGGGTGTGCCGTATGACATCCGCCGCGTCGAGCCCTACGGGATTTACGACCGCTTCGACTTCGAGATCCCTGTGCTGTACGGCGCAGACGTATACGACCGCTACCGCATTCGCGTCATGGAGATGCGGCAGTCGCTCAAAATCGTCCAGCAGTGCCTGCAACAGATGGAGCAGACGAAGTGGGGCGACATCCAGACCGGCAAGAAGAACTACAACCATCGTGTCCCCGCTGGGCAAGCCTATGGGCGCGTCGAGACGCCCAAGGGCGAACTCGGCTTCTACCTGGTCAGCGACGGAGGGCAAAACGCCTACCGCTACCACGTTCGTTCCAGCTCCTTCATCAACTTGACCTCGCTGAAGGAAATGACGGTCGGGCACAAGGTTGCGGACGCGGTGGTCATTCTTGGGTCGCTTGACATCGTGCTCGGCGAAGTTGACCGCTAAATCGGAGGGAGAGCCATGGGATTGATGGGAACAGGCATTCTGAAGGGGCTGGGGGTAACCCTGCGCCACTTCATTGACACCTATGCAGAGGACTTGAAGTATCTGCTGAACAAAAGCGGCGCGCAGCAACCACGTCCACTCCGCCGCCAAAGCCCAAAGAACAGGGGATTGGTCACGGTTGAGTACCCAAAGGAGCGGCTGCCGCTGCCGGAGAACTTCCGCTATGTCCCCTTCTTGGTCTTCGACACCGAGAAGCAAGAGGACAAGTGCACCTCGTGCGGCATCTGCGCCAAAGTATGCCCGCCGCAGTGCATCTGGATCGTGCGCACGGAAGACCCCGTCACCAAGCGCCCAATCCCGCAGCCGAAGGAGTTCTACATTGACACGACCATCTGCATGAACTGCGGCTACTGTGCTGAGTTCTGCCCGTTTGACGCGATCAAGATGGATCACGATTACGAGCTCAGCTACTACCCCCATGAGCAGCCGCACATGCGCTTGGTTCACGACAAGGCTGTGCTCACTAAGCCAGACACGTATCACGCTTCCATCCATCCGAGCGATTGGCAGCGCGAGCTAGCAGATCGCGCTGCGGAAGAGGAGAAGAAGCGCGCTGCAGCCGAGGCTAAAGCCAAAGCTGAGGCGGCAAAAGCAGCCGCGCCAAAGCCCGCTCAGCCGGCTGAGCAATCCTGAAGGCTGTCAGCGTTCGCCGCAAACCTGCAGCAAGCCAGATGCCCTCACCCCTGCGCTCCTCTCCAGTTGGGAGGGAGGACGAGGGTGAGGGCAATTCTTTCTCCTAGGACACGCGCAAGCGCTTCCAGGCACATGACAGAGCAGAAGCTGCGGAAGCACTTGGATGCGAAGTGCACTCTCCTGCCTTTGTGTGCGGGTGTCAGTCTGTAGCGCGTGCAGGTGACGCTTCCCCATGAGGCTGCCCATTACCCACAACGTTGCAAAGAAGCGCATCCGACCTGTCCAGCGTCCATGCTTGAAGCACAAGCGACAAGAAGCCCGCAAAGCGCAGGGGAGTGACAGGGTAGGGGCGCGCCGCGTGCACCCTCATTCTGGCACGACAGGGCGCACGCGATGCGCCCCTACGCGCCTATCGCCCCGAGCCGCTGTAGGGGCGCGCCGCGCGCCCAACGTTTATCACCTGCTCTCCTCCCAGAGGGCTGCCTGAGGTGTGGGTAACGAAGAGCCCATAAGTAAAGAGGCGCCAAGGTGGGGCAGAGTCGTGTGCCCTGTCTCAGATTCACAATGCTAGTTCTTTTTGCCCAGAGGATCACGCCCTTCCCAGCTCCCCTCGGCATGGATCACCGCGAAACGAGCAAACAGCTCTTCGCTGTACCAACGCTCTGTGTAAGTGCAGCGGATGGCGCGGGCATGGGCTTCGCTCTGGTGGGCGTAAGCGCGCAAGTCAGCCTCACTGCGCCACAGGCTGAACGTGGCTTGGCGCAGGAAAGGTAGTTCACCAATCCCGATTGAGAACAGCACGCCTTCAGCATCTGCAAGGGCGCGGTTCGCTGCGGGCACATGTGACCAGAATCGCGCAAGGCAGCTGAGCCGAATGGTGGCGCGGGTCAATACAGCGATCGGCTCCCCCGAAGAGGGCGCCGCTGAGGGCATGAAGGGCTGACGACCGTTCCATTTGCCCCGCGCCCGAGTCGGTTGCAGAAGAACGGTCCATGTCTCAGCCGCGCGCTGGAAGAACGCACGCGCGACGGGTGAGGTGCGCAGGAAAGACTGTGCCTCCAGCTCGGTGTCCCACACGGTGAGTAGCCCAAATCGAGCCGTATCTGGACGCAGGCTGAACCCTCCGCCGTAGCCAGCGCCAAGCAGCTTCCAAAAGCGCAAGCCCGAAGTGAAGCGCAGCGGCAATCGCGCAAACGCCATCTGGCTGAACATCCACAGCCGATGGATGCCCTCGAAACGCATCAAGGTGAGCGCAACGACGGTGTGCATTTAGGCAAGCGTCAATTGTGCCGCTTGCTATGCTGATGGATGCCTAGCGCTCAGGTGTCTTTTGGGCAGGTTGCGCTGCGCTGTTGGTCTCCAGGGGGCGTTCGGCGTGGGGGCGGACAGGATCCTTTTCACGCTTGCCGTTCTGCGGCGCGGTGTCGGCTGTGCCGAAGAGGCGGTCTTCGACGTGGCGCAGGACACGTCTGGCGCGCGAGCGCAAGCTAGCCCACTGGTAGCCTATTCGGCTAAACACGCGGCGCGAGCGCGAGGGCGTCCCAAGTTCGCTCCACTGCACAGCGGCTGCCGCCCAGGTTAGCCCACCGCCAAAGCCGACCATAACTACGCGGTCATTCGGGCGAAGACGTCCGGCTGCGGCTGCCTCAGCCAGCGCAATCGGGATTGAAGCAGCGCTGGTGTTGCCGTAGTGCTGAATGTTGCAAAACACGCGCTCCATCGGGATGTTCAGCGAGCGTGCTGCAGACTCGATGATGCGCAGGTTTGCTTGGTGGGGCACGAACAGGTCAACCTGCTCTGCAGTCCAGCCGGCTTTGTGCATCACCTCTCTTGTCGCGCGCTCGATCACGCGCGAGGCAAACCGGTACACCTCGCGCCCATTCATCTTGATGGTGTTGAGTCGTTGTTCGAGCACCTGTGGCGTGATGGGGATTTTGCTGCCGCCTGCTGGAAGCATAAGCAGCTCGCTGCCGCTGCCGTCGGCGCGCAGCAGGGTGGAAAGCACGCCACCAGGCTGGTCGCGCGCTTGAAGCACGACAGCTCCTGCGCCATCGCCAAACAACACGCAAGTGCTGCGGTCGTCCCAGTTGACGATGCGCGAGAGCGTCTCAGCGCCGATCACCAGCGCGGTGTCGGCGCTGCCTGCCTTGATTGCGTCAGCGGCGACGCTCAAGCCATAAACGAAGCCTGCACAGGCAGCGCTGAGGTCGAAGGCGCCAGCGCGGTCTGCACCCAGCGCATCCTGAACGAAGCACGCCGTTGAGGGAAAGATGTGCTCAGGGGTTGCTGTTGCTACAACGATGAGGTCGAGCTGCCCTCCGCTGACGCCGGCGACGTTGAGCGCCTCCATCGCGGCGGCGATTGCCATGCTCGCTGTGGTCTCCGACTCGCCAGCAATGTGCCGCTCAACGATGCCGGTGCGTTCACGAATCCAAGCATCGCTGGTCTCGACGATGCGGGCAAGGTCGTCGTTGGTCATAACCCGTTGGGGCAGATACTTGCCCCAACCGGTGATGTGTGCGTATCGCATCGGATATCTGCCCAGGGCTCTTTGCTGCCGAATTATCACTGACCCTCGAAGGCGCGCAGCACCAGCGAGGCGTTATGCCCACCGAAGCCAAATGAGTTGGTCAGCGCGACACGGACGGCTCGCCGAACGGAGACATTTGGAGTGTAGTTCAAGTCGCACTCCGGGTCGGGCGTCTGATAGTTGATCGTCGGCGGGACGGCGCCGTCGTTGATGGCTTTGACGCACGCGATGACCTCAAGCGCGCCGGCAGCACCGAAGGAATGCGCGGTCATAGACTTGGTCGAGCTGATGTTGATGTCGTAGGCAGCCTCGCCGAAGACTGCTTTAATCGCGCGAGTTTCGTTAGCGTCGTTGAGCACTGTGCCTGTGCCGTGCGCGTTGATGTAATCCACTTCGGCAGGATGCACCTCCGCTTGTTGGAGCGCGCGCTGCATCGCCATTGCTGGGCCGCGCACGTCAGGCGCGGTGATGTGGAAGGCATCGTCGGTGCACCCGTAGCCAACGATCTCAGCGTAAATGCGCGCACCGCGCGCCAACGCGTGATCCAAAGACTCAATCACCAGCATCGCAGCGCCCTCGCCTGTGACGAAACCACTGCGCGACTTGTCGAATGGGCGACAAGCGGTCTTCGGGTCACCTTCCTGCTCGGATAGGGCGCCCATGTTGTGGAAGGCAGACATTGAGAAGGGGTTGATCGGCGACTCGCATCCACCCGTGAGCGCAACTTTGACTCGCCTGGTGCGCACCATCTCGAACGCTTCACCGACCGCGTTTGCGCCGCTGGCGCACGCCGTGACAATGCATAGGTTCGGCCCGCGAATCCCAAACTGGATGGCAATTTGACCTGTCGCTGTGTCGGGCAGCATCATCGGCACAGTGAACGGGCTGATCCGCCCAGGTCCGCGGGTCAGCATCACTTTGTGCTCCTCCAGCAGGGTGGTGATCCCGCCGATGCCGCTGCCGATGATCACCCCGATGTCATAGGTGTTGTCCTCGGTAATTCGCAAGCCTGAGTCCTGCAGCGCTTGCTGAGCAGCGACCAGACCGAGCTGCGTCACTCGATCCATGCGCCGAGCCTCCTTTGCCCCGAAGTACTGCGCTGGGTCGAATCCCTTGACCTCAGCCGCGATGTGCACCTTGAGATCGCGGTGATCGAACAACGTGATGTAGTCAACACCAGAGACGCCAGCGAGCATCGCCTCCCAGGTCTCCTGCACAGAATGACCCAAAGGTGTGATCGCGCCCATCCCCGTGATGACGACGCGAGAAGTCAGCAAATTGCGTGCGTTCATGGCTAAGCTATCTCCTGTGATAGGTTGAAGGTGTGTTGCAAGCTGTAGGCACGCGGGAACCCTCGTGAAGGCGCTCCCGCAAGGTGGCATCAATGCCGAGACACTGTGCCCGACGGTTCTAGGCACAGTTCGCGTGTCGCAGATAGAGGGGCGAACGCACTATGGGGCTTGTGGAACGGCGCAGCAGCCCGGCCAGGCGCTCTTCACGCGCAACGGAGGCCACTCGGTGAGGCGCTGGACGTGGACAGATTCGGGGATATAGACTGCAATCAGCAGGGCGTGCCACCCCAGCCGTTCGTCGCACAGCGCGGCAAGGGTGTTGTCCGCGTGGAGCTGAAGTTGAACGCGGTGCGAAGCCAGCCAGTGCCGCCCATCCTCGATGAGCGTTTGCACTGATGCTGCCATGACCAGAGCACAGGCAAGTCCGTAGGCAAGCAGCATTGAAACGCCTAAGCCAATCGGCCCGTAGATCACCGCTTGCTTAGCCCGCTCAAGGTCAAATGGCGGCATTTCGCGCGCGATTTTAGCGCAGGTGAGCACGTTGCGCAC
>JANWZM010000129.1 GCA_025054635.1 Thermoflexales bacterium
GCCAGCGGGATCATGAACAGCGCGTAGATGGTGATGAAAGTGTCCAGTTGCGTGCGCTCGTTCTCCCAGCGGTCAATCGCGTTGTAAGCCGAGCCGTAGTGCGCTAAGTAGGGAATCATCACAGCGCGGGTGAGCACGAAGAAGATCGCAGACCGCAGCAAAGCGTGCCGCACAGCGCGCCACAGCGTCGCCCAGAAGTGCGTGCGATTCACCTCCCGCAGCGCGCCAAGCCAGATCCCCGCCAGCGCCAGGAGCAAGTAGGGCGGGTAGTCCCACGAGTTTGTGGGCCAGAGCATCCCCGCCGCCAGCGCGCCCAGGCACAGCGCGGCTGCGTTGCGTACCCCAGCGGCAAACGCCAACGCAAACGCGACGGTCAAATACGCTAGCGGCATCGCCATCATGTGCGCGTGCAGATCGGCGTAAAGAAACGTGAACAGCGGGAATTCAGCGATCCACACTTCTGGCGCTGGGCGCGTGGGGTTCCAGTAGGGCCAGTTCGGATAAATCGGCAGCGGCGCTCCGCCGACCCAGCGGATGAAGCCGTTGACAAACGCGATCGCAGGTGGAACGCCTTGCTCAACGCCGCCCAGACGCTGCCAGGCTGGGCTAAGCACACGAATCTCGTCGCCGTTGCCGAGGAAGACCGCCAACGCGGTTGCCAAAAGCCCAGCTAGGATTGTCCCGCGTGCGCTCGGCTCACTGCGGCGCAGGGCAGCGTAAAACGACGCACCTAACCCGAACGCGCCAAGGGCAGTCAGCGAGAACAGCGAGGGAATGATTAGGTTGTAGGCAACGGCAGGGTCAATCCCCAGCGCCTTGACTGGCGTTCCGACCATCACCCAGCCGAAGTAGTAGTAGTTGATGTAGCCGCCAGCGAACCACGGGTCTTGCGGCGGAAACCAGGTCGCCTTGAGGATCGAGTTGAAGTAGGCGAAGTCCATCGGCTTCTCGCCGCCCATGTAGGGATGCCACAAGTCGGGGTTGCCCGCGCGAATCAGCAGGAAGAAGCCGAAGGCAAACAGCGACAGCCCTTCTGCGACGAGCAACACGCGCCAGCGCGTGCGCACAAACGCCACGACCGCTGCGCGGTTGAGGTGACCGAGGGCGAGACCCGTCACAATGAACGCGCCCACTACCCCCCAGATCGCGGTCGGCGTGAACGGGACAAGGCGCGCGCTCGCCAGAATCCACAGCAGCCAACTCGGGATGAGCCAGCCCAGCGCCTGCGCTGCAGCGTAGCCGCCATCAGCAAGGGCAGGTCTGCCGCTGGCGCGTATAACAGGGAACAGCCACATGAACGCAGCCAGCCCCAACGCTTTGGTCAGCGCTAGCCAAGCCAGCACAGCTAGCGGCTGCGACTGGTTGAGCAGCGAGTCGCGCGGGAAGAGCACACGCCAAGTTCCGCCCGCCTGCTGGTCAGCCAAGGTGCGGTCATCGAGCAGCAAGCCGCCTGGGGTGTTGACCGACTCGAGCGGGGAGCGGCGCATGAACAGGGCGAAGTCGGCTGCACCTAGGATGCGCTCTGCGCGTTCACGGCTATAGCGTGGCGTCTTGCGGAAAATCAGCACGCGCGGGTGGTCATACACCGAGAACGCCTCCTCGGCAGTCGGATAAGGCACAAAGATGCCCATCGGCGTGCCCTGGGTGTTCGGCGAGCGCACCAACGGCTGGGGCATCTCCTGACTGTTGAACAGGAACGGTCCTAGTCGCGGGAAGGCGTGAAAGTCCGCTGCAAGCTCAAAGCCCAACTCGCCGTTCATCAGCGCGCGGTAGTAGCGCGTGGTCATCGGATAGCGCCAGGGCAAACGCGGGATAGAGCCATACAACCGATTGCTGGAGAGCACCAAGTAGTCTGCCTCGTCCAGCCAGTCCAGCATTTGGGCGAGCTTGTCCAGCGTGTCGTCGTTGTAGTTCTGCATTTGACCGTCGCTGCTGGTTGATAGCCCGCGGTAGTACTCGCCGTAGAGGTTGCGCCCATCCAGCGGCTGCGGCACGGCGTCGTCCCAGTGCTCGTTGGCAACGACGCTGGTGCGCGCGAACAACGGCCCGCCGCTCAGCAAGCGCAGCTCGAGAAAATAGTCGTGGTCGAGTTGAAGCTGCGCCTTGTCAAAGGTCAGTGCAGGCTGGCTAGGGCTGAGCCGTTGGCGGGCTTGGGCGACAGTCTGGTTGGTTGCTGCCTCGATCAAGCGCGCTTCGACTTCGCCGCTGCCTTGCAGATAGTTCAGCCGAAAGCTCGGCGCACGCAATGCCTCGGCTGGGGGTTCTGCAGCGCGGTTTAATCGCAGGGCGAGGGTCGTGAGCGCGTCTTTGCCCTCAAGTCGCAGGTCTTGGATAGGCAATTGCCGTTGGGATGTGCCACCGTCGCTCTGCCACTCCAGTGTGATTGCCGTGGGTACATTCTCATACACCCAGCGCGAGGCTTGCACGCGGGTGATCTCGCCGTCGTAGATGTGCAAAAACGCGCGCGCCCAAAGCGCCGTGCCGGACAGCACCAGGATCATCGGCGCAAGCGCAGCCAAGCGCAGCCCCGCGCGCGCCAATCGGTGCCCCGCCAAGGAAGGGAAGCGCCGCCAGAAGCTGATCAACAGGTGTGCTGCCAGCACACACAAGGCTGGGTAGATTGGCAGCAGGTAGCGGATCGACTTCGTCCACTGTGCGCCTTGATACAAGAAGTAACCGCCGACCCACAACACGATTGGCAGGTAAACCCACCATCGCCGCCCAAGCCAAAGCTGACGCGCAGCGTAGAAGAATCCGAGGACTGAGGAGATGCCCAGCGCCAGCCCCATGCCCCAGAACACTAAGTTGATCAGCGGGAACACCAGCGGCATTCGATCCGCCCACTGAATCCCGAACGGGGCATCAATCGTGCCGTTGACAAAACCTTGCGCCAGATACAACTGCTGGATCCATCGCCCCGAGGGTGCAATGAGCGCACGCAGAAGGTCGGGCAAGTTGACTGCGGCGCGGCAGACTGCGCTGAGGGGTGAGTTGCTGGCTTGACACAACAGCAAAGTCTGCTCACGCTCAAGCGCACTTGCGCCGATAAAGGCGTATGGCTGCGCGACGCGGAACGCGCCAAAGGCGAAGACACCAGCAAGCAGCACTGCCCCAAAGCCGACGCCCAGCGACACGGTGCGCGATCGCCACAGCGCGACACCAATGCTGGCGATGATCAAGGCGGCTGTCGGCCAAGTGCTGATCTTGCACGCCACTGCAAGCCCACTGGCAAGCCCCGCCAGCGCAGCATTTGCCAGAAAGTGCCGCGCTGCGCCTGGCGCGTCCAACCGCATCATCGCCAGCCGTGTCGAGAACAGCAGGTTGAGCACAACGAATAGGTTCGCGCTGGCGTCAACTGTGAAGTAGTGCGCCTGCTGGATGTTCAGCACAGTCAGCGCGCTCAGCGCGGCTGCCAGCAACCCAACGCGCGTGCCAAAAAGCTGCCTCCCAAGCAGAAAGACAACTAGCACCGCCAATGTGTCCGCCAGCGCCGACATGAAGCGCCCGACGAGCGTCAGCATCGTGTAGCTGAGAAAGTGCCCAGGGACGCACCCCTCTGCCTCTGCGCCGAAGATGAGCTGCCCGAGGGCGCGTGGGATTGCTGCGCCGTCAGCGCCGCAGCCAGCGTCGAAGAATGCGCCTAAGTAGCGCCCCGCGAACAGCGGCAACGTGCCATACACGTAGCTGCGCCCCCAGTCCGTGTTGAATGGGTTGAGCGGCGAGCGCCCAGGGTCAAAGTACTCGCCAAGATCAGCAGGGGGGCGGATCAACCCAGCCAGCACAGCAACGTAGCGCTCGTCAGGGTGGAGGTTGCGTCCTTGGTCCCAGTTGAGGTCGTAGACCCGCAGCGCAAAAGCGAGACAGAGGATCAAAATCAGCAGCGCTGCTGTGCGAATGCGCCCAACGATGCCCTTGTACAACCGCCGAGGCTGACCCCTCAATTGGGCGGACATCGCCGCGATTATATTGAGCAGAGTTGAACAGGTAAGATTCACGCCGATGTCCTGGCTTGCATCAAGGCTAAAGCAGCCTAGTGTCACGACTGGGCTGTGCATTGTGGTTTTGCTGCTGTTGCCGTTCACCCTCTTCTTGCCAGTGACGTTCGGTCCTTACACCTTGCTGCCAGCGGATAACCTCTACCAGTACCAGCCATTCAGAGCTGCTGCCGCCCAATTTGGCATCACTCTGCCCCAGAACGCTTTGCTCGACGATCTGATTCTGGAGAACTACCAGTGGAAGCGATTTATCCTCGACTCGCTTAGGCAGGGTGAGCTGCCTCTGTGGAACCCCTACTTGTTCGCTGGCGTGCCGTTTTTAGCAGCAGGGCAGCACTCGGCGATGTATCCACTGAGCGCGCTGTATTACCTGTTGCCGTTGGAGAAGGCGTATGGCTGGTTCACCGTGATCCAGCTTGGGCTAGCGGGCGTGTTCATGTTTATTTTCATGCGCACGCTAGGGCTGCGCCCGCTGAGCAGCTTGTTTGCTGGCGTGGCTTGGCAGCTCAGCGGCTTCATGCTGGTCTCGGTGGTGTTCCCGATGATCATCGCGGCAGCCTCCTGGTTGCCGCTGATCCTGGCGATGGTCGAGCGGGTGATCCAGCAAGCGCCGGGGTTGGGCAACCGCCCGTCGAGCCTGCCATGGGTCGCAGTCGGCGCACTGGCGATCGCCATGATGGCGCTCGCTGGTCACGTCGAGATGATGGTCTACACCGCGCTGGTGACGGTGTTCTACGCTCTCTGGCGCATCAGCACGGTGATCGGCTTTCGCAACTTGCGCGTGGACGGGCGCTTCCTGCTCACCCGCGTGGTGTGGCTCGCCGCGATGGGCGGGTTCGGGATCGCGCTGGCGGCGGTGCAAATCGTGCCGCTGTATGAGCTAGTCACGCGCAACTTTCGCGGCGCAGGGCGCTCGACCTTCGAGCAAGTGCTGAGCTACGGCTTCCCTGCGCGAAACGTGCTCTTGTGGCTGATGCCGAACATCTTCGGAAACCCTGCTCATCACACTTACTTTGACCTGTTCTCGTTCAGCGTCAAGCCCGTGGACAGCCCGAGCGGCAACACGTGGTGGGGGATCAAAGATCACGTCGAGGGCGGGGTGTACGTTGGCGTGATCACCCTGCTGCTGGCAGGGATGGGCATCGTCACCGCCGCACGAAATGCGCTGCAACGAGCGCGCGCGGCTGCCGGCAAGCGAGCGATCTTCCCGACGTGGTTCTTCGTCGTGCTTGGGCTGATCTGCGTCCTGTTTATCTTCGGCACGCCGTTTTACGCAGTGCTG
This sequence comes from Thermoflexales bacterium, assembly GCA_025054635.1. Classification (GTDB taxonomy): domain Bacteria; phylum Chloroflexota; class Anaerolineae; order J036; family Brachytrichaceae; genus DRWP01. The sequence continues at coordinate 5,278 of JANWZM010000129.1, forward strand.
TATTACGGCTTGCCCGGCGTTGACCAGTTGCACTCGCCATTCCGCTGGAAGTTCCCGTTGACGCTAGCGTTGGCAGCGCTGGCAGCGCACGCGCTCGATGATTTGCTGCTCGAGGGTCGCGCTGGACGCGGGCGGCTTTCAGGGATGCGCTTGCCGACAGCTACAGCACGGTTCTCGCCAATCACCCTAGCTGCGCCCTGGGTCGGCGTAGGCGTGGGTGGACTAGTGATCGTCGCCGTGATCATCGCGCGGCTGGCATGGGGCGCAGTGCGCCCGATCTTTGAGCGAGCGCTAGCGAACGATTTGGTCCAGCGCGGCTTCCGCTCACCCGAGGCGTTTTTCAGCTACACCGCAGGCAACCTTTTACTGTTCGGCGTCCTGCTCATTGCCTCCAGCTTGGTTTGGCGGCTGTTGATGGCGCACCGCCAGAGCACGCGCGAGAACGCTGTCCTGCCCGTGCGCTTCGCGCCAGCGCTCTCGATTGGGTTGCTCGCGCTCGACCTGAACCTGGGCTACGTTGGCTTTAACCCAGCCGTTGATCCAGCGTTGCTCAAGCACACGCCAGAGGCAATTGCCTTCTTGCAGCGCGACCAAGAAGGGCAGTGGCGTTTCACCGCCTACGAGCCAGCAGGAAGCCCAGCGTTCAAACCGATGAACATGAACATGGCGTGGTCGTTCGGCTTGCAGGACATTCGCGGGTATGACTCGATCATCCCGCGCCAGTATGCCGACTACATGCGCGCCATCGAGCCGCAAGGCGACTTGCTTTACAACCGCATCGGCCCAATCCGTGACCCGCGCAGCCTGGACTCGCCGCTGCTCGACCTGCTTGGAGTGCGCTACGTCGTTGCTGAGGCAAGCACGCCGATCGACAACCCCGCCTACGAGAAAGTCTTTGACGACGGGTCGACCTTGATTTACCGCAACACACGCGCGCTGCCGCGCGCCTTTCTGCTGCCGCTGACCAGCACCGTGCGCGCCGACTCATTTGCTGAGGCGATCCAGCGGTATGACCTGCGCCAATTTGTCCTTGTCGCGCCAGAGGACTGGTCTGGTGCAGCCCCAGCGCAGCCGGCGCAGCCGCAGCCAGCGTCGGTGACTGCCTACCGCAACAATGAGGTTTGGGTGGATGCCCCAGTGGGCAGCAACCCAAGCTGGCTTGTGTTGACCGATAGTTACTTCCCTGGTTGGCGTGCGTTCGTGCGCCCGCGCGGGGCAGAAGAGAGCGCCGAGCGCGAGCTGCCGATTGTGCGCGTCAACGGCAACTTCCGCGGCGTACTGCTCGACCCCAGCGCACTCGGGCGAGCGGATGTGGTGACGGTGCGCTTTCGCTACTCACCGGACTCTTTTCGCTTCGGCGCGTTCATCTCGTTCCTTGCTTTGGCGACGTTGCTCTTCTTGTCGGGCGTGTATGCCTGGCGCAATTTTCCACGTGAAGCCCGGCGCAACTTGACTGGCGTGCGCCGCGTAGCGCGCAACAGCGCCATCCTCACCGTTTTTAATCTTGGCGCGCGGCTGATTGACTTTGCCTTTGCGCTGGTGATGCTGCGCGTGCTCGGGCCGGAGGGCGCGGGCAACTTCTACTTCGCTGTGGTCGTCGTTGGCTGGTTCGAGATTGTGATGAACTTTGGGCTGAACACCTTTCTCACCCGCGAAGCCAGCCGCGACCGCGCCAACGCCTGGGCATATCTGGCACAGACCAGCAAGCTGCGCCTGCTGCTGGGCGCAGGGGTGCTGCCAATAGTGATGCTGGTTGTGCTAGTCTGGCGCGCTGCGTTCGACCTTGCCGCAGAGGCTGAGGCAGCGCTTCTGATCCTTGCTCTCGCCCAAGTGCCAGCGAGTCTATCCACTGGGCTGAGCGCGCTGTTCTTCGCCTACGAGCGCGCAGAAACCCCAGCGGCGCTCACAATCGCAACAGCGTTGACCAAGGCAGCCATCGGCTTAGTCTTCCTGCTATCTGGCTGGGGCGTGATCGGGTTGGCGCTGACCTCGCTGATCGTCAATCTGCTAACGTTGGGCGCGCTGTGGCGTCTAGCGCAGCAGTCACTGCCCAGCGAGCCGACGACGGGCGCAACTGCACCCGCGCGCTTTTCCAACCGCGCGGTGTTGGGCGAGTCGTTCCCGCTGATGCTCAACCACCTGCTGGCGACGCTGTTCTTCAAGGTGGACGTGCCGATGTTGCAGGCGCTGCGCGGGGCAGCCGTCGTCGGCGTTTATTCATCGGCATACAAGTTCATTGACGCCTTCAACATCGTCCCTGCTTTCTTCACCCAGTCGCTTTTCCCGGTGCTGTCGCGCTTAGCGGCGCAGGACGAGGACGCACTGCATCGAAGCTACGTGTTAGCAGTCAAGGTGCTGGTGATGGCTGCGCTTCCGTTGGCGGTGGTGACGACGTTTTTGTGCATGCCGATGGTCGGCGTGCTCGGCGGCGCTGAGTTTCTGCCTGACGGCGCTATCGCGCTGGCGGTGATGAGCTGGAGCATGCCGATTGGCTGGATCAACAGCGTCACCAACTACGCGCTGATCGCAGCAAATCAGCAACGGGCGCTGACCCGCGCCTTTATCATCGGCCTAGCGTTCAACGTCGTCACCAACGCGCTGTTCATCCCGCTGTTCTCATACGTCGCAGCCGCGGTAACGACAATCGCCAGCGAGATCGTCGAGGGCGCGGCGTTTTACTTCTACGTCCGCAGGCACATCGGCGCAGTGGACTGGGTGGAAGTCCTAGCGCGCCCATTTCTGGCGACGGGGGCGATGGCTGCTGTCGCAGGCGTGTTTTACGCAGCCGGGCTGACGCTGCTTGGACTTGGAGTCGGAACGGCGGTTTACGTCAGCTTGCTGTGGCTGCTGCGTGCGTTCAACGCTGACGAGCGCGCTATCTTGCGCCCGCTGGTGCAGCGGGCGTAGTCCATCCGCAAGAGTTACTGCTTCGTGCAGGCAGGGGGGGTCAGGCGAGTTGGACACCCTCCTGCCCGTTTGTAGGGAAGGTTGGACAAAGCTGACTGCCCACGCTTTTCGCTTTGAGTCTACTATGCCCCTCTCCCCGAAGGAGAGGGGATGGGGGTGAGGGCAGTGTGGCAAGCCCCGCCATGTATTCATGCAGTCACTCCTCTCCGAAGGCACTGAGCCCCCTCGTTTTATACTGTGCTGGACTTCAGGATGACCGAAGTGCCTGGACCTGAACGCACGGAGATAGGCAGGCACTGCTCCGTCACAGGAGATGTTCATGAGCTTACTCACTGGGAAGACAGCGTTGATCTTCGGCGTCGCAAATGACCACAGCATCGCTTGGGGCATCGCCAAAGCCTTTCACCGCGAGGGAGCAAAGTTGGGTTTCAGCTACGCTGGCGAAAAGCTAGAGCGCCGTGTGCGCCCCCTCGCAGAGTCCTTGGGAAGCACGTTTGTTGAGCCATGCGATGTTAGCCGCGACGAGGACAT